>JAKAYF010000011.1 GCA_021816465.1 Nitrospirota bacterium
GCACCACGACCCGTCAAGGCCTGAAAATCAAGGCGGGCCTTGACGAGAACCGCTATGAGGCCGGGATCAGGTTGCCGGATGACGAGATGGCCGCCCTATCCATTGAGCCAGCGGAATTTCATGGGGAATGGAACTGCCGGATCAATCCCCAGACAAGTTCAACCTAAGTGTTCCCGTTATTTTTGCTAGACCCCCAAGTTTCTTCAACCGGATAATCTTGGCCATTAAGCATATGTACGACAACACACATACAGATTTATAGAGAGAATGGTAGACTAAGGTCGACTTTGGAAATGATTGTCTCATAACATTGCTTCATCGCATTTCATGCAAAGGAGAACATAATGAACAAGATCGTTCTTTCTGGCGCACTCTTTGCCGGGCTTCTTTTCACCCAAACGGCTCAAGCGGGCAATGTTCAGAAAATCATGGGGTCCCAGGACTGCGCTTCATGCCACAGCGTCGACCAAAAGCTTGTGGGCCCTTCATTTAAAATGATTGCTGACCGCTACCGGGGGAAAAAAGGGGTCGTCAAGGTTCTGGCACAAAAGATCATTACCGGAGGTGGCGGGAACTGGACTGCAGACACAGGTGGGATGGCTATGCCACCGCATCCGGGACTTCCTCTTCCACAAGCCGAGGAAATCGTGAAATGGATCCTGTCACAAAAATAGACCTGCTGGGTTAGGAGCCCCTTATCCGGGGCTCCTGACCTTGACTGTGTACAATCCTATTTTCCGGGAACACCTGATTTTTCCCATGTCTCGATCAACGTTTTCGTTTCATTGGCCCAGTCAGACGTCTCCGGAACTCCCTTGTCTGAAGCTCTCTCCGGATTCATGATCCTGACCTTGTCGGCAATTGCCAGATTCAGCGTCTCAAATGACTGCTCGAATGACTTCAGACCTTCTTCAAGAAGCGTTTCGAAGACCTGATCGCAGGATATTCCCAAAGAGGCAAGATCCTTGTAGAAAGCTTCGTCTCTTCCTTTTTTTGCCAAGAGTGCCGGAGAAACCTTGCCGTGATCGACAAATGCCTTTAGAGTCGCCATGGGAACAGTATTGACCGTATCCGGTGCAATCAGCGAATCCACATACAGGACATCCGAATACTCAGGATTCTTTGTTCCTGTCGACGCCCAAAGAGGCCTTTGAACATGTGCGCCGTTACCCATGAGTGTCCTGGTTCGCTCTCCCCTGAACAGCTCTTCAAAAATGGCATAAATCGTGCGGCAGTTCTCGATCCCGAGGCGTCCTTTCAAGCTGTCCGCCTGTGTTTTTTTAAGATCTGACAGTTTTCGGTCAACTAACGTATCAATCCTGCTGACAAAAACACTCGCCACACTATGAACCCGAGAGATGTCACCGCCTTTCTCAAAAAATCGGGAAAGCCCTTTTATATAGGCCATTGCCGCATTTGTATAAGCTTCGGGAGAAAAAAGAAGCGTGACATTGATCGATATGCCGATGGCGGTCAACTCCTCGATTGCAGGCATTCCCTCCGGAGTTCCAGGCACCTTCACCATCAGGTTGGGGTGGTCCACAAGCGCATGCAAAAGTTTTGCTTCGGCCACAGTCGCTTTCGTCTCCCGGGATAAAAGCGGGCTCACCTCGATCGACACAAAGCCGTCACTCCCTCCAGACTCCTTGTGGAGAGGAAGAAAAAAGTCACAGGCTCTTCGAATGTCCCTCACCATCAGAAAACGGACAATTTGCTCTGTTGAGTACCCTTTTCGGGAAAGAATCGCAATTTCGGCATCGTAGGAAGGGCTCCCGTTAATGGCCTTTTCAAAGATCGTCGGATTCGAGGTCATGCCCCTGATCCCTGTCACTTCAATCAGGTTTTTCAACTCTCCAGAGTCCATCAGCTCCCTGCTGATACTGTCAAGCCAGAGGCTCTGTCCAAGCCTGGTCAATCCATCAAGTCGTGAAGACGCTTTCGTTGCCGACATACCCGTTTTTTCAGATGACATCTGCACCTCCCTTAAGTTTCCCACTTATTTTTTCAATCCAACGCTTTTGACAACCAGCGCATCCATATGTCGAAATCAGAATGGCCATTTCCACTCGGTGATTTCCTGGCGATCAAGACCTTCTTTTTTCGCATAATTCAAGTGGTCTGTAATCTGATCCTTTAACCACTCCTTTACATGGGCCCCTGTACACTGGAGACGAGGAACACGATCGATCACATCGATCGCCAGGTTGAACCGGTCTATCTGGTTGGCAATAGCCAGTTGCAATGGAGTGTTAAGTCCTCCTTGCTCCTTGTATCCGCGAACATGGAGGTTCGCATGATTTTTTCTCCGGTAGGCCAATTTATGGATCAGTGACGGGTATCCATGAAAATTAAAAATAATGGGCCTGTCGATCGTAAAAAGGCTGTCGAAGTCACGGTCTGAAAGGCCATGCGGGTGCTCCAATTCAGGCTGCAGCTTGAAAAGGTCGACAACATTAACAACGCGAATTCTGAGATCCGGAAAATGCTCCCGCAAGATAGCCACTGCGGCAACAGACTCGATCGTCACGACATCTCCTGCGCTTGCCATGACAACGTCCGGAACGGATCCCGCGTCATTTGAAGCCCATTCCCAAAGACCTATCCCCTTGGCACAGTGGCGAACGGCACTGTCCATATCCAGAAACTGAAGGTGGGGCTGCTTGTCCGCCACAATCACGTTGATGTAATCGGTGCTTCTAAGACAATGGTCTGCCACCGACAAAAGGCAGTTCGCGTCAGGAGGAAGATAAACCCTTGTGACAGAAGCGCTTTTGTTGGAAATAACATCAATAAATCCGGGATCTTCATGGGTAAATCCGTTATGATCCTGGCGCCATACGGTTGAGCTCAGCAAAATATTCAAAGAGGAAATCGGCGCGCGCCAGGAGACCTCGGTTTTGCACTTTTCAAGCCATTTGGCATGCTGATTCACCATGGAATCAATAATATGGGCAAAGGCTTCATATGTATTAAAAAAACCATGTCTCCCCGTCAGAAGATACCCTTCAAGCCAACCCTCAAGGGTATGCTCGCTCAGCATCTCCATGACATGGCCGGTTTTTGACAGCTCCGACCCATCGGCATCTTCCGGAAGGATATCACCCATCCAGGCTTTTTTGGAAACATCATAGACGGCACTGAGCCGGTTGGATGCCGTTTCATCGGGCCCCATCAACCGGAAGTTGTTCGGGTTATCCCGAAATACATCCCTGAGAAACTCCCCAAGAACTTGAGTGTTCCCCTGATATTTTGTTCCGGGCTTTGAAAACTCTGCCCCATAAGTCCGGTAGTCCGGAAGCCGGAGAGGCTTTCGCAACAATCCGCCATTGGCCAGGGGATTGGCGCTCATCCGTCTGTCTCCTTGTGGAGCAAGAGCCCTGAATCGCTCCCGAAGCCGACCATGATCATCAAACAACTCTTCAGGACGATAACTCATCAGCCAGTCGGACAGAATTTTCAAATGGGCCGCATTACTCTCGACATCCAGGATCGGGACCTGATGAGCCCGCCAGAATCCCTCAATCTTGTGACCATCAAGAGTTTTTGGCGCAGTCCATCCTTTGGGTGTTCTCAAAATGATCATCGGCCACCGGGGTCTACCCGTCTCCCCCTCTTCGCGAGCCTTTCGCTGGATCGAACGAATATCACGGAGACAGCGGTCCAACGTTCTTGCCATATTTCGATGCATCTCCATCGGAATATCTCCTTCCACCAAATAAGGAGTGTATCCGTAGCCGACAAAGAGACTCTTGATCTCCGAAGGAGAGATGCGCGACAAGATGGTCGGATTTGCGATTTTATAACCGTTCAGATGAAGGATCGGGAGAACGGCCCCGTCCTGTGCCGGATTCAAGAACTTGTTTGAGTGCCAGGATGTGGCCAGAGGACCCGTTTCCGCCTCTCCATCCCCAACAACGGCGGCAACGATCAGGTCCGGATGATCGAATGCCGCCCCAAATGCATGGGACAGGCTGTAGCCCAGTTCTCCACCTTCATTGATCGATCCCGGAAGCTCAGGAGTGCAGTGGCTTCCAACCCCTCCAGGACTTGAGAACTTTCTGAAAAACTGGCGGAGGCCTTCGATATCCTGACCACGGTCCGGATAAACTTCGGAATAGGTCCCTTCAAGATAGGCATTGGCAAGGATTGCCGGAGCCCCATGCCCCGGACCGCTGATATAAAGGGTGTTGAGATCCTGCTCCCGAATCAGCCGATTCAGGTGAACCCAGATAAAGCTTTGTCCCGGGTCAGATCCCCAATGTCCCAGAAGACGTCTTTTGATATGGGCCGGAGCAAGCGGTTCGCGAAGAAGGGGGTTTTCCCTGAGGTACAGCATCCCCAGTGCCAGATAATTGGCTGCACGCCAATAGCCATCGATGGCTTCAAGATCCGATTCCGTCAACTCTTTTGCCATGTTTCCCCCTTGTGTGTGGGCATCCCAGGACAGTGGACATTGAAAAACAAGATCCCCCGGAAACAGCCAGTCGATTTTAGACTGTGCTCAGAAAAGTGACCTTGCCGCTTTAGAGATCCCTTCTGATGCCATCGGGTGCTGGTCGGCAAAAGAAGCGAGATCCCCGGCCGACAATCCGGCCGAGACAGCAAGTCCGATCTCTCCGATCAAGTTCCCAGCATCAATTCCGACGACATATCCCCCCAGAAGCTTACGCGTTTCAAGATGAAAAAACAGATGGATCCCCCCACCAGTTTCTCCAAGAATCTGGGCACGGGAATCTTCTTCGAACAAATACGTGGCTCTCTTGAAAGGAATTCCCCTTTCTGTCAGGGTCGATGGCGTCAATCCAACATAAGCAGCCGCCGGCAAGGTAAACACCGTTGTCGGGACCGACTCAAAATTCATCCTGTCAGACGCAAGGTCCCCCCCGAGGATCTGGTGTGCACACACCAGGGACTGTCTGACAGCCGCATGAAAAAGGGGCGTTTTTCCGTTCACATCACCACATGCAAAAACATGGGAGATATTTGTTTTCATCCGGTCGTCAACCTCAATCCCTTTTTTGGTCACCACAACCCCAAGCTCCCTGACCCCTCCAGGGATAACCGGACGTCTTCCCGCCGCCAGAAAAACCATCTCCGCGACAATCTCCAAATCCATCTCGTTCTGACGATAACGCACAATCTTTTTTCCGTCAGTCCGGGAGGATACAGAAAGAAGCTGTGCGGAAAGAACCGGTGTAACAAGAGATGAGATTTGGGGAACGAGCATCGAGACGATTTCCGGGTCGACACCGGGAAGCAACGTCTCCCCGATTTCAAGGAGTGTGACGTTTGTGCCGAACGAAGCAAAAAAAGTGGCGGTTTCAAGACCGACATACCCTCCACCGATCACAACCATTGAAGAAGGACATGATTTCAGCGTGGAATTCATCTTGTAAAGGTCATGGCTTGTCAGGCAAAGCTCCGCTCCGGGAAGCGGAGGGACAAAGACGTCGGATCCGCTTGCGATTAAAATATATTTTCCGGAAAAACTTTTCTCACCCGCATCCGTCAGGACAGAAACCTCATGATCAGAGATCATTTTGGCTGTACCCTTAAGGAGGGTCATTCCCGGAGTTCTGGACAACTCTTTCGCGTGCTGTTCATAACGAAACCGTTGCACCGCATCCTTGTGGCCCATCAGAGCGGCAAAGTCGAGACTCCGGTCACCCTTAATTCCGAAAGAAGAAAATCTCCGCTGACGATCCCATTGTTCCGCCACCTCGCGAACAGCTTTCGAGGGAACGCATCCCTCTGCCAGACAGTTCCCGCTCATAACTCCCTTCGGATCAACCATCAAGACGCCCATTCCCATTCGGGCCAGTCTGAATGCGGCTGGGTAAGCCCCTCCGCCCGCTCCGATAGTAATGACATCATAATCCATATTCACCGATCTCCCGCGGATGACATTCTGCAATCAGTTGCCAAAACGAGACAACGCAGTATTTTCAGGATAGAGGAAAAAGATCGAAAACAAAACACGGAAATTTTAATGTCTTCAAGTACATATAAAACCATATAAAAACATTGGCCAGAAAAAGAAACGGCACATAACACCACTCGACAGGAAATCCGCAGGAAAGAGACAACAGCTGCTCTATCCTTGCCCTCCGAAGCAAGTCGGGTTAGAATGGGAAAATTATGCTTGATCAGGAGAAAAGACAGTGACTAATTCTTTCGGAGCCACAGAGCCCAGATGACATCCTCACCCGCGACACCCCCCAAAAAAGAGCAAAAAGAACAGGGTGACCACGATCGCCATGGTTCGAAAAATCCTGCGCCACCAACCTCCGCGACTGCACCGAAGGATGGACAAAACCCCTACCAGGAGTTGCCGGACGAGGCTTTTTTCCAACCATCGAAACCGAGGGAAGAACCTGGCTTTTCACCGACAGCGGTCGCAGTCTATATTGTTGTCGGCCTTTTATTGGTTGCCGGAATCGGCGGATCTATCGTAGGACTTTCCGGAAAGCCTCTTTTTGGAAAACACAAGGTCGTTTCGGAAAGAAGCATCAGCACAAGAACGACCTTCCAGAACATACAGGGGCTCGACTGGAACATGAATATCCAGATGATGCTCTCCCCTTCAGTTGCTTATTTCAAGATCCACCTGACAGGAAAAACCCCTATCAAATACCAGATTCTCGGTGCCCACTACAAGATCGGAAATGGGTCAACCATCCCGCTTAAGCTCCCCCCGACATACCTTTTGTTTGAGCCGATCTCTCCCGGAGAAACATCAGAGCGAACACTGTGGCTCGGGGGGTCTCCCGTTGACTCCATCACCCTTGACATCAGGGTGGACGACGGGCATGAGGTCAAGAGCGCAAATCTGACGTTCGACTGATCAACCGTCCGAAAAAAGATTTTTCGCACGCTCTGACAGCTCGTCTTCTGAAATGGGAAAAACAATCTCTTTGTAGCGTGAGGAGATGCCCCGGTGGATCGACAGGAGAGATGGAGGGACCGAGAGGATCTTTCCCAGGAATCTCAGAAGGTACTTGTTCGCCTGACCTTCGATAGCTCGTGCCTCAAGGTCAATATGAATCTCCCCGTCAATCGCATAAAGCCGGTTCACCTTTTTTCCCGGATGAACACAGACACAAAGTCGGGAAACATTTTGTGCACTGTGAGTCAAGAGCCTGTCTCCTGCGCCTCATCACTCCGGTTCCGATCAGGATCCAGAAACAACCACTTCTCTTCCAGCTGGGAAAGTCCCGCCAAAAGCTTCTGGACGTCCTGTCGCACGCTCGAAAGACCAAGAAGCCACTCGTCCCTTGTTCTTTCCATTTCCTGAACAGATCGGGAATAGACGGTTTTTGCCTCGTCAAGAACTCGTGAAGCCTCCCTTCTGGCCTCTTCGATCATGGACTCGGACTCTCTTCTGGCTGACTCCCTGAGTGATTCCGCTATCTGCTCGGCTTTTAATAATGTTGCGCCAACCAGAGCTTCTTTTCCGGATATATCCCCTGAACGGGCAGAATATTCTGCAAGCCGTTCCTCAAATCCCCGACGCTCATCAAGAAGCTCCGTCATTTCAGCAATGACCTGAGCAAGAACGGCATCAACATCTTTCGGCTCATATCCACGGAAAGCTTTTCCAAACTCCATGTGTCTTAGTTCGTTGATTCGGTTATGGTCGATCATCAAAAAACCTCCTCTCGGCAAAAGAAGATGGATTGCATCCCGGCAAATGGAGATCTTGGCCGAACATCAATAGATAAAATGCTGAAGAACCTGAATCAGGAAAATGACGATCAGTGGTGAAATATCCATCCCCCCGAGTTTTTCCGGCGGAACAAGTTTTCGGACTGGAGCCAGAACCGGCTCGGTCAACATCTCCAGGAATCGTACGACAGGGTGGGATCGGTCAGTAAGGATCCATGAGATCAGCGCACGAATAATGATAATCCAGGAATACAAATACAAAAGCCTGTAGAGCAACATCGACAACCCTCTTTTCGTTTTCCCGTCAAAAATCAGCGTTGGGTGGACGACTGAAAAGCTAGCCGTTCTCCTGAACTGATAAGAAGCGTTTCATTGATCAATAATGAAGGCAGAATACCCCCTTTTCCATGCCAAGAGGGGATGAAAACCTTTTAATATTTTGTGTAAAAAAAGTTCAAAAACACTCCAAAATGTGGAGGTTCGCTTCAAGGGGAAGGGGCAGGACGCTTCCCTGACCTCTCCCCGGGGGGAGCAGTCACTCAATGACGCCGGGCTGCCCCCCCTTCTCCGAGCAACCGGGATTTCTTCACTGCAGCCGATACTGCCTCAATAAACGCCCCACGAACAGCCCTGGACTCCAGGCTGGCAAGACCTTCAATGGTTGTTCCTCCGGGAGAGGAAACCTGACCTTTCAATTCTGCAGGAAACGAACCGGAAAGAAGAAGCGTTCCCGTTCCCACAAACATCTGTGCCACCAGAAGGGATGCGGTTTCTTTCTTCAACCCATGAAGCACCCCGGAATCAACCAATGCATCTCCAACCAGAGCCATAAAGCCAGGACCGGACCCGGCAATGGCTGTCGCAATATCAAAATCCCTTTCAGGAAGACAAATAGCTTTCCCCATTCGGGAAAAAAGCTCAAGGACAAGACGTTCATCCGAAATTGTTGCCAGGGATCCCGGGGCGATAACAGTCATCCCCTCCCCCGTCGTCAAGGCAAGATTTGACATGGTCCTGACCCATCTGAGATCAGGCAAGCTGCGCTCAAGTTGAGAGAGGGTGACCCCAGCCATAACCGAAATGGCAAGTGCCGCGGAAGAAGCGGAAGAAAGGGAGAGAAGCTCTTCTGAAAGCTCCGGGAATCGGTCTGGCTTGACAGCAAAAAAAATGACTTCCGGAAAAAGTCCGGCCTGTAGGACATTGCCAACAGACGGGAAGGTCAAAACCGGGTATTTGCAGGAGAGCTGATCCCGAATGGTGTCGACAGGCTCTATCACAAGAAGGTCCTTCTCACGTCCGATCTCCGAGAAATAGCGGAACGCCCCGCCCAGAAAAGCTTCTCCCATTTTTCCGCCTCCGATGATCCAGACGGAAGTGTTAGACTGAGTGGTCTTTTCCAATGATTTCTTCCTTTCCGAACAGGATTGCCCCGAGTCGAAGCTGTGTGGAGCCTGCTCGAACCGCCTCCAGAAAATCTCCGCTCATCCCCATGGACAGAGTGTCGATTCCGGGCCATTGTCCGGCAAGCCAATCGTAGATATTTTTTCCTCGCTCAAAGATCCGGCGCGTTTCCGCCAAATCTCCCGACGGCGACGGTGGCACGCCCATGACAAGGATTCCCCGGAGACGGAGAGATCCGATTTTTGAGATCGCATCGAGAAGTGCCGGAAGGGATTCCCCGGAAACGCCGCTTCTCCCCGGTATTCCGGAAAGATCAATCTCCACAAGGATATTCTGACGAACAGCATGGGATAGCGCCATATGATCGAGCACAGGCAGTATTCCCTCCCGGTCAACGGTTGAAATCAGACTGACCGGGATACCCTTCTCTTTTGTGGATCTCCGCTGAAGGGCCCCGATAAAGTGAAACGAAGGATCCAAAGAGGAATTTCTCGCCATCAGCATCCTTGACACGAGCTGGTCCCATCGATTTTCTGCAAGAGGCAGATTCAAGGATGCCATCGCCAGGAAGTCCTCATCGGAAGCAGCCTTTGTGACGGCAACAATATCGATCGAGGCAGCCTTTGCACGATCTGAAGAAACAGCTGGAAATTCCCCCGATATCAGGTTTCTGATCGTCTCGATCCGTTTGGCAAGGAACTGCTGCCGAGTCACGACGATGTCTGAATCCAGTTGATCATGGAGCGACCTTCCCTCAAAATTCCCTGACGCCGGTGGGAGAAGAAAAGTTCAGGATGACAGATCGTACACAAGTCGATCGAACCGGTTTGGCCGGCAGGGATCCCCTCATTGCCCAGCTGGTGGAGGACCAGGGCAGGAAGATCCAGATGTCCGTCAATGGTCTCCCGCCCCCGAAAGCCCGGATAACGGGAAGAGACTTCAGAAAGAACCTCCTGACCGACCTGGTAGCAACAACGCCCCGCGGATGGCCCCAAAACCACAAGAAGGTCGGATGAGACAAGTCCCTGTTCATCTTTCAGGCGCGCGAGAGCCTCGTGGACAATTCCCCTCACAGCCCCCCGCCATCCGGCATGAACGGCACAGGCAACACGGCCTCTCCTGTCGGAAAACAAAACAGGAAGACAGTCTGCCGTCCAGACCCCGACCCTCGTACGGGGAGAATCCGTCCACAAACCATCCGCTTCTGGACGCTCCCCACCCTCCGGATCAACCCTGACAACATCCAGCCCATGGACCTGACGGGCCGTCACCAGCCTCTCGGAGTTGTTTGGCGGGGAGACAAGACCAAACCCGTGCTCAATCCCGTAAGAAGAAAAAAGCGGATGACGGAGAAACACTAGGAGTCGCCCCTCTTTCTCCAGATTGCCGGTGTGTCAATATGTGCAGGATCAAGCTCGGATGGTTCATCCCCCGAATCTCTCTCCATTGGAATCTTGCCCACAGGTGACTGTCTCCTGAGATAGGCAGGTATCGACTGGATGGCTTCAGGATCGATCTCGCCGGAGGAAACCAACGACTCCGGAGCGGAAACCTCTTCTGTCTCCGGAGGATCGAAACCGGCCGCAATAACAGTAATGTGGATAGCATCCTGGGGAACCTCATCGACCACCGTTCCAAAGATGATGTTCAACCCTTTCTGTCCCTCATCCTGAATCATGTTTGATGCCTCCATCACCTCATGGAGAGTCATGTCGGATCCTCCGCTGAAGTTCACCAGAACACCCCTTGCACCACGAATGGAGGCCTCTTCAAGAAGAGGACTGTTAATGGCATTTCTGGCAGCATCAACAGCCCTTTTCTCTCCGGTTCCCGAACCGATTCCCATAACGGCACGTCCCATTTTGGACATTGTCGTGCGAACATCCGCAAAGTCAAGATTGATCAGTCCAGGCTTGGTGATGATATCGGAGATCCCCTGCACACCCTGGCGGAGAATATCATCCGCCGTTTTAAAAGCATTCGTCAGTGGCACATCCTTTCCCACCACAGACATCAGCTTGTCATTTGGAATGACAATCAGTGTGTCTGAATTTTTCTTCAGGTCAGCAAGCCCCTTCTGCGCATTGGCCTCCCTTTTTGGCCCCTCAAATGAGAATGGGCGGGTCACCACCGCAACGGTCAGTGCCCCAAGCTCCATCGCAACCTGGGATACAACCGGAGCCGCACCCGTTCCGGTACCACCACCCATTCCGGCAGTGACAAAAACCATATCCGCGCCTTTCAGCACATTCCTGATCTTGTCAATATCCTCAAGAGCCGCTTTTCTTCCAATGTCGGGATTGGCTCCTGCACCAAGCCCCCTGCTTGTGGAGCCACCAATCTGGACCCTGTGTGCAGGAACCCTGTTCAAGGCCTGAAGGTCTGTATTGACCGCAACAAACTCAACACCCGATACCTCCGCCTGAATCATCGACAAAACGGCATTGCACCCGCCCCCTCCGACACCGACGACGATAATGCGGGCATTTAAAAGACCGGACTGGTTATAGTCGATCAACGGCTTCTGGTCTTCCATCGGAAAAATCCTTTCAAATATGTCTTCACATCCCGGCACCCGGTTCTGATCAAGAAAATCCCGGCTGGTTATTTTTTAAATAATTTCCTTGAGCCAGCCCCAGATTGAGCCGGAAGACTTCTTCTCGAGAGACGGCAAAACAGATTCCTGCACCGGCTGGTCAACCTCTGAAAACAGTTCTCCCCAATGATCACGTGCACAGAACAAAAGACCTACCGCCGATGAATACTCAGGAAGGGATGCCCGATCCACAACACCCTGGATACGGGACTCCACCGACCCAAGGGTAACATGAAGGGGGGAGAGGACCTTTCTGGCGATTTCAACCATTTGGGGCATATTGGCAACCCCTCCCGTCAGGACGACCCCTCTCTGGAGATACTGGATATCCACCTTCATCTCCTTGAGACAGGAGACAACCCGCTCCAGAATCTCGACGAGTCTCGCCTCGACAATTTCAACAACTTCCCTCGAAGGGGCGTCAAGCTCTTCAGCCGGTTCCTCGCTCTCCGGATCAGGGGAAGGGAGTCGTGACAGAGTCTGGATCTTGATCCTCTCGGCCTCCTCCTGAGAAACCCGGCGGACAATGGCAAGATCCCGGGTCATATTGATCCCGCCCAAAGGAATAACCTTTACCCCGACAATCGCCCCATTGACATACACCGCAACATTGGTCGTCCCTCCCCCGATATCGACCAAAACAACGCCAAGTTCCTTGTCATCTTCGGAAAGAACAACCCGGGCGCTGGCCAGGGGATGAAGGATCAGGTCGCCGTCCATCACCGAGAGGCCTGCCCGTTCAACCGTTCTCTTCAGATTGGCAATCACCATTTCCGACCCCTTGATCACATGGACAGATGCCTCCAGACGGTTCCCCACCATTCCGATGGGGTTCGGAATCCCCGAGAGATCGTCAATGGTGTAGGATTTTGGAATGACGTGAAGGATCTCCGATACAGGACGGTTTACCATGGAGCGGGCCTCCTGCATGACCTTCTCGATATCGGGAAGCTGAACCTCCCGGTCTCTCAACGCCACGATCACCCGCTGGTCGGTTCCGACCACTTCGCCCCCCGCAAATCCGACAACAACTTTCTTGACCGGCTTGCCGACAACCCTGACAACCTGGTCGAGAGCCCGGTTGATCGCAGCAACTGCCTGCTGGACATCAACGATCGTACCGTTTCTGATAAAGTTTCCCGTTGGGGCTACCCCCACAGAAACGATCTCGAACAAATTGTCTTCAAGGGCATTTCCAACGATCGCCACAACCTTTGTCGAACCAAGATCAAGCGCCGCATACACCGGGCTTTCCGGAAAACGTTGAGATTCCTTCAGTTCCATAAACACACCACCCTCATCATTGCGCTTTTCCCCAGAGACTTCCCCATTTTCAAGACAAGACAAAAAGAAACGATCCATCCCGCCATTATCAAGGCTGAATGATTTTCTCACACCTTCCAAATGATCACAACTTTCGCCTTGACGAAGATCTTCTTGAGATGGGCATCTCGGGAAGATGCTGGCGCAAAAGGATCATTTTCGAAAATCTGAGGTCAATCCCAAGAACACCTCCTCCCGCACCGACAGACAGGTTTCCACCGCTGTCGAGGGGACGGGACTTGAGAAAACGCCTGAGCATCAGAAAAGAATCGCACCCTGGCTCTTCCGGAAGGACCAGATAATAGGAAGCATGATCGGGAAGCATTCTGATTTCGTGCTTTCCAAGGAAAACAAAAATTCTCCCTTCCGGTGCTCCCTGATCCCGACATTGCCTCTCTCTTCTGATCGCGTTTAACAGGCGCTCTCCATCGCCTGATCTTAGTGGAGTCTGGAGAACGATCTCCGGAAGGTCCCTGAATGCAGAAACGGACAGTCCCGTCACAACTTTCCCCGACGACAGGAGATAGGGAAGAATACGCGGACTGCCCCATGGAAAGGATGGTTGACCGGGAGAAAAGATCGTCGGAGGACGCAAAATCGCTTTTGGTTTTTGAAGGTTTACAATGACCGAACCACCACCCCATGGTTGCCGGACAAGGGCCGCAGACAAGACCCATGGATGCCGGGAGACCCACAAGCTGATCAGATCCCTTGAGCCCATTTGAGAGAGTGTGTCCGGCCCTATCCAGTAACTGACAGTACGGGCTGAAACGGCACCATCTCCCTTGAGGACAAGCTGAAAAACCTTTGATTTGGACTTGTTGCTCGATTGGGGCAGAAAGACCAGAAAAACCAGAAACAGACAAAAGATCAGGACAATAAGCCAGCGTCCCTTTCCCTTCAATGATTTCCCTGGACTCAACGAGACGGTCTGACGGGCAGGATCACCCATTTTTTACTGTTTGATTTGCGAAACGGGGAGACTGTCCAGACAGGCCCCATTTAATATGCGGCACACCAGGTCAGGGAATGAAATCCCCATCCCCATGGCGATCTCGGGCAAAAGAGATGTTTTCGTCATTCCGGGAAGAGTGTTCATCTCCAGAACGACAACATGACCATCAGCCATCAAAATGGTATCAAGACGTGCAACGCCTCTCAGCTCAAGAACTTCCCATGCAACCCTGGCCGCATGATTTAACGACCTTTCTTCCGACTTTGAGACAACTGCGGGAAAAATATGACGGGACCCACCTGGCTGATATTTCGAGGAAAAGGTATAAAAAGGCTCTCCCGGATCTGGAACGACTTCAATGATCCCTATCGGTTCCCCTGCCAAAAGGCCGACCTGGATTTCTCTTCCCGAAAGAAAGGGCTCCACCAGAACTTTCGAGGAATGCACCATCGCATCAGAAATCGCATTTCGAAGATGTTCTGGAGAATCAACTTTCAGGATCCCGATCGACGAGCCGGCGGACTCCGGCTTTACAATAACGGGGTAAGGGAATGGAAGGAGCAGATCTCCCGACAGATCCGGATCGGAAAACTCAATTGTTTCCGGAACAACAAGGCCTGCAGAACGAAACAACTTCCTCGAGACACTTTTGCTCATTCCGAGAGCGGAGCCAAGAACGCCCGTTCCGGTATAAGGGATTTCCATGACTTCAAGCAGCCCCTGCAAGGCGCCATTTTCCCCTTTTCCGCCGTGAGTCGCCAGAAAACAGGCATCGGGCCTGAACTCTGCCAGGAGCGCAGGAAGCCCTGGCCCAACCTCCATTCCCGTTGCAGTGACAGAGAGTTCGGACAAGACAGACAAAACGCCTTCCCCCGTCATTCTTGACACTTCTGCCTCAGGAGAATCACCACCGTACAGAACAGCTACCCGAGCAAACCTTGAAACCACGTGCTATCCTCTCAAAAAACGGTTGGGAGTTAAGATTGACGGCAATCTAGAAAAAATCTAGAAAAAATTGAGAACCTCCGGAAACAGGACAACGCCTGTCAAATCCTGAACACGTTGACGCGTCTCGGACATCAGGTCGAGAAACTCACCTGCCGTCCCGGACCCTTCATTAATAAAAAAATTACAGTGCTTGGGACTGATCCTGATACCGCCCTTTTTGGCACCCTTCAACCCTGACTGTTCAATAAGGCGTCCGGCAAAGTCCGGTTGAGGATTTCTGAAAACAGACCCCAAACTTGGCTGATCGAGCGGCTGGCTCTCACTTCTGCGCAACAAGGCCATTCTTCCTGCTTCCTGCAACAGGAGAGGATCAGCTGGAACACCGGACAGAAGAACATCGAGGATCATCGCCCCCCCCTGAAGATTTGAATCTGAACCAGTGTCCATCGTTTTTGAATGCACCCCAGAAAAGATGGAATGCCGGTAGGAGAATTGCAGGTCTTCCCCCGTCAGCCGGGTAATCGTCCCTGATGGGGAAAGGACACGAACTTCCCGGACGATCCGGGAAAAATCTCCGTCCGGAGTCCCGGCATTCATGGCCACCCCACCGCCAACTGTTCCGGGGATACCGGACATAAACGAAAATCCGGACACCCCGGCAGTAGCAGCCACACGGGCAAGATAAGGCATCGAAACACCTGACTGGGCCAGGAAACTGCCATCCGGCAGGACTGTCATGGCTGTCAGGCGCTTTGTACTGATGACGGTTCCCGAAAGTCCCTTGTCGGCAAAAAGGATATTGGACCCTTTTCCAAAAATGCGAAGGGGAGAAGGCAAACTCCCGGACGAGACGTCCGCCAGGATCACCATAAGCTCTTCAACCGTCTCCGGAAGAAAAAAATATTCCGCGGGGCCACCGATCCGGATGGTCGAATGCATTGAAAGACGCTCGTTCTTAAGCGTTTTTATCTCCCCGGCATGTGTCATGAAATTCGGCTGGCACTCCTTACAAGATCCAGATATTCCTGGCCAAGGCTTGTAATGTCCCCGGCCCCGAGGGTCAGCAGAACATCCCCCGGTCGCATGATGTCGGCAAGAAATGACGGGAGCCTCTGACGATCGCCCTCAAAAAGAACCCGGTCTACCCCCATGACCTTCCTGGTTTCATCACAAAGTGCTTCCCCCGTCACACCCGGAAGAGACTTTTCTCCCGCACCATAAACTTCAGTCAGGACCAAAAGATCAGATTTCAGGAAAGAATGGGCAAATCGGGACATGAGGTCTCTCGTACGCGTGTAGCGATGGGGCTGGAAAACAACGACAAGCCTTCTGTCGGGAAAACTTTGCCTGGCGGCTGCAAGAGTCGCCTCAATCTCTGTCGGATGATGTCCGTAGTCATCAACGATCAGGATACCTGACTCTTCGCCAACAATCGTAAATCTCCGTCCCACTCCCCTGAAGCGGGACAAGCCTTCGCGGATCTCCGACAGGGGCATTCCCAGCTCCCGTGCGACCCCGATCGCAGCCAGGGAATTGATGACGTTGTGGCGTCCAGGAACCTCAAGGGAAAAGCTGCCCCACCGCTCACCATCCCCTTCCACCGAATAGGTCGAAGAAAGACCGTTAACGACAATACCGTCCACGCCACCAACCACCCTTATCATGGCATCCGGACTCAGGCCGTAAGTAATGACCCTGCGATCGACTGATCCGATCACGCTTCTGACGCCCGCATCGTCTATACAGGCAAAGACCTTTCCGTAGAAAGGAACATTGTTCATAAATTCAGCAAAGGCATCCTTGACCCGTTCATAAGACCCATAAAAATCCAGATGTTCCTGGTCTATATTTGTAACAACGGCAATAATAGGCGGAAGCTTCAGGAAAGAACCATCACTTTCATCGGCCTCTGCAACAAAAAAAGAGGATTTTCCAACCCTCGCATGGGCTCCGAAATGGTGGACACGACCACCGACAACACATGTCGGGTCAAGGTTCCCCATGTAGAGCAAGGTTGAAATCATGGATGTCGTCGTGGTCTTTCCATGGGAACCTGCAACGCAGACGCCAACGGTCCCCCGCATCAGCTCACTTAGCATTTCGCCCCGGTGAACAACAGGAATACCTCTCCGTCTGGCTTCCCGAACCTCCGGATTTTCAGACGAAATGGCCGTTGATACCACAACTGCATCGACATCACCCACGTGTTCGGCCATTTGCCCAAGATAAACCGTCGCACCCAGCTCCGACAACCGCCTTGTCAATTCCGTCTGATGGCTGTCCGAGCCAGTGACGCGAAACCCCCTCGCCAGAAGTATCTCTGCAATGGGTGCCATCCCGTTTCCACCGATCCCCACTAAATGTAGCGACTTGACCATGTATCTAAGCATACACCCATTCTCCCTCATTCATGTGCCAACAGCCCGACCCTGGCAGTCAGCCATACCCCAAGCAACTGCCATTATGGATTAAATTTCAGGCATTGGAAAGATTTCCCCATATTGGTGACAGACGGTCCAACCATTGGCCAACCATGATCGCAGGCGAGTTGCGTCTGGCATTATCCCCGAATTTTGAGAGCAGGGACGGATCAGACAAAACCCTGATCAAAAAACGGGAGAATTCGGGATCCGACATGGACGACTCCCTCCATAACCACCCTCCTGAACAGTTGGCAATGATTTCAGCATTTCGTGTCTGGTGATCACCAATAGCATGCGGATAAGGAATATAAACTGCCGGAGCGCCAGCCGCGGTGACTTCGGTCACGGTCATCGCTCCGGAACGGCATATAACAAGAGATGCGGTCCGGTAGTATTCCGGCAAATTCTCCATGAAACCGCTGACAGTTACCTCAAAAGGAGCATTGAGATAGGCAGAGCGAGTCATTTCAAGCCATCTCTCTCCGCTTTGGTGCACAACGGAGAACATGGGAACCCCCGGAGTTTCCCTGATCTTCAAAAGGAGTGCTGGCATAACCTCATTAAAAACCCTGGCGCCCTGACTGCCACCAGCAATAACGATCCGAAGCGGCTGAACAAAGCGTTGAGCAGAACCACATTCCGGGACCTCCCTGACCGGAACCCCTCCAAACGGGGTTTGGGGATTCATGGTTGAAACAATCCGGGCAAAAGGAGAAAGCAGCCTGTTTGCCCACCCTGAAACCGCGTTCGGTTCCAGCAAAACAACCGGAAGACCGGATAATCCCGCGGAAATAATCCACGGAATCTGGACATAACCTCCTGTACCGATCACAAGGTCGGGAGAAAATGACCTGATCCGCTCTTTTGCCATCAAGACCGCACCAGGCAACACCCCCAAAGCCTTCAGCTTCTCCGGAACCCCTTTCCCGGCGAAGCCTGTTACCTTAAGAGGGGAAAATGGAATAGAGCGTTGTTTTGACTGGCGTTCCTCAAGGCTTTCCGGAGCACCGGCATAGAGAATCTCGGCGCCCCTCCTCCGAGCCTCTTCAAGCAGGGTGATCGCAGGTATGACATGCCCCCCTGTCCCGCCACCCGTTACAAGGATCCGTCTTACCCGTTCAAGCGGGAACGTTTTATTGTCCACGCGCCAAAACTTTGGCTGTGCTCTCGGCTCCATCAGGGAACAGGGAGGTCATCCGGGAGGGTTCCTTTCTTGAGAATCGTGAAACGGAAAGAATAATGCCGACACCTATCGCATTCGAAAGAAGGGATGATCCTCCAAAAGAGAGAAATGGAAGCGGAATTCCCTTCGTCGGAAAGAGACCGGTCACAACCCCCATGTTGAAAATGGCTTCGACACCGATAGACAGGGTAAATCCCTGCGCCAGGATTCTCCCCAGAAAGTCCGGAGCTTTTCCGGCAATACTCATTCCCCTGAAAAAAATCAGGAGAAAAAAGAACAGGATCAGGAATGTCCCAATAAGCCCGAACTCTTCTCCAACCAGTGCAAAAATAAAATCCGTTCCCGGCTCCGGGAGGATCCCCCCGCCAACCCAGTCATGGCCAAGCCCCAGACCGGCAAGACCGCCGGCACCAAGAGCCACCAGAGACTGGCCAAGCTGGGTTGTTGCCGATGAAGCGCTATGATGGGCCAGTGTAAAATTATGGAATCGCTCAAGTGCATATCTGTGAAAAAAAACGAACAGCAAGGCGGAGGGGACGGTAACGCCCAGGATCTGGAAGAGTCGCCTCCAGGAAAGACCTGCCAGAAAAAACATCGTTCCCAGAATCATGACCATAAATGCCGTAGAGCCAAAGTCCGGCTCCTTGAGCATCAGTGCGCAATAAACAGACAGGGGAACACTGAAGATGAGAAGGGATTTCACAGGCAGATCAAGCGGCCCCGATTCAGTACCCGACTCTTTTTTTTTCCTGTAAGCCTTGTCGAGAAGAACCGCAGCCAGAAAGATCATGGCATCCCTGGCAATTTCTGAAGGCTGCAGCGTGAGGCCCGGGAGATGGATCCAGCGTCTTGCCCCATTCATGACCATCCCGACATGAGGCACATATAAAAGAATCAGGAGAAAAAGTCCGGACATGTACACGAAGAACCGGTGCCTGGACCAGAAATGATAGTCGATCATCGAGGTCACAAGCATCACCGTTACAGCCAAGATCGCGGATATCATCTGACGGTTGAACAGACGAAATGGCTGGTTCGTGGCAATGGCTGCAGACATCACCATCCCGACTCCGATAAAAATAAGCAGGATGACGCTGAAAATCAGGACAATGTCGGTCTTCTGGCTTTTTTCGGGAAAGGGTTCGGGCAGTCCCGCCGAAGCTTCAGAGGGTCCGGACGAATCCTTTTTTTCCGGGGGATGCCCCCCGGAAACAGCATTCGATGTCATTTGGCGACTCCTCCATAAACACCCAGAGCCTCCCGCACATGCATGGCAAAGGCATTTCCACGCTCTTCATAGCCATGAAACATATCGTAACTTGAGCATCCCGGAGAGAGCAGAACCGTATCACCCTCTCTCCCTTTGGAGATTGCGATCTCAACGGCCATCTTCATGCTTGAGACTGAGATCGTTTCGCAGAAGGATGAAAGGGAGCGGGCAATCAGATCCTTGGCCTCGCCAAGAACGATCAGAACCCTGACAAGCTCTTGCACGGGAGCTGACAAAGGCAGATATGAGGCCCCCTTGTCACGTCCCCCCATAATCAGTATCAGGGAGCGAGCGTCGGACGAATCGGACTTTTTCCCGTCTATCGGGGACGAGAATCCCTTGAGTGCCATCAGGGTAGCATCAACATTTGTTGCTTTTGAGTCATTGATAAAACAGACTCCATCTTTTTCCGCGATGATTTCCATCCTGTGGGGAAGCCCCTTGAAGGAAGCAAGACTCTTCAGGAGCAGCTGTTTTTCCGGAAAGGGAGAGTCACCCTGTGTTGGGGTCAGGACATTATGCAGTTTTCTCTGCTCTTTCAAAAAGATGAGCGTCCCCAGAAGACTTGCCGCAAGATTCTGGCGATTTCCAAGGCCCGGCAAGGGAAATTCCCCAAACTCCCAAACTTCACTTTTTCCGCTTTGACCGGGGAATCCGGATATTCTCCCGGTCATCCCGTCTTCCGAGAGGATAAAAACCGGAGCCTCCTCAACAGGGATCTCGGGAGACACTCCTTTCCGACTCGCAAAAAAGAAGGCCGGACGCCCGGGGGTTTTTCTGAGAGGATAAAGCCCCGAATCCGGATCGGCATTAAAAACGGTGAAGTGAGATGGAGAAATCCCCCTGAAGGACTGCCACTTGGCTCTTCTGTAGGCCTCTTCCGATGGATGGCGATCGAGATGGTCAGGGGTTATATTCAGGAAAAGGTGGACAACCGGATCGAACCAGGATCTTATCGGACTCATTGTTTCAGCCTGAAAGCTTGATATCTCAACAACACCGGCATCATATTCAGGAGAGAGTCCCTGAGAGATCCTTTGGCGCTCGGACAAAACCGCCTCTGAAAGGGGAGTACCAAAGTTCCCGCCCAGAAAAACGGACAGACCGCAAGCTCTCAGGAAGTGGGCCGCCAGAGCGGAGGTCGTCGATTTTCCATTAGTCCCACCAACGGCAAAAAGAGGAAAAGGAGAGAGGGCTGAAGCCCATTCAAGTTCTCCTATAACCCTGCTGTCGTGCTCCGGGATCGGATGCCCCGACCACTTTTCAGGAGGAAGTCCCGGACTGACAATCACCTTCGAGGCCGCTCCAAAATCAAGGGGTTTCATGACGTTTCCAAGGTCAAGCTGGATCCCCTCACCGACCAGCTGCTCTTTCAGGACAGGTAAGAGACAGTCACCGCTCTCATCCTTTAACGTAACGTCACCACCAAGATAAACAGCCAGTCTTGCAGCAGCAACTCCTGATCGGCCAGCGCCCAGAACCAGAACCTTTTCCTTTTCTCTTGGAGTCGCCTCTTCCTGCTTGCCGGGTAGAGATGAGAGGTTTTGTGTCTCAGAAACAGCCATAGAAGTATCCCTTTCAGCGAATTTTCAATGTACTAAGGCTCACCAAGGCCAGAACCAGCGCGACGATCCAGAATCGGACAATCAGCTTTGGCTCACTGACTCCCCCCAGCTCAAAGTGATGATGAAGAGGGGCCATTCTGAGAACTCTCTTTTTCCGAATCTTGTAAGACGTCACCTGTGCTATCACCGAAAGGGCCTCTGCTACAAAAATCCCACCAAGAATCAGGAGGAGAAGCTCCTGACGCGTTATAATCGCCATCATTCCAAGAGCCCCCCCCAAAGCCAGAGCGCCGACGTCTCCCATAAAAACGGATGCAGGGTAGGCGTTAAACCATAAAAATCCCAGGGAGGCACCAGCCATCGCGCCTGCGACAATGGAAAGCTCACCCGCTCCCGGCATCCCCGGCAACTCCAGATAATGCGCAAAAACCTGATTACCCGTCAGATAGTCAATGATCAGAAACGACATGGAAACGACAATCACCGGACCAATGGCCAGACCATCAAGCCCGTCGGTGAGATTGACGGCATTGGACGTTCCTGAAATAACCCCGATCGCAAAAGGAACAAAGAACACCCCCAGATCAGGGTTGATTGATTTGAAGAAAGGGACAATGATCCGGGTATCAGGAGAGGTTTCCACAAACCAGATCGCCAACATCAGGCCAAGCACCGTCTGAAGGAGAAATTTCTGCCAGGCCAGAAGTCCTTTAGACTGTTTTCGGATGATCTTCAGGTAATCATCCAGAAATCCTATAGCCCCGTTTCCCATAAGAGCCAGAAGAACCATCCAGACGAACCTGTTCGAGAGATCCGCCCAGAGAAGAACCGGGATCAGGATTCCAAGAAGGATCAGGATCCCACCCATCGTGGGAGTTCCTTTTTTGGAGAGATGGGATTTTGGACCATCATCCCTGACCTCCTGGCCAATCTGAAAGCGCACAAGCAGACGGATCATGAATGGACCCAACAGAAGCACAAGGACAAGGGCCGACAGGGATGCGTATATCGTCCTGAAAGTGATATAGCGGAAAATATTGAAAGCAGAAAAATCATGGTGAAAATAGTGAAGAAGATAAAGCATTACAGCTCCAGTCCGAGGTAAGGGAATTCTGACTCCAGGGCTGTCCCCCTCGAAGCCTTGACAAGAACGATGTCACCCGGACCAATCGATTGGTAGCGATTCTCTGAAGAGCCTGCACCATTTATATGGTGCAGAATTGATGGATCCCCACCAGAAGAAGAGAACCCTTCACGGAAAGACTCAAAAAAATTGCCCTTGAACCAGAGGGCGGACCAGGGAATCCTTGCTGCCTTCTCCCCGACATGACGATGCCACATTTCCGCATCCTCGCCCAGTTCAAGCATCTCACCAAGAATTCCCCAGAGTTTTCCTGATGACCACTCACCCCCGTGATAATTTTCAACAAGAGAAAAAGCCGCATCCATTGACAGTGGATTCGCGTTATAATGATCCAGAAGGTACAGGACTCCGTTTTTTCCTGTCAGGGGCTGCATCCTTCCCTCTCCCCCCCTGTACTCTCCAATCGCTTCGGATGCCTTCTCAAGACCGACCCCGAATGCCCGACATGCCCCTATGGCAAGAAGCATATCCATCGCAAGTTCCGGCGAGGGGATATCCATCCTGATGGAAAAAGACTCCCCCAACAACTCTCCTTCCAGAAAGTATCCCGATTCTCTCCGGGAAAAGGCCCCTTCGAGAGAAGTTATCCTGGAATCGGAAAAAGTACGTTCGGACACAATCGGTGACAAGGGCGACTCATGACGATTCAGCCTGGTCAGGATCAGGTGGATTTTACGGTCCTCCATCCACTTTCGTTGAAATGGGGAGGAAAAACACTGCCAAACCTCTTCAGGCAAAACAAGGAAGCCACCTTCACGGATTTTCTCGATCAGCCGACTTTTTTCTTCCCATACGCCGGAGAGGGTCCCGAGCGTTTCAAGGTGTGAGGGACCAATTGAAGTGATGACCAGACATTCTGAGAGGACAACATCTCCGAAATACCCGATATCTCCCTTTTTGCGAACACCAACCTCAATCACTGCATATGCCTCGGAGTCCCTCCATCCCCAAAGCGTCAGGGGAACACCGATCTCATTGTTCTCGTTTCCCGCACTTGCCAGAACAGATGCCCCGCTTGAAGACAATCCACGGCGGATCAATTCCCTGGTGGTTGTTTTCCCTGCGCTTCCGGTCAAAACAACCATTTTTCCGCCACGTTCCCGTCTTTTTTTGATGATTTTCAACGCCAGAGCAAGCATGGACTTTCTGGTATCTTCCACCAGAATCTGGGGGATAGGAACATTTCCAGTCCTTTCGACAAGGGCGGCAGCCGCCCCCCTGTCTCTCGCTTCCTGCAGATGGGAGTGTCCGTCAAATCGCTCTCCGCAAAGAGCCACAAAAAGATCCCCGCGCCGGATCTTCCTGCTGTCCGTAGAAACTCCGTCAAAATAATCCGGAAGAGGATCTCCATCCTTGTACCAGCATCCCCCGGTCGCATCAAGAACTTCTGGCACCGTCATCCAGATATTGCTCATTGTCCGGACTCCAGGGCTTCTCTTGCAATCTCCCTGTCATCAAAATGATGTTTGACCTTCCCCAATATCTGGTAGTTTTCATGGCCTTTCCCGGCAATAACAACACTGTCCCCCGGACTGGCCAGGGAAATCGCCCGAAATATGGCAGCTTTCCTGTCGGAGATTCGTTCATAAGGGGTACCCGTCTCCTTCAGGGCTGGCTCAATCTCGTCGAGGATCGATTCAGGATCTTCAGTTCTGGGGTTATCAGACGTCAAAACGACAAGATCAGACAATCGTCCGGCCTTTTCACCCATCCTGGGTCTCTTGCCCCTGTCCCTGTCACCTCCACACCCGAAAACGGTAATGATCCTTCCCTTGCACAGCGGACGCACCGCAGAGAGAAGATTTTCCAGTGCATCATCTGTATGAGCATAATCGACAATAACCGAGATATTCCGATTGGATCTCACAACCTCAAATCGCCCGGGCACCCCCTGTTGCGCCAAGATCCCCCGGGCGATCAGCTCCAGAGGAATTTCGAGTGCCAGAGCACATCCAATGGCACCCATGATATTCATCAGGTTATAATGACCCGTCATGGGTGATTCAAGATCAATAACGCCCTTTGGTGTCCGGATCGCGCCCCTGATCCCATCAATCCCCATGGTGAAGGTTAATGGGGCAATATCCGCCTCCTGTCCTTCACCAATGACAACAATAGGCACCCGTGAGTCCGAAACAACCTCAGAAACGAGTCTTTTCCCCCATGGATCATCCCCGTTGACAACACATATCGGGTAGCTTCCGTCAGGATTCTTTCTGAAAAAAAGCCGTTTTTTAGCCTGATAGTAAGATTCCATGTCAAGATGATAATCAAGGTGGTCTCTCGTCAGATTCGTAAAGTGGACAACGGAAAGGGAGAGGCCGGCAATCCGGTCCTGATCAAGGGCATGGGATGAGACTTCCATGGAGATTCCTTGCAGTCCATTGGAAAATCCCTGAGCAAAGAGTCGATGCAGCTCAAGGATCCCCGGAGTCGTCTGACTTGCCTCTACCGTTTCACCTCCGAGGTCGAAAACAACCGTTCCGATGAGTCCGGTTTTAATCCCTCCCTGATTCATCACCGATTGGGTCAGAAAACTTGATGTCGTCTTTCCGTTCGTTCCGGTAACAGCGACAACTTTCATCTTCCCGGATGGATTTCCCCAGAAGGATGAAGCGACAGTACCCATCACACCCAACAGATCCTTTACGAAAACCACCGGAACAGAGTGAAAAAGAGTCTCCTCCGCCCAGCTTCCAGAAACGGATGCATCCGTTACGACAAGCCTCACACCAGCCCTTATGGCCTCTCCCAGAAAGGACCAGTTCACGCCATCTTTCCCTGGCCTCAGGAAATAAAGGTCTCCTTTTGCGGCAGACTTTGAATTATCGGACAAGCCCGTAATTTCGTCAGGGAATACGCCCCATGCCGGAGAGGGGAGAACACTTTCCATCCATCTCCGGTCTTTACGTACGAGAGTCTCTTTCAATCTCCCTCCTTGATCTTTTTGGCCTCGGCTATAATGCGAACTGGATAGGACTCCACAGGCGAAGCGGATGGTGGGGGTGAAGGAATACGGAAATGAACAAGCGCCATTTGGGCAATTTTTCTGAACAGGGGAGCAGCGACCGTTCCCCCCCACGAAAGGGACTTTGGTTTGGCAACAATCACAAGAATAACCAGGGAAGGATCCTGGACGGGGAGAACACCTACAAAAGAGTCAATTGTTCTTTTCCTGGTATAAGCCCTTTTCAGGGGGTCGTAGACTTGGGCAGTTCCTGTTTTTCCGGCCACATCGTACCCGCTTATGGCGGCATTCACTCCGGTCCCTCCAGGAGAAACCACATTCTCCATCAGACCGAGAAGAGTTCTTGATGTTTTGCGGGAAATAACCTCACGAACCATACGGGGTTTTCCCTTCCATATGGTCTCCCCGGCAGGAGAGGCAATCGAGCTCACAAGATAGGGTTGCATTAATTTTCCGCCATTTGCGATAGCACTGACCGCAGTCACAAGCTGAATGGGGGTTACCCCAATTTCCTGCCCCATCGAGATACTGTAAATGGATCGGTGCGACCAGCGGGAAAGGGGATGGAGGATGCCTGAAGACTCGCCCGGATAGGCAATTCCCGTTCGGGCGCCGAATCCAAACAGGCGAATATACCGATAAAATCGGGATGGCCCCAATCTTAATCCCACCTGGGAGATACCAATATTGCTGGACTTCGCCAGTATACCAGCAAGATTCAGACTTTTCTGGGGCTCATCATCATGAAGAACCCCTCCCGGGATATAAAAGATTCCATCATGTCCATCAAACTGCTCACCTAAAGTTACAGCCTTTTCATTCAGTGCAGCCGATGCGGTAACCAGCTTAAAAATTGACCCGGGCTCATAAACCATTGAAACAGCAGGGTTGATCTGTGCCTGCATCCCCTTGTTGTTCGAAGCCATTGCCAGGATGGCGCCCGTTTTTGGATCCATGACCAGAACAACGCCACCTTCCGCCTGAACCTTGTCCACCTCCTCATCAAGTGCCAGCTGGGCATACTTCTGAAGTTCACCGTCCACAGTCAGACGGATCACATTTCCCGACAGCTTTTCGGGCGCCACCAGGTCCCTGAAGAAATAGGATCTCCCCCTTGCCGAGACCTCGATGACCCTTCCTCCCGTATGGCCTGAAAGCTCGCGGTCAAATCTTCTTTCAATCCCTGAAAGCCCTGAATTATCTCTTCCGGTCGTCCCGATCAGGGTATGGAAGGCTTCCCCCCCCGGATAGAATCGTCTCTCTTCGTTCATGACGTAGAGACCCGGGATACGAAGCTCCTTTATTTCCGACACAGTCTGAGGGAAGAGGTCATGACGAATCCAGACAAATCGACTTTTTTTGTTCAGGATCAAAGACAGGTGTGCGGGTGAAATTCCAAGCGGCCCGGATAGCTCCCGGGCAACACGCGATACAGAGGAGTGCTTTTTAAGGACAGTCGGGTCACAAACAAGGCCAGGAAGAGAACGGTTGGAGGCAAGAACATCCCCATTCCGATCCAGGACAACACCCCTTTCACCATGGACGAGAAGGATGCGCTGATGTTCCTTCAGGGATAGCTGCGCGTAATTTCCCCGACCGACTCCCTGAACAACGACGAGTCGCAGGGCAACGCCAAGGAATCCAAACAGGACAAGGGCCATGATTACTCTTGTCCTGTTCTTCATCGTGCCCCCTTCAGAAAATCACCCTTCACAAGATGATTTTCCCAATGTCTTTCAATGTTAAGTCCGTTAATGCAAGTAAATCACCGAAGCAGGGTTCGCAAGAACAAGGTGATGACTTCTCGCATAAGTCATCACCCTGCTTTCAGTCATCAGCTCCGCCTTGCGGATTTCAAGGAGCTTCTCCTGCCTCATCGAAGCTCCTATCTCGGCTCTGAGACGACTCACATCATGGTCAGTGTGTACGCTGAGAATCGAGATGCTCATGCTGAAAAGGAATACCCCCAGGGCACCCAGAAAGAACCAGAGAGCCCACTTGAAGGGAACAATGGGGCGAGAGAGGTCAGTCAACGGAAAAAGCCCTCATTCTGGCACTCCTGGCTCTAGGATTTAAAAGAACCTCTGACGGATCAGGGACAATCCCCTTTTGAAACAGGACCTGCCCCAAATCGGCCTTTTTCCAGTCCCTAAAAAGATGTTTGACAACTCTGTCTTCCCTTGAATGGAATGAGATCACGACGATCCTTCCCCCGGAAGACAGAATCTTGCGCCCTTCGGTTATGCCAAGGGAGAGAGACTCAATCTCCCGATTTACCGCGATGCGAAGAGCCATAAACACTCTTGTTGCAGGATGCCTGCGACTTCTTCGGAATCCCTTCCGGTAATAAACCCCGGAAACAAAAGACGCCAGCTCTTTTCCAGTACGAGGCAAATGGCCCCGACTTCTGGCTTCGACAAGATTCCTCGCAACCACCCATGCCAATGGTTCTTCGCCAAGGTCAGAGAAAATCCGGAGCAACTCCTCCTGATCCAGTGTTTCAAGAAGATCTGTCGCGGAAAGCTCAAGAGTCGGGTCCATCCTCATATCAAGCGGACTGTCGCTTAAGAAAGACATCCCGAGAGCCTCATCTGCCATCTGGGAGCTTGCCCAACCGGAATCAATCAGGATCCCTCTTGGCTGGATACCAAGCCTTGTTGCAACTGAGGCGATATTTCTGTGGTTTTCCGGAACAATCAGGAATCTGCCAGGAAAATCTTTCCGGAAGGTTCCTGACCCTCTCTCGACAGCGGCCGGATCGACATCAAACGCGAGAACATTCCCTCCTCTTGAAAGGATCTCCCCCGAATGGCCCCCATGGCCAAAAGTACCATCGACATACCAATCGCCAGATGAAACCTGCAGTGCATCAACCGCCGGGCCCAACAAAACCGGTATATGGGAAGTGGAAAACGAAGTTTCTTCCTCCCAATCTTCAGGAAGGATCTCGTCCATGTCGATTTCCTCCACGAAGATATGTGTCTGTCAAAAAAGGCCGGACAGGGAGAGGGAAACACTTTGAATTCTGTCCTTCCCTGTCATTTCCATCAGACGGGCTCCATCCCATATTTCAAATTTATCAAGCACTCCCACGAACCATATATCGCGGTCAAGATGAGCAAACTCCCGTAACGGGGCAGGCAGAAGGATCCGCCCCTGGCGATCGGGAACACATTCAGTCGCAAATCCGACCACAAAGCGGAGGTATGTTTTCAGATCCGGATTCATCTGAGGAAGAGCCATGATCTTTTTCTCAAGCTCGGACCATACCGAAAGCGGGTAGACAGACAGGCATTCGTCAGGCTCTGCGGTCACAATCAGGGTAGAATCCCCTGCTGCCCCATCCAGGATTTCCCGGTAGCGGCCAGGGATTGCAACGCGACCTTTCTCATCCAATGCATGCTGATATCGACCACGAAACAGGCTCACCACATTCCCCCACTTTCCACCACCTGTCCCCATTATAGGTCTCAAAAAAAAGATGTCAACAATCTTCTCACCACAAACAAAAAATCCATAAAAAATACTTTCAAAACTGAATTTTGAGTCTTTCAGACGATCTTCCCGGGAACGCCAAAAGCGTTTGGATCAAGTGTGACAGGGAGTACACAGAATATTGATCTTTCTGTCATATGATTCTTCCAGAATTGCGTTGGGAATAATCCCACAACAATTGCGAGAAAAAGGGTCCGACATCCTCCCGCCTGACTATCCTCAAAACTCCTCCTCTGACACCAGATCACCTCACGAACCCATCCCAAACGGACAAGGACCCGCCACTCGCAGGCATTTTGAGCAGATTTCCACAAAGACCTGTCCTCAGACTTTCCCCGCTCCTTGATGATCTCTCCATTCTTCTGATAGATTGGATGAAGAAAAAGGATTGTTTTTTT
Organism: Nitrospirota bacterium; assembly: GCA_021816465.1. GTDB lineage: Bacteria > Nitrospirota > Leptospirillia > Leptospirillales > Leptospirillaceae > Leptospirillum. The sequence continues at coordinate 29,335 of JAKAYF010000011.1, forward strand.
GTCCGTTTAAAAACGTTCGGGGGGAGTTCAAAGATGCCTATTTACGAATACCGATGTGAAGAATGCCACCACACATTTTCTCTGCTCCAGTCCATCAGGGTCCAGGAAGGAGAAACAGCCTGCACCCACTGCCAGAGCCACCACCTTAAAAAGATACCCTCGAGCTTCAGCAGTTCTGTCGCAGGATCTCAAATGGGCGCCATGGACTCAGGCAGCATGAGTTCGCCTCCACCATCGGGGGGAGGTTCTTGCTGCGGCGGTGGTTCCTGCTGCGGGTGAGAAAGGGAATGGGAACAATCCTCTCGACCTCTTCCATCAGGAAAACATTCTTTTCCATGGCAGGGGCTTTACTTCTGTTGTCAGGCTGCCATCTCAGCACCGAATCACCAGTTCAGATAGAGCCCCAGAACGTTCAGATCATTTCTAAAAATGGCATCACCTTTATTCTGGTGCCACTTGGGGTCCTCGATAAAGGATCCAGAACGCTCAGGGTTCATCTTCGACACAGCATTCTGGATCTCACCACCGACGATAAGAGAAATTATCGCTTGAGAGGATCGGATACTTCAGATTTTGTCTTGCATCATTCAGACAAAAAATATGCTGATATTTATCCTCCCAACTGGAAAGAGTCATGGGTCGACAGGGTCATGGCCCATAAGGATGCGATTGTACCTGCCGAGAGCCAAAAGTTTCTTCCGATGCTCTATCTCTATAGAGGAACACTCACCGGACTTGCCCATATGACACTTCACCTCGTCTACTCTTACCCACAAACAGCCTCCAATGACGAAATCATTCTCGATTTGCCGAAAACACCGTCCCCCAAATAAGAGAAGATCTCCTCATTTTCCTTCCTTAGATCCGTCAAAAACAAAAAAAGGGGATGAGCCATGGCCCATCCCCTTTCTGTCCGGCAGACGAAAACTTACAGAGCTGCCAATGCTTTCAGAATATCCTGATCATCACGAGCGGTCAGAATCTCCTGAACCTTAACGTAACGCACAACACCAGACTTGTCGACAATCACGGTTGCACGCTTGTTGATATTGGCCTCTTCAATCAAAAGCCCATAACTTCTGGAAACTTCTCTTTTGATATCAGACAGGAGGTTATGCTTGAGCTTGAGGGCATCCTTCCATGCCTTGTGACACCAGGTGCTGTCGGTGCTGATACCAAAAATCTCTGCATTCGCATCAGAGAAACGGGGAAGGTCATTTGAGAAACAGGCATTCTCATTAGTGCAGACCGGGCTCCAGTCCAATGGGTAGAAAGCCAGAACAACATTCTTCTTGCCCTTGAACGAAGAGAGTGTAACCTTGTTTTTATCCTGATCCTCAAGAGTAAAATCAGGTGCAATATCTCCTACTTTTATTTCAGCTGCCATGCGCAAACTCCTCCAGATTTTAAAGTGATATTCATCTTAACATCCGGGCCGGGAGAACAGCTCCTGGCCCTCTATGCCACCCTCCCAGAATCAGAGGGCCGACCCCTCTCAGGACCGTTTCAGGACATCAAGAACTGTCTGACCAATCATCGAAGGGTTTTCAACAACGGTTACACCCATTCCCTCAAGTGTCTTCATTTTGTCTTTCGCCGTTCCCTGGCCACCTGAAACAATGGCACCGGCATGTCCCATCCGTCTTCCGGGAGGAGCTGTCTGTCCGGCTATAAATCCGATGACAGGCTTTTTCATGTGACACTTTGCAAAAGCGGCAGCTTTTTCCTCATCTTCCCCGCCAATCTCTCCGATCATAACAACAGCTTCCGTCTCAGGATCGTTTTCAAAAAGCGCCAAGACATCAATAAAATTCAACCCCCTGACAGGATCACCACCGATTCCAACACAAGTGGATTCTCCCAGGCCAAGCTGAGTCAACTGCCAAACCGCCTCATAGGTGAGGGTACCGCTTCTTGAAACAACGCCAACCTTCCCCCGTTTGTGAATATAGCCGGGCATAATTCCGATCTTGGCACCATCCGGGGTGATAATTCCCGGACAGTTGGGACCAATCAGGCGGATAACAGAACCTTCATCATTTTTGGCATCAAGGAGACGGCGGACCCGAACCATATCAAGAACCGGAATCCCTTCCGTAATGCAAACGATCAGGGGAATCTCCGCAGCGATCGACTCCAGAACAGCATCAGCAGCAAATGCTGGTGGAACAAAGATCAGGGAGACATCGGGATCCTCCGCTTCTACCGCATCATGTACTGAATTCCAGACAGGGAAGCCCTCATGGGTCGTCCCGCCTTTTCCAGGGGTCACCCCTCCAACGACATGTGTTCCATAATCTCTGCAGGCCCCTGCATGATATGATCCTTCCTTGCCGGTAATACCCTGTACAATAACCTTTGTGGAGCGGTCGACAAGAATACTCATTTCCCCCCCTTCTTCACCGCGAGAACAACTTTTTCGGCTCCTTCAAACAATTCCTCTGCAACTTCAATATCCAGACCTGAAGTCCTCAACATCTCCCGGCCTTCGGCCGCATTGGTTCCTTGAAGTCGGACAACCAGGGGAACGCTGATCTTGACGTCCTGGGCTGCGGCAATGATTCCACCGGCAATTCGCTCACATCTGACAATCCCGCCAAAGATATTGACAAAAATGCCCTTTACATGCGGATCACTTAAAATCAGCCGAAAAGCCTGCTCAACCGTATCCTTGCTCGCTCCGCCACCAACATCCAGAAAGTTTGCGGGGGATCCTCCGGCCAGGGCAATCACGTCCATTGTTGCCATGGCAAGCCCCGCGCCATTCACCATGCAGGCAATATTCCCGTCAAGCTTCACATAATTGAGATTATATTTCGAAGCTTCGATCTCAAGAGGGTTTTCTTCAGCAAGATCTCTCAACACCTTTGTTATCGGCTGACGATAGATCGCGTTGTCATCAAATCCGACCTTGGCATCAAGCGCGATCAGAGTCTTCTCTGCAGTCAGAACAAGAGGATTGATTTCGACCATGCTGGCATCTTTCTCATGGAAGAATCGAACAAGGTCACCCACCATCTTTACAAAAGCCGATTGCGTTTCGGCAGGAAGGCCCAGAAAGTAAAACAGACGCCGGCCAATATGAGCAGAATAACCCTCGCATGGATCGACGGAAAGATGAAAAATGCGTTCGGGATGCTTCTGGGCAACCTCCTCGATTTCCATTCCACCTTCGGTGCTTGCGATCAGAGTCACTCTCCTGGAGTTCCGGTCGACGACCATCCCAAGATAAAACTCTTTCTCGATCCGGGAACCTTCCTCAATCCAGACCTTTCCAACCTGGCGACCTTCCGGGCCAGTCTGGTGTGTGACCAGAATCTTGCCGAGAAGACTGCCTACAATTTCAGGGATTTTATGCACTTCCTTGGTAATTTTTACGCCACCGGCCTTACCTCGTCCTCCGGCATGGATTTGTGCCTTGACCGCAAAAACCTGACCATTTGATCCCTGAAAGAGAGGGTTGGTTTTCACCGCATTCTCGGCTTCGGCAATAGACTCGACCATTACACCTTTGGGAACGGGAATCTGGTACTGGCCAAAAAGTTCCTTGGCTTGGTATTCATGGATATTCAAACGACGCTCCTTCCGGATGCATTGTCAATGATAATAAGAAACATCAAGCACTATCGCCTGATGTATTCCGGCGATAGTCCGGAAACAGCAAAGGCCCCTCAGGGCGCACAACTCCATGGAATTCAGAGTCAAGAGCCTGCTCAAATCGTTCAACATGGCCAAATCCAACCTCCTGCCACGAAAATGGCTTCCGGCTCATCCCAGCTTTCGCGGCCGACAGTCCGACTCGGTGGCCAAAAACCAGAACCTCAAGGAGGGAGTTTCCCATCAGACGATTTTTCCCGTGCAAACCACCAGTCGTTTCACCGGCCACATAGAGATGGTCGATCGGAGTGCGGCCTTCCTTGTCAGCGGAGATACCTCCATTTTGATAATGAAGTGTCGGATAAACGAGGATTGGATGTGTGGAACAATCAACATCATGTTTTGACATCAATTTCAGAATGTTGGGGAAACGTCGGGCTACAGTTCCCTCTCCCATTTCCCTGTCAATTGCCGACAGGTCAAGATAAACCCCAAAATGGCCAGCTCCGGTCCTGACACCTCTTCCTTCAGAACATTCCCGGATGATTGCCGAGGCCACCACATCTCTTGTTTCCAGTTCGTTGACGAATCTTTTTCCATCTTTATTGTAAAGTCTGGCCCCCGCTCCACGAACGGCTTCGGTGATGAGCATCCCGGCCATTTCAGATGGGTAGATAACCCCGGTCGGATGGTACTGGAAACTTTCCATATGCAAGAGAGGCGCCCCCATCCTGTAGGCCATTCCAAGACCATCTCCCGTAGCCCCGAAATGATTTGAGGTCGCAAACCCACCAATATGAAGACGACCGGTCCCACCGGTTGCAAGCATGACTGCCCGGGCTTTTACCCATTTAAACTTTCCACTGTCGACATCAAGAAGCACAGCCCCGGCACAGGAGCTATCCGGCCCCTCAAGCAACTCAACTGCGGGGCTGAACGCCCAGATAGGGATCCCCGAATTCAGAAGATCTTCCTTCAGGACCCTGACCAGCTCAAGACCCGTATAGTCTTTTGCCGAGATCAAGCGGGGACGGGTTGTACCGCCTCCTTTCCTTAAGGCAAGATTTCCGTGCGCATCCCGATCGAAAAGGACGCCCTTTTTGACCAGCCAGGAAATCACTTCGGGCCCCTCCCTGACCAGAACAGAAAGGAGCTCAGTGTCCCCAGTAAAATGTCCGCCTCTATAGGCATCTTTCAAATGCTGTGCCGGACTGTCATCATCTCCCAGTGCAACCTGAATACCGCCTTCAGCCATCACTGTATTGGAATCACCGATACGAAGCTTCGTCGCAACCAGAACAGAAGCTCCTGTTTCTTTTGCAAAAAGAGCAGCAGTAATTCCTGCCCCACCGCCTCCAATAATCAAAAGGTCAACATCAGCATCCGGCGCAGATGGCCGCTCAACCTTCTCGGGGTGAAGGAGACGACTTCTGGTCTCAAGAATATTGGCAATTTCCTCCGGAACGACATTCCCCCTGTTGGCTCCGACCCTGAGGGTTGTTTTCCCCTCAGGGCGATAATCAGGATAGTAACGGTTCAGAAGCGCCATACGTTGTTCGGAAGTGAGTGCCGGAGGTTCATCCGTAATAAAGTTTGGCAAATTGGCATACAAAGGGAGGGATTCTTTCTGATCCGGACTCATTTCACCTCACATTCGGACTTAAGCATTTCCGGTGACAAAGACAAAAGCCTTGACAGCTCTGCATCAAAATCACCTGACTGGATCTTCTCCATTCGGTGAAGCAGATTATCCGGGAATTTCAATTCCTGACTTCCATAGGCCCTTCTGGCATAAAGGGCAATTTCATGCGGAGCCATTTCAGCAATGCAGCGGGAGACACATAATCCACACATGACACAGCTCATCGTGCCTTCCGTCACTCCTTTGAAATCGCCAAAAACAGATCTCCAAACGGCATCTCTCACATCAATTCCCTGCGGGCAAACTTCTGTACAGGCATTGCAGTTTCTGCATGTTGCCGACTCGGGGTAAAGCTTAAAAAGTTCTTCCTTCGTATCGGCAATGGTTTCAATCTTGTAGTCTGCCCTCTGCGAAGGAAATGAGGGAATAAGGCTGAAGGCCATATTTTCCTTCACAAGGGTCTGACAGGCCAACGCGTTGTGAAGATGAAAGTCCCCGGGCATTCTGTAAACCGCTGCACATGCTCCGCAAACACCCCCCAGACATCCAATACCATGAATCACTTCATGACCTGTGTACCACATGGCCTGAATCATGGTCAGCCCTTCCGGGACACTCCAGTCCTTGCCATTAATACCCACTTTTATCATTTTTGCATTATCGGGTTTCTCATACTGGAACATGGGGACCTCCCCTATTTGATGTTACTTGCTCAAGGCATACCACCCGGACCGATTAAAAAAACAGCCTGACGATTCTCCACTTTTATATGTAGGGCGGATTTTAGCAGATCATCCCTATAATCATCAACGTCCAGCCAATTTATTCCATACGGAAGATCAGGGAGCTTTTTTCCCGTTTCCTTTCCGGCGAACGACTTCCATGAGTTTCTGGAGAGCAAGGGAGTGGGCCGAAAAATCCGGAGCCTCCTGACGGGGAGGCTGGTAACGAATTGCAACAAACCTGAGGATGGCAAGAGACAGAATCAGGATAATCAGCTCAATGATCCGTTCAACGCCCTCTCCCGAGAACCATGTAACAACCGCTTCCGACAAAAGAAGGGCCAAAACGGTATCAACAATAAAGGTCACTTTTACTCGCCCAAGCATAAAGTAGGCCATCACCGTTCTCGACACTTCAAGAAGTGCCAGCACCAGAAGAGAATTCACAACCAGACTCTTGAGGACCATCAGAAGACCGTTGGGGATTTGTCGAAAGGCAGCAAGAGCTGTTTCCATTGTTCCCCATATCATTGCAATGACCTGGATCAACAGAAGACTCAGGAGAACAAACTTGACTCCCTTCACATACCATCCGGGAACTATATTTTGGTTATGAGATTGTCCATCTTCTTGGTTTTCCGTCACGCCGGAAACATCATCCTGAGACTGAAAAGGCTTTTTCTCAGGTTGAATCTCCTGATTTTCTTCTGTCATTTTTATCCCTCAGAAAAGGTGCCTGACAATCCGGGAACTCTCAAAAAAAAGGGCTGGCCTTTTGGCCAACCCTATCTTAAAACATTGGAATGAAGTTCTCATCAAGAGAGAATAGGATCTCGGGTAAAGATCAGCCTTTTTTGGGAACGGGTCTTAGGCCAGGTCCATCATATTCATACGAACCTTCCTCTAGTCGGCGAAATGGCTTTTCCCTGTTCCACTCTTCAACGATGTGGGCCACAAGTCCAGGAATTCTGCCAATAATAAAGATTCCCTTGCCTGTTTTCCATGAAAGCCCCATTTCAGAGATAACCGCTGCAATCATCCCATCCACATTTAACGGGAGAGGTTTTTGAGACTGGGCCTCCAAGGCATCCTGGATGGCAACGGCAAACTCGACATAACGACCCGAGAATCCGTACTCTTTTGCCAGCTCAAGAATTCGAAGCGTTCTGGGATCCCTCTTATAAAGTTTGTGTCCATAACCCGGAAAGCGTTTTTTCTTTTTCGAAAAATCTTCTACCACCTGGCGGGCATGAGCAGTCACATCGGTCACCTCGGGTCCCAGCTGTTCCTGGTAGATTTTTGCGCATTGCTCAATAGCGCCGCCATGATGATCTCCCAAGGTCAGAACTCCGGCTGCAACAGCCGCGTTTAAAGGATTTCCTCCAGAATAGACCGTTCGGGCAGAGACAACCGAAGGAGGACCAATCCCGTGATCAATGCAGGCAACCAGCATTGCTTCCATCATCTTTCTTTCTTTTTCCGAAGGAAGTTCCCCTTTAAGAACAAGGTAAATACCCTCTGCAAAAGACACATTTCCAATGAGATCATCCAGCGGAAATCCTCGAACGACGGTTTTTCCGTCGACTTGTCCTGCGACAGATGTTCTCCAATTTTTTGTTGAGGATCCTTCAACTCTTTCACTCATCTTTAAAGAACTCCTGAGTTATAAAATTCAATCGAGGGTAAATATTTTTTGGGGGAACGGATAAAGAAGGGCCTCCAAAAAGGAGGCCCTCATCCGTGAATATCAGGATTTTCGAGACTTTACATAGGACAGTGTCCCACCGGCTGCAACAATATCAAGGTCGCGGCTGCTTAATACGTGGGTCACAGGAATGGAGATTCCCTTTGTCACATTTTTCAATGCAAGGGGTTTTTTGTCCAAATGGGCTGTTTCCAGCTCAAGGACATCGCCAGCGTCGATCTTGTCATAATCAGCCTCATTGACAAAAGTGAGCGGCAGGATACCGAAGTTGATCAGGTTAGCCAGATGAATTCTGGCAAACGACTTCGTAATAACTCCCTTGATACCAAGATACATCGGTGCAAGAGCCGCATGTTCCCGGCTTGAGCCCTGACCGTAGTTATTTCCTCCAATAATAAAGCCACCGCCCTCTTCCTTTGCCCTTTTGGGGAAGGTAGGATCAATTGCTTCAAAAACATACTGACTGATGGCCGGCACGTTTGATCTAAGAGGCAAAACCTTCGCACCAGCAGGCATAATATGATCCGTGGTGATATTGTCTCCAACCTTGAGAAGAGCTTTCCCACTGATTTTTGGAGCAATTCTGTCACGAGTCGGAAGAGGCTTGATGTTTGGCCCCCTCATGATCTCAACGTCTTTTCCATCAGCCTGGGGAAAGATAAACATGCGGTCATCAAGAACGTACTCGGATGGGATTTCAATCTGTTCAAACTCCACACCCAGATCTCTCGGGTCTGTGATCACACCGGTAATCGCGCAGGCCGCGGCAACTTCAGGGCTGGCCAGATAGACCTTGGCATCCTTGGTGCCACTTCGTCCTTCAAAGTTGCGGTTGAATGTACGCACCGAAACTCCACCAGAGGGAGGAGCAAAACCCATACCGATGCATGGACCACAAGCACTTTCGAGAAGTCTTGCACCTGCAGTGATCATGTTTCCAAGAACACCATTCTGGGAGATCATTTCAAGTGTCTGACGCGATCCTGGAGAAAAACCAAGGCTCACTCCGGGACTAACCATTTTCCCCTTCATAAGATGGGAGATAGTCATCAAATCCTTGAAAGAAGAGTTGGTGCAGGATCCGATCGCAACCTGTGAAACCGGAATCCCTTGAATATCACGAACCTTGACAACATTATCCGGAGAGTGAGGCTGGGCAATCAGCGGCTCAAGCGTATTGAGGTCAATCTCGACCGTTTCGTCGTATGTCGCACCAGGATCTGCAGCCAGTTCCCGATAATCCTTTTCACGTCCCTGTGCCTTAAGATACTCCCTGGTTCTCTCGTCGCTCGGAAAAATGGACGTCGTTGCACCAAGCTCGGCACCCATATTGGTGATCGTCGAACGTTCAGGAACGGAAAGGGATCGAACACCTTCACCGTTATACTCAAAAATTCTGTTGACGCCTCCCTTGACCGTCAGGCGGCGCAGAAGTTCAAGGATGACATCCTTGGCCGATACAAAAGGCTGGAGACGTCCCGTCAGCTTAACCTGGACAACCTTTGGCATCGTGAGATGAAATGCCTCACCGCCCATCGCCAGAGCCACATCAAGACCTCCTGCCCCAATGGCAATCATACCGACGCCACCGTTTGTCGGGGTATGACTGTCAGAACCAAGGAGCGTTTTCCCTGGCTTGCCAAATCGCTCGAGATGAACCTGATGACAAATACCGTTTCCGGGACGGGAAAAAACAATCCCATACCGCGCTGCGACGGTCTGAAGATATCGGTGATCGTCAGCGTTTTCAAAGCCCGTCTGCAACATGTTGTGATCAACATAGGAAACAGAAAGCTCCGTCTTGACACGATCAAGGCCGAGTGCTTCAAACTGAAGATAGGCCATTGTACCGGTAGCATCTTGAGTGAGTGTCTGATCGATACGTATGGCAACTTCTTTTCCGGCAACAATTTCTCCGGATACAAGGTGTTCCTTGAAAATCTTCTGGGTCAGATTAAGCGCCATTGCTTAAACTCCTTAAGGGAATTGTTACGATTGGATTTGAATTCCTTCCGGCATGGAAGGGGCCGATTGATTCGGCTCGGTCAAAGGGGAACGACAGGTAATCCTTCGCAAGCGGTGGGATACATTCCTGCAGCAAAGGGCACCATCGCCCACTTGCAGGAATCTATCCGGATTCAGACGAAGTACTCAACACGACTCATACTCCGAGTCCATGAGAAGGTAGCCTGTCCGAAACGCCCGGACAGGCCAACAGCTCAAATTATAACACTAGGGCCAAGGCCAAATCATGTGATGAGACACCACGGCATTAGTCTCAGCAGACTTACCTAAAAATAAGATAAAAAATAGCGTTCCACCAACTACGATTGCTGCCAGGACAATACTCTTTCCCATTCCCTGAGATTGCTGTTCTGCCATTTCGAATCACCTCCTCCCGATTAATGTTGAATTACCTGATTGTGGAATAGAGGGGAGCAACATGGGCTGAAGTACTGTCCTCAAAATCCCTGGGCACACCCAGACTTTCGATCGCAGAAACAAGCTCATGATAGTAGAACGCAACCTTGACAGGATACTTTTTTCCCGCCGCATCAAGACGCTCTATCTTGTCAGTTGCTTTTCCCATTCCTCTTTCTACAATGGCCCCTGCATGACCAAAGGCCACACCTTCAGGCATTCTCTCCTGAAAACGGCCAGAGATAAAGGCCGCGACAGGCTTTTTGAAGACACCAGAGGTAATCAACTCGGCAGCCTGCTCTTCATAGGATCCGCCTGGTTCCCCCAACATCACAACACCCTTCACATTTGGATCATCCTTCACTTGCATAAGGACATCTGCATAGGTGGTGTTGCTTATAATATCCCCTCCGATAGCCAGGGCACAATAGGTCCCCCAGCCCCTTCGCTTGAACATCTCCGCCGTTGTAACCGTCAAGCCACCACTTTTGGAGATAATCAGCAAACCGCCCTGGCGAAAAGCAACCGTTGGATCCTTGCCGCCAATAGCGCCGATTCTGCCAACCGAAGGAACAAAACAGCCAAGACTGGTTCCACCCACGATAATGGCGTTTCGGCGAACCTTCTCCTGGTAGATGATTTCGGAATCACGAATAGGAACATGTTCGGTAATGATATAAATCACCTTGATCTCTGCATCGAGACATTCCATGACGGCATCCAGAACTGAAGCCGGTGGCACATAGATGAGGGCCGTATTGATTTTTGACCCCAAAGACGGATCCTTTTTCGCTTGAATCAAGGTATCAAAAACTGGAACGGCAAGCTCCGTTGAACCACCTTTTCCCGGAGTAACTCCAGCCTTGATGATTCCAGGATAAAGAGCTTCAGACTCCTTGATAACCTGAGATGCTTCCCTTCCGGTCGCACCGATTACGACAATGCCAGTATTCTCATTAAGATAGACAGGGCCCTTCAAACGTTCCTCCTTAGACAAGGTTGTCGCCAACTCCGGATAAGTCCTAATAGTGTCTAGACAATTTGTTCTGGCTGATAATTGACATGCTTGATCAAAAGCTCTTTGAGCCGAAGAGGAGCTTCCGTAATGGGCAACTGGGAATCATAAATATCTCCCTTGATCCCGTTGCGAACAAAGCATTCATGCAACATTTTTAGCCCCTTTACATACTCCGGACCGCTTCGACGAACAACCCAGATCAAATCCTTATTCAGGACCCCCTCGGCATTCATGTCATCCAGCGCCTTGGCCAAACCTTCTCCAAGCGTTACGTCAATTCTCGTATTGCTGGCAGTTCCACCACAAACAAGAACCGCCTTCAGCCCGGGTTTTGACAAAATAATACGAGCGATCTTGTACATTTTTTCTGCCGGAGGATTTCCACCGATATCGGTGAGGTTCGCCACACGAAGACCAGCTTCAATGGCGGTTTCAGCCGTCACGGTACTACCACCACCACCAAACGTCATCAAGGCAACATCCCCATCAAGCTCCACATAAGAACCTGCCTTCCCCCGGTGGTCTCCCTGGTCGATCAAGATTGCATCCTGTTCCCGCTGGGAAAGAGGACGCCCCATATCGCCCCTTGCGGAGAAACGGATGGAAGGAGGAACCGCAGCATCATCGTCCAAAAGGACAACGGCGTCGGCCGCAACAATCTTTTTCTTGTCTCCGACCTTGGCTACAACAAGAGGGTTGATCTCCAGAAGACGGCACTCTGTCTCCCAAAACGCTTTGTAAACATTTACGATAACCTCAGAAAGAGGACGAAGCATTTCAGGGTCGGAAAAACCGATGCCGACCAAAAACTTTCTGATCTGGTATGGGTAGACAGAGCGAACATCGTCAACAATGTATGTGTGAATTAATTTATGGTCAATTTCTTCGACTTCCATTCCACCATGTTCACTAAAGGTAATGGCTGGAGCTCGCTCCTTAGTCGAGTAGGTAACACTCAGATAGTATTCCTTCTGGATATCAAGCTTCTCGCAAACAATGGCTCCGACAGACTTTTCACCGTAAACATCGCGAGTGGCAAGGTCTTTGAACACATCGACCGCCTTGGCCTTGTCCGTTACCACCTTGACCGCACCTGCCTTGCCCCTTTTCCCGACAAGAACCATGGACTTGATCACCACCGCAGGCTGTTTCTCGATAAATTCACGAACTTTCTCGTTGGGCTCGGTACCAAAAACAAATTTAGGAGAAGGAATCTGAAATTTTTTATAGATTGACTCGAGTGCCTCATGCTCATAAAGTTTCATGCAGAACGGCTCCTTGGGGGCTATAGGGACCCAGATTGTTTAATGGATGAAATTTATTCCAGAATTGGAAAATACGGCATCGTACATTAATCTTTTATATGCAGTCAATCGTTACCCAAACTCCCTCCGCGCCAACCCGATTGACAAACGCCTTTCCCTTGCCTAGAATCACTAGGTTTTCAAATTCATCAAACTTCACGTCCCCATCGTCTAGTTAGGCCTAGGACATCGCCCTTTCACGGCGGTAACACCGGTTCAAATCCGGTTGGGGACGCCATATTTCAAGCCACTTCCTG
>JAKAYF010000063.1 GCA_021816465.1 Nitrospirota bacterium
CTGTTCCTTCGTCGTTGTCAGTTTGACTTTAAGTGTTTTATTCATGTTTCTATTTTATTTAATATTCGTTTTGTTATCAACCATCCAACAGAAAGGAATATCGCATTCCTCCCATCTCTTAGCTGATAAAACCCTAAGAGAGGGTATCCTGCGATAAACACTGATAAGCAGGACCACTCCACAAAACAAACACGAATATCTCCCCTCGGAGAACGAGCTCTTCCCCCGATGAGCCCAGAAAAACTCTTCCAGCTGGTCACAAAAAACAGAAAGCCCCTTCTTCGAGGAAACTCCTGAGATGGGAATTTTCCCTTAAAGGAGAATAAAGAAGACAACAAGAAAATCAAATTAAGAGTCCAGAGTTCTGTTCTGCAAAGGAATTGCCTCATAAAGGGACAGGACCCACTCTTCGTCCAGAAAAGGGAGCGAAGCCGGGTCTCTTAGCAGAGAGAGGTTCCCTGCGGCGAGGGAATAGGGCCCCGACGCAGAAAGAGGGGCAGATTGCCCTGAAAGGACGACCATCGGCACTGTCGTTTCAGAAAACTCTTCCGGACGAATCTCAAAAAACAAGGAGGGAAAGACATCAGAAAGACGTGAAGAGGCCGCTTCAGAAGAGCCGGAGAAGTGAAGCCTGGCCATCAGATGATCATCTGTTTTCTTTGTCAATACCAGGAAAAGAGATTGAAGGGTCTCATCCCCATCGATCAGAAGGATGTCCGGCCAAAGCTCCGGATACAACGAACGGGGAATCTCAAGAGCCCGTTTTTCTGTCCCGAACGGCTTGACGGACGAAGAAAGATCCAGAAAGCGATCAAATCGTTCGCCTGTTTTCAGGTCGAGGAACCCTCGCCTTCCCTCGTTTCGTATTTCAACAGGATCTCTCCCGGATTTTTCAAGGCGAATGCCAAGATTGTCCGCCATCAGGAAAAGCCTCTCGCGGAGGAGCTCCTCATTGAACAGATGGAGATTTCCCTCGAAGAGATCCAGAAAAATGCGTTGGACAGACAGGCAATCCTTGGCAGATAGACCCAGCGCACGTTCAAGAGAAAGGAAAAGCGGTTCCCAGACCGGGAAATGGGATTTTTTCCGGACTTTTCGTTTAAGAAAAGCACGTTTTGAAAGCAGGAGGGGATAAGCGAACCAGTCTGCAAGTTTCCCGGGGAGAGAACGATATCGATCCGCCCGTTTAAAAGACTCAGACAAATCGTTCCGTATCCTTACAAAAATCGGATGATCAGGAAGGCTCAGTCCGTGGAGAAAGCGGTTTTGCTCTGCCTCGTGCGCCTTTCCCAGATACGTCAAGACTCCCAGAAGCTCCCATCGCTTCCCCACATAGAGAAGCGATGGGAGCTCCTTCAGGAATAGATCGTCGTCAGGAGAAAGGTCCAGCAAAGAAAGCCATGCCTTGATAGGTGCTCCGGAAAGCCCACCAAGGAGTGCTCCGGCTGAGGCGGATTCATCATAAAGAAGATGGCACTCGTAGCCGCGGCTCCGGGCCATGATGGCCGCGGCAAGGCCCGGCCATCCCCTGCCTGCTATCAGCATACTGGCCATGAGAAACTACCTGTATTTCAACTAAAAAATCTCGGAACCCGAAAAGAAGAAAGCAATTTCCCCTTTGGCGTTTTCTTCGGAATCTGAACCATGGACAGCATTCTCTTCGATCGAACCCCCGAAGAGATTGCGAAGCGTCTGGGGGGCAGCCTTGGCTGGATCTGTGGCTCCCATCAGGTCACGATGGCGCAGGACAGCGTTATCTGCTTCAAGGACGAGTGTCATGACCGGTCCTGATGCCATGAAGGAAGTAAGGCTTGCAAAAAACGGGCGCTCCCGGTGAACGGCATAGAAACTTTCAGCTTCGCGCACCGACAGCCACCTGACGCGGGCGGCCTTGATCTTGAAGCCCTCTTTTTCATAACGTGCAAGGATTGCTCCGGTGAACTGCTTCCGGAATGCATCCGGCTTGACGATGGCAAGTGTTCGCTGTTGCATGACGGGATGAAACCTCCATTTTAAATCGCTGTTTGAGAAAGCCCAAAACAGGCTGGGCCGACGTTTCCTGCCCTCGAAAAGATCCGTCAGGCAGGACGCTCCCTCTTTCCAAAGAGGGAGAAATGATCACGGTGAATAAAATACCACCCGGCAACCATTGTAAAGAGAAATGGAACAATCTGGAAGACCACGGAAAGGGCCAGTGAGCGAGAGTCGTCAACATGGTATCCCCGAAGGGCATAAACGGTTGCCAGCTGAACCACGCCGATCCCTCCGGGAGAAGCTGGAACAAGAAAGGCAAGGCTTGTGTACAAAAGGAGGGAAAGCGTCATTGGAAGCGGATCGATGGAAAGATCAAAAATTTTCAGGAAAAAATAGCAGGACACAAGGCTCCCGGACCAGATCCCAAAACTCAGAAGGAAAAGGGTCATCGTCTCACGGATGGATGTGAGGCTTGAAAATCCCTCCACTGCAGTCGTCAGGACTTTTCCAAGACGGTCCCTGAACGCAGGCCAGCGGGAAAAAAATCCCAGGAACAAGGAAAAAACCGAACTGTGGCGACGGATCAGAAAGGCGCCACCCAGAAAAAATCCGGCAACAGAAGACGCCAGAACGATTGCCGGCGTTCTGAGGTCGGATCCGCCAACGAGAAACAAATCCAGAAAAACGACACAAGTCAGCATTGTGACATCAAAAAAACGTTCCATGAACACCGTCGTCAAAAGAATGGGTGCCCCGATCCCCTCAACCTGTCTTGTATAGGCAATACGGACAAGCTCCCCCGCGCGAAACGGCAATATATTGTTGGCCATGACGCCAACAATTACCGAGGAAAACAGGTGACCAAGGGAAACACGATGTCTTACAGACAGAGTTGTTTTCCAGAAAAAGGCCCTGAGAAAAAAGGAAAAGTTCATCATCAGGAATATCGGGATCAGCCATCCATAATGTCCCCGCCACAAGGCATGGCCCAGCTCCCTCATGTTTGCGTGCGCAAGAGAGGCCCAGAGGGCAGCTGCACTGATGGCAAAGCCAATAAAGAGCTGAAAACGCTTTTTCACGGAACCAGTCTCTTCCGGAACTCCTCGATGGTCAGATCAAGACCCTCGGAAAGCTCGATTTTCGGAGACCAGGAGAGGAGATCCTTCGCCCTTGAGATATCGGGGCATCGGCGGCCCGGATCGTCCGTCGGCATGGGATGGTTGACAATGCTTGAGGAAGAAGCCGTCTTTGAAAGGATCATCATTGCCAGCTCTCGTATTGTAAACTCGTTCGGATTTCCCAGGTTGACGGGAATAGCGGAAACGTTGGATTCCATCAAAAGGAGGATTCCCCTGACAAGGTCCGACACATAACAAAACGACCTTGTCTGGAGGCCTTCCCCATAAACGGTCAGAGGCTTGCCCAGAAGGGCCTGATGGATAAAATTGCTGACAACCCGTCCATCATCGAAAAGCATCCTGGGTCCATAGGTGTTGAAAATGCGGACAATTCTCAGATCGACTCCCAGCGTCCTGGCATAGTCCGAAGCGAGCGTTTCGGCGCCCCGTTTGCCCTCATCGTAGCAGGATCTTGGCCCGACAGGATTCACATTTCCCCAGTACTTCTCTGTTTGGGGATGCTCCAGGGGGTCGCCATAGACCTCGGAGGTCGAAGCGATGAGAAGACGGGCACCCGTTGAGCGGGCAAGCTCAAGCATCCGGTGAGTGCCAAAGACCGCTGTCTTGAAAGTATGGACAGGATCCGACTGATAGTGGACGGGAGAGGCCGGACAGGCAAGATGGTAGATCCGGTCATATTGAGGCGACCGAAGAAGTGCCTCGGAAACATCCTGGACATATAGATGGCTGACCTTTCCGGAAAGCTCAACATTCTCTCTTCTTCCCGTATGGAAATTATCGAGAACATCGACTTCATGGTCCATAGCGACAAGGGACTCAATCAGGTGGGAACCGATAAATCCGGCACCTCCCGTTACAAGAACTCTCATTGGCTCCTTTCAAAGCAAGCCGGGTTCTCCCGGGGGAAAACCGGCAAGGAAAGACTTGGAAACAACCCGGACTGATCAGCTTTTACAGAAAACGCATAGGTTTCAACCCCTTCCCTGCAAACAGAATCAAAGATACTGGCATAAGAAGGATCGATTTCTGAAGCAGCCGAAACGTAGCGACAGTCCGGTCTCATCACCACAAATACCATGGCGGATCTGACCCCCTCCCCCCGGACAAGGGAAAGCTCCCGGGCATGTCGGCTCGCCCTTTGCGAGACGGCATCGGGAAAAAGGGCCGCATCACCATTGCGGTAGGTCACACTCTTGACCTCAACATAGATCTGTCCGCGGGGGCCAGACAAGACAAAGTCCACACGGGAGGCGTCTCCATAAGGGACCTCCCGCTTCAAGTCAGGATACCCGGAAAACTCCGGAAAAAACCCCATCGAAAGCGCCTCTTCAAAGAGCGTATTCCCCCTGATGGGCATGACTCCTACACGAACACCCGGAATGGGCTCGGACTGTTCGAGGCTCCAAGCCGTCTTGCGCTCTTTTTTAGCATCCGGATCATATTGGAGAAGCCAGACAGGCGTTTCTGGCTCAGTGAGGCAGGAGAGAAGGCGGCCGGGATTGGCACAATGCGCCCACACTTCCTCCCCGGACAGAAGCCGGCAAAGGACCGAATATCTTTTTTCCCGACGCAGAAAAACGGCCGGCGTCAGGGTTTTGCTGTAATACATCCTCTTCCCACCCCCACACAAGACAGACCATGCGAAGCGAGATCAGAAGCCTCATACTGGTTCCGGCCGTCCAGAACAAGCCGCCCCCGCATCAGCCCTTTCACCTTCTCCCAGTCCGGATTTCTGAACTCCCTCCATTCAGTGAGAAGCAGAAGAACGTCCGCATCGTTCAAGACATCATAGGGATTTTCACAAAATTGGATACCCGCAGGAAAAATGAGCCTGAGACCGGCCATGGCTTCGGGGTCGTAGAGAGAAATCGCAATCTTTCGCTCAAGGAGACCGGAAATAACGGCAATGGAAGGCGCATCCCGGACATCGTCCGTTTCAGGCTTGAAAGCACCTCCCCAGATGGCGACCTTCAGTCCGGCCGGATCAGGATAGGCGTCAAGAATCTTCCTGAGTGCCCATTCTTTTTGCTGATTATTGATCTTCTCCACCTCTTCAAGAAGCCCCATGTCGACACCATAAGAAGTTCCGGTTCGAACAAAAGCCTGGACATCCTTCGGGAAGCAGGAGCCGCCATACCCGACCCCCGCATAGAGAAAAGGAAGACCGATCCTGGGATCGGACCCCATTCCGCTTCTGACATTCATCACGTCGGCACCGACCTTGTCACAAATCTGGGCAACCTTGTTCATGAATGAGATCTTCATCGCAAGAAACGCATTTGATGCATACTTCGTCAGTTCCGAGGAAAAGACATCCATCATGATGACCGGATGGCCGTTTCTCAGAAATGGCGCATACAGCTCCTTCATAAGCTCCGACACCTGAGGATTCGAGACACCTACGACAACCCGGTCGGGACGCATGAAATCATTGACCGCGGAGCCTTCCTTCAGAAACTCGGGATTTGAGACCACGTCGAAAGAAACAGGAGAACCCATCCGGAGTCTTTCAAGAACGCCGGAGATCTCCTTCTCAACAAGCTGGCAGGTACCGACCGGCACAGTCGACTTGACCACAATCACCCGGTATCCATCCATGGCGGCAGCAACGGACCGGGACACAGAAAGCACGGATTTCAGGTCGGCGCTGCCATCGGCTCCCATAGGGGTCCCGACCGCAATAAAAATAAAGAGGGAGCGGGAAACGGCTGAAGCGAGATCCGTCGAAAACGAAAGGCGCCCTGCCTTGATATTACGATGGAGCAGCTCTTTAAGTCCTGGCTCATACAAGGGAGATTCTCCCTTTGAAAGACGGTCGACCTTGGCCACATCGACATCCACCCCGATAACCAGATGCCCCATTTCAGCAAAACAGGTTGCGGTCACAAGTCCCACATATCCGGTACCAACCACACATATGTTCATCTTTTCAGGTTCCTCCCGGAAGAACTCCAGCGCTCTTGCGGCGTTGAACTCCTGTCTGCGCATTCCCCTTCTTGGGCCGTAGGCCAAGAGGGGGTCAATCGGACCAAATTTTTTATTGCTTTTTTTTCTCGACCCACACCATAATACCTTTTATGCAACGTGCCGCAAGGCACGTGCCCGCAAAGCGGGCAACTAGGGCAGGAACTGTCCGAAGCCAAAGCCTCCGGAGAGGACGGTAAGACGCGAAGGACCAAACGCCTTCGCGCATCCTCGGCGAAAGAGGAATATCCGCTCGCGAGACCGGAACACCCCACACCAGCGACAGCTTAGTGGGGTGAGAGTTCATCCGCCAAATTTCCTGTGGGATAATAACAATCCTGAAGGAGAGAGGCAATCTTGCCACAAAAGCCCTGAAGGTCCCGGCTGACAGTGAAAAACGCTCAATCCAACAGAAGGACCCCCATTGCCAAGCCAATACCATGTGAAAATTGTGATCATCGGCGCCGGAATCATCGGCACATCGATCGCATGGCACCTCTCCCGGGCCATGGAGGAAAACATCCTGCTCCTCGATCGCTCCGAGCCTGGCGGTCTCGCAACCAACGCCGCAGCGGGGATTCTTGGTCCGCTCAATGAAACGGACCATGAAGGTCCCTTTCTCGACCTTCTGAGAGCAAGTCTCGCCCTTTATCCCGACTTTGTCGAAGCGCTCATGGAAGAAACGGGTCTCTCTCCCGATTTCGTCAGAAGCGGTATCCTCTCGGTAGCCTCATCGGATGAGGAAGAAGTCCTTCTCAAAAAAAGATGGCAGTGGCAAAAACCCCTCGACAATTCCATCGAATGGCTTTCCGGAAAAGAGGCCAGAGCGATGGAACCCCATCTTGGTGAAGATGTTCAGGCGGCCATTCGCTACCCGAATGAGTCCCATGTTTACGCTCCAAGGCTTTTAAGAGCATTGCAGGGCTCGATCTCACAAAAAAAGATCGACTGGCGACGGGGAGAGCCTGTCGTCGCTGTCCGGGAAAATGGATCAGAAGGCGTTGTCATCACGACATCCCGGGGAGAGAGGATCTTCGCCGAAAAAGCCATCCTGACACCCGGCGCGTTCATGGGAGGAATCTCTCTTCCCCCACCCATCATGCCGGTTACCCCTGTAAACGGGCAGATTCTGGCCGTTCGAAGCACACAGAGGCCCTATCGGCATATTGTCTTCTACCCGCCCAAGGGATATTTCGTCCCCAAACTCGACGGAACAGTCGTCATTGGAGCCAGCGAAGACGATTACGGACATGAGACGAAAGTGACCCCCAAAGGGATGATCGACTTTCTCAGTCCACTCAAAAAAGTCTCCCCGCACCTTCTTGAGCAACCCTTTCATCACGCATGGTCTGGGCTCCGTCCCAAAACACCAGATGGCCTTCCCATCATCGGAGCCCATCCTTCAAACCCGAACATCATCATTGCAGCCGGCCACTACAGAAACGGCATTCTGCTCTCTCCCGTCACAGGAGCCATTATTGCCAACCTCCTTACGGGAAAAAACTCCCCTGTGCCGATTGAAGCCTTCAGTCCAGGCAGGTTTAAATCCGCGACGTAATGGTCAGCCCGGCTTCTCAGACAATCAAATAGGCATAGAGAAAACCCAGGACTGCCAGGACAAGAAGCGGGAAAACCGAAGGCAAAGACCTGCCGGCTCCCAGAATGGAAATTTCGTAAGCCGCCTTTGCCAGATTGTTGGAAGAGGCGGAAATCATGACGGCTCCCGCCACCATTCCCGCCTGATCGGGAGAGGATTGATGGACAAGACCCAGAACAAACGGAATAATATCGGTAAATCCCACCAAAAAAGCCATCAGATCAATCCCTGAAGTCCCAAAATGATGTCCGACCCATCCCAGAACAACGGTGACGATCATGAGAGACAGGGCAAAGACCAGTGCCGTCGTCAGCTCCAGCGGATGAGCTGGCAAGTTGCCGGGGGCAATCGCTCCATCCTTTGATGTCCGATTCCGGTAAACAAGATACACCGCCATGATCGAACCAATCGCGCATGATCCCAGAAGCGGCAAAAGAAGCGGCCTTGCCATCCCGGGATAGAGAAAGACCACCACCAGCAGGATCCTCAGATACATCAGGGTATTGGCTAGGACGATGGCCCCATGGAGGTCCCCGGGGACGGCTGCATTCCTGTCAGAAAGAACATCTTTCGCCTTTTTTGCAAGCATGACCGTTGCGGCCGTTGAGGAAACGAGACCTCCAAAAACGGAACCGGCCAGAAGTCCTCCTTTTTCGGAGAAAAACCTCTGGATCAAATAACTCGCATAGGAAAGAGACGAGACAACAATGACATACTCCCATATCCGGTATGGGGTGAGAGGAAGCCATGAGAGCACCGCATGATCCGGGACCAGCGGCCAGATGATGCCCGCAAGGATCAGGAACTTTCCTGCGGTGAAGATTTCCTCCTGGGGGATCTTTTTAGCAAGATCATGCAGCCGGTCTCGCCCGCCGAGAGTCAGGACCGCAAAAACAACGAAGGAAATCGAGAACCAGTGGGGAAGAAGAATGGTCACCGGCCCCAGAAGGTAGGCCATCAGTGCAATGACAGGATGGATCAGCGAGTAGCCCTTGCTGTCGGGATCAAGGGTGTTTTTGGGAAGATGGTGAAGCGACAGCCATAGTGCAATGGAGACAAATCCGGCAAGGACGAAAAGGATATTTCCGGGAGTGATGAGCGTAAGAGTCAGCCCTAAAAGGGAGAGAAGGGGAATCGTTCTGATACCACCGGGTCGTTCGATCGACGGAGATACCATTTCCTCCACAGCAAGCCCGAGGAAAAAGGAGAGTCCCAGCAAAAGGAGAATCGATTCAATCGGAAGAGCCCCCGCAACTTCAGGGATGGCAGTGGTCATGGTCCACTCCTGACAATTGTTTTGACATCCTCCCCTCCCTCTCGCTTCGCTCGCCGCGAAAGCGGAAAGGAAGGGGATTCCTTCCTGCCAACTCCCCGAACTGAAAACGGGGATCGATTCGCCGACTGAACGGTCAGGCGACGAACTCACTGGATTTATCCAGTGAACAGGCGCTGCGGGCCTGCCCGGCCCTGAGAATATTGTTCGCGGCATTCGTATCCGCATGATCTTCGTATCCGCAGAGGACGCACCGGAACGTGGCCTGGTCCGGACGGTTCTCCGCCGCCACGTGTTTGCAGGCAAAACAGGTTCGGCTCGTGTTCCGGGGATCGACCCGGACCAGGCGTCCTCCCCTCCGCAAAAGCTTATATTCCAGGAGGGAGAGGAACGTCCCCCATCCCTGGGACAGGATGGAGCGGTTCAAACCGGACTTCTGCCGGACGTTCCGGCCAGGGTTCTCCCGGGTGCCCCTGGCGCTTTTGGTCATGTTCCGGATCTTCAGGTCCTCGACATACACGACGGCTTGGGTTTCGCCGATCGAAGTCGAGGCCTTGTGGAGAAAATCCAGACGCATGTTCGACACTCGTTCGTGGGCTCTTGCCACCTGGATCTTTTGCTTCCGGAAATGTTGGCTCTTCGGTCCCTTGCGGTATTTCCGGGAGAGCTTGCGCTGCTCCCAGACGAGCTTCTTTTCAGCGGCCTTCATCGCCA
>JAKAYF010000064.1 GCA_021816465.1 Nitrospirota bacterium
TTCCGATCTGGCTGGGAGTCACCGATGCCCTTTCCGAAAAACTTGACGACGCGGCCATCCGGAGCGTAAAGCGGGCGGTCTCGATCTATGTCTATATCGTTGGCGCCATCTCTCTTGGACTCTGGCTGCTCCATCAGGTTCCGGGGATCGATCTTTCCCGATTTCCAGGGTCGATCCGGGGGAACGAACCCCAAGCCCCTGGATCCCTTCTCGATCTCCTTCTCCTGGTTCTTCCCCAACTCCCGGTCACACTTGTCAACGGAGTCCTGGCAACGGTCCGGGAAAAGCAGGCCACAGAAACACTCTCGGAAACATCCCGGCGAAGGCTGACCGGAGACAACACTTCCTGCTGGCTTGGACTTGCAAACTTACTGGCCGGCGCTCTGGGGCTGCTTCCGTTCTGCCATGGATCCGGCGGTCTCCGGTCTTACCGGAAATACGGCATCCGGACAATTTTCCCATCACTGTGTTCATCCTCCGTACTGATCGTCCTGGGGGTCATTCTTGTACGGGGGAACTTTATTCTTCCCAAAACAGCATTCTTTGCGATTTTTCTCGCGGGATTTCTTTTTGCGGAATACCTGATAACGCGGAAGGAGGCTCCGAAAAACGGTTCCAGGGGGATGGCCCAGGCCAGCCACAACAAGGACAGAAGCCCTCTCGGTGTCTGGATCCTCTCGGGAGGGATGCTCTCCGGTCTGGTGGCTCTTGGCGGAATCCCTGCGGTTCTGGTTTTTCTTCTGGGAATGAACACCTTCATGACGCTTTCAAAAAGCAGTCATTCCAGGGAAAGGGTCGAAAGACAGGGAACGGTCGTCACGTGTACAGCAGGAACTGCCATCCCTGAAAAAGTCTCCGGAGCAGCCGGACAGCCGGAAACTGCGGAGAGGAGCGCGGAACTCTCCATGGAAAAGACCTTCCATGGGGGAAACTCCTGCTGCCTCCCTCCGGAAAGCGGTCTCTTGGGGGCAACCGATGGATCTTCCCCCGAAATCCACTCATCGATCTTCCCATCGACATCTCCCCTCTTTTCCAATCCGGCCATTCTCGCTTCCTCCCCTGTCCGGGGCGATCCAAAATGGATCCCATTCATCGGCGACCTTGATCGACGCCCGCGAGAAACGACCAACCGCACTCTGACCAGCCTTCTTTTCCTGTTTTTCTTTTTCTTCTTCCCGTTTCTAAACCTATCCGGCACCACCCGTAAAGCGACCGGCATCATTCCAGCTGCCAGGGAAACAGTCTTCTCCGGCCCAACCCGAATCCGCGCCCCCTAAAACCCCTCCGATTTCTTGCGACCACTTCCGACGGCAGCGAGGCTGCTTCCGGAAAACACCACTCCAGTCGACAACAACAAGAATCGAAAGGGATCGCCATGAAACCCTCCAGCATCAAAGATCGACCCTCAAAACGCCGTTTGACGGCAATCTCCCTGCTTTTTGCCCTGTTGGTACCGATCGCCGGAACAGAGCAGGTTTTTGCCGACACCCAACCCCTGGCATCTCCTGTCAGCACTGACAATAAACACAAATCAGACAGAGCGGGGAACAACATCGCTCCAGACGGTGACGGACTGTCCTGGAACGGAATTGATGCCCTGAAGGCCTACCGGAAGATGTGGAACCCCCTTTCTGCAGGACCGGAGCTCATTCCTATGGCCGATACCGCCCCTCCCGGAGAGTTCTATATCCGGCCATTCTTCTACGGACAGTTTACCCAGGCCCAGTATACGGACAGCGGAGGCATCCACTCTCTACCGGCCGGCTTCTATCAGACCCAGCTCCTCTCGCTTGCGGAAATCGGAGTCGGACTGACGGACAACACCCAGTTTACAATTTTCCCCTCAATGGTCTCGCTTTGGTCCGGGGCCGATGGGCAGATCAACAACGGAAGCGGATTTTCAGACCTGACCATGGAGATCAAATATCGCTTTTTTGTTCAGCATCCGGACCGGAAGATCCCCTCGATGGCATTTGCCATGCATGTGACCCTTCCGACATCAAGCTGGACAAATGCACCAGTTCCACCGGGAGGACTCCCCCCTCTTGCCAGAATCCCATCCACCCATTATGGAGCGCCTGCGATCACTCCGGCGCTTCTGACCCGCTACATCGCCAAACCATTCCGTCTTTATGCCGATTTTTTCTATACCTATGATTTTCCAAACAACGCGGCAATCGCCGGATCCCCGGGAAAGCCGCTCGTCCAGTTCGGAGATATTGCCCAATACCGACTGGGAGCCGAAACAATGATCAATGACAAGACCGGAACCGGTTTCATCCTGGAGTTTGCCGGAGAATCCGGCCTGCCATTTTCTGTCGACGGTCTTCCGATCAATGGTGGAGGCGCTCACGTCGGAGCCTTCAATATCTGGGGCATTCAACCCACCTTCGAAACCAATCTCTCAAAAAACATCATTTGCTCGATCGGAGTGCTTTTGCCGATTGCCGGAACCAACCAGTACCAGTCGATCAATCCCAATTTTTCAATCTACTGGTATTGGGGCCCGGGTGGCGGCGATGTCGTGGCAAGGTAAAACACCCAATCTTGAAGTGCGTGAGGTTGGAGAAACAGTTCTCCAACCTCCATCAACTTTTCCATTCACCACCACTTATGGAGGCTCCGAGATGTCTGCACTTTCATGCTTTCGCATCGCACTCCCTGTGCTTCTGTTTTGGCTGTGCGCTCCGGATGCGGCCTGGTCAGGATCTCTTGCCCCATCCGGATCAGACAACCACCGCAATGCGCCTGCGAATATCCAGCCCTCTTCGGAAGATGACCTGCTCCCCGATATCGACGCGCTCATGAAGCCCGACTACCTGTCATGGGGACCATTGACAAGCGGTCCATTTTTTACAGGAAACGCCAATACCGTTCCAGTGGGATCGTTTTTTGTCCGCAGTGCCTGGTCTGACAACCTGATGTTTGGTCAGGGACTGAACCTGTCGTCAATGACCGGAGAATCGCGCATTGACATCGGAGTCATGAAAAATCTTGAGATGGATCTGGTCGTCCCCATCGGGATTAACTCCCAGAACAGTGCCGGAACGGGCAACCAGAGAATGACCGAGTGGGGGGTCGGAGATACGGTGATCTTCTTCCGGTACAACTTTCTTCTGGAAAATGATGTCACTTCCCTCTGGCATCGACCATCCCTCACGATCGAACCCCAGTTCGTCCTCCCCACCGGAAAATACACGGAACTCAATCCGACAGCCAATGGGCTTGACCAGACGGGAAACGGAACCTTTAACGAAGGGCTCTATCTGATCGCAAAAAAAAGCGCAAAACCGTTCCGTCTTTTTTTCATGGCAGGAGATGTCATCCAGAATCCGACGACAGTCGGAGCAAACTATGCCTCCAACAACGTTACCTTCACTCCCATTCCCTGCACCGCATCAGGCCAATGCCACACAGGGCGATTCAACATGGTGGACGGAAACCTGCTCGACTATTCTCTGGCAGTTGAGCACATCCTGAACGACCACTACGGACTTGGCTATGTCCTTGAGCTGGTGGGACAGACACAAACGGGCTCAAGCCTTTTCTTCGGAAATGCAACCGTCCCTTCCTGGAGCTTCCTCTGGGCCGCCCCCTCTGTCGAGGCCACATATCCCAATACAGGAAAAATGGCGGTTACATGGAGCGTTGGGGTTGCACTTCCCCTTTATCAGTCGAATATTCCCGAGATGTATACCCCTTTCGGAATGGCGACTGTCTGGTATAACGGCGTCTTCGGCTACAGAGGAGAATAAAGATGCACAGGAAATCATTGGGAACAATCTTCATCGCAGGAATCATGTCGATTGAACTTCTGGGACTCGCCCTTCTTTCCGGATGCGCGGAGTCTCCCTCAAAAACAGAATCCGCCCGCATTCTGGAACGTCAAGGATACAGGGCCTATCAGGATCACCGCTGGAGCGATGCGGAAGCAAGTTACCGCAAGGCATCGCAACTCGATCCCCAAAATCTCAAGTACAGGAACAACCTTTCTGTCATCCTTCTCCGGGAAGGAAAATGGAAGGAATCAGAGGATCTTCTCCATCTGGGACAGCCCGGAGAATCCGGGGCCGGAGAATATATCCTCCTCAACCGGGCCAGAGCGCTCCTTATGAACCATCAATACTCCCGGGCCAAAAAAGTTCTCGAGGGGATCCGCCTGTCCCCAACGTGGCCTCAGGGCTTCCGAAGGCTTATGGCCTATACCGATATCCGCACAGGACACTTCGGAGAAGCCTTCCTGCTTCTTCATGAAACTCTCCGGCGAAGACCCCGGGATCCAGTGGTCCTGGGGTACCTCTCGATCGTGTACAAGAAAGATGGACAGGAGGTACTGGCACAGCAAAATCTCCATCGGGCACTACAACTCTCCCGCTCGCCCCGATTCCGGAGATCACTGGCCCTCCTCTTTAAAGAAACAAGCGCCGAAAAAAAAGACTCTCCCTGATCGACAAGCCATCGGGAAAAGAGTCAGAGAAGAGGCCTTAACAACAGTTAACTTTATGTAAAATATAAAAACAATCGAAATTCAACAGGGGGTCAGAGGTGCCCGTGACCCCCTTCCATTTTTGTCAACCAAAATTCCGGATGTTTACAATTTCTGTTCATATCCGCATTCAGCAAATAAACACAAAGCCTTTTATAATCGTTTAATTTAAATCTGGCACGCCAATTGCTCTTAAAATCATGCCAGCCTTTTTCCGAACGATTCGAGGCAGAATTTTTCGGGGAAGGAGCTGAAAGGACTGGATTGAAGGAACAAAAAATTAAACGGGGTCGGAGAACAAGCCGGCCAGGCGCTGAAGCCGAATGAAGAAATCTTCATTCGGCTTTTTTCATTTCTGCCCTTCTCCCGAACGAGGAGGCAGACAACCAGGAGGAAACATTATGCGTCAGATTGCATTCTATGGTAAAGGCGGCATCGGCAAATCAACAACATCCCAGAACACATTGGCTGCCCTGAGCGAGATGGGGAAGAAAATCCTGATCGTCGGCTGTGACCCCAAAGCCGACTCGACACGGCTTATCCTTCATGAAAAAGCCCAGAACACCGTCCTTTCCCTCGCGGCCGAAGCCGGAACGGTTGAAGACCTCGAAATCGAAGATGTCATGAAAACCGGCTTCAGGGATATCCGCTGCGTCGAATCCGGTGGTCCCGAGCCAGGCGTTGGCTGTGCCGGCCGCGGAGTTATCACCTCGATCAACTTCCTCGAAGAAAATGGTGCTTACGATGGCGTCGACTACGTCTCCTACGACGTGTTGGGCGATGTTGTCTGCGGTGGATTCGCCATGCCGATCCGCGAAAACAAGGCCCAGGAAATCTACATCGTGACCTCCGGTGAAATGATGGCCATGTACGCGGCCAACAATATTGCCAAGGGTATCTTGAAATATGCCAACTCCGGCGGCGTGCGCCTTGGCGGCCTCGTCTGCAACGAGCGCCAGACCGACCGCGAGTATGACCTGATCGAAGCATTGGCAAAGCGTCTCAACACCCAGCTGATCCACTTCGTTCCAAGAAACAACATTGTCCAGCACGCGGAACTTCGCCGCATGACCGTTCTGGAGTTCGCTCCCGAGTCAAGCCAGGCGGAAGAATATCGCCAGCTCGCCAAGAAGATCGATGCCAACGCAGGAAAGGGAACCATCCCGACTCCTATCACCATGGACGATCTTGAAGAACTCCTGATGGATTTCGGCATCATGAAATCCGTCGATGAATCCCTGATCGGCAAAAAAGTCGATGAGGTTGCCATCGCCTGAGTTCGGCTCTTTCCAGTCATGAAGGGGGAGCCAGCTCCCCCTTTTGTCTTCCTTTTGTCCCACCTTATGCAGGGAATGATCCCTGAGCCGCCATCCGATCGGAGGGTTCCATGAGCAACAACATAGAAGAAGCCAAAAAAATTATTGAGGAGGTCTTGAGCGTCTACCCCGAAAAAACCCGGAAAAAACGCGAAAAGCACCTGAACGTGTTTCAGGAAGGAAAGCCCGATTGCGGAGTCAAGTCCAACATCAAGACCGTCCCCGGAGTGATGACCATTCGCGGATGCGCCTATGCCGGTTCCAAGGGAGTGGTCTGGGGGCCGATCAAGGACATGATCCACATCAGCCACGGTCCCGTGGGTTGCGGACAGTATTCCTGGGCCGCCCGCAGAAACTACTACATCGGCACGACAGGCGTCGACTCATTCGTCACCATGCAGTTCACCTCCGACTTCCAGGAGAAGGACATTGTGTTCGGCGGGGACAAGAAGCTTGAAAAGATCATCGACGAGATCGAGGTCCTGTTCCCCCTGAACAATGGCATCACCATCCAGTCCGAATGTCCGATCGGACTCATCGGAGACGATATCGAAGCCGTCTCCAAGAAAAAGAGCAAGGAACACAACGGAAAGACCATCGTTCCTGTCCGCTGTGAAGGCTTCCGCGGAGTCAGCCAGTCTCTTGGGCACCATATCGCCAACGATACGATCCGGGACTGGGTTTTCGACAAAAAAACGGGCAAGCCCATCGAGACAACCCCCTACGATGTGGCCATCATCGGCGACTACAACATCGGCGGAGACGCCTGGTCTTCAAGGATCCTTCTTGAAGAAATGGGCCTCAGGGTCGTTGCCCAATGGTCCGGCGACGGTTCGATCGAAGAGCTCATCAATACACCGAAGGTCAAGTTGAACGTTCTCCACTGCTACCGCTCCATGAACTACATCTCCCGTCACATGGAAGAGAAATACGGGATTCCATGGGTGGAATACAACTTCTTCGGACCTTCGAAGATCGCCGAATCCCTTCGCAAGATCGCCTCTTTCTTTGATGACACCATCAAGGAAAACGCGGAAAAGGTGATCGCCAAATATGAAGCGCTGACCAAGGCCACCATCGAAAAATACAAGCCAAGGCTCGCGGACAAGACGGTCATGCTGTTTGTCGGCGGACTCAGACCCCGGCACGTGATCGGCGCCTATGAAGATCTCGGAATGAATGTCATCGGAACCGGCTATGAATTCGGCCATAACGACGACTATCAGCGCACCACGCACTACGTCAAGGACGGAACCATCATCTACGACGACGTCACCGGATACGAGTTCGAGAAGTTCGTCGAGGCCCTAAAGCCCGACCTCGTGGCCTCCGGCATCAAGGAAAAGTATGTGTTCCAGAAGATGGGATATCCCTTCCGTCAGATGCATTCCTGGGATTATTCCGGCCCCTATCACG
Source organism: Nitrospirota bacterium (assembly GCA_021816465.1). Taxonomy (GTDB): domain Bacteria; phylum Nitrospirota; class Leptospirillia; order Leptospirillales; family Leptospirillaceae; genus Leptospirillum. Next base: position 7,219 of record JAKAYF010000064.1, read on the forward strand.
GGTACGACGGATTTACGATCTTTGCCCGGGACATGGACATGGCGATCAACAATCCGGTCTGGCAGATGGCAAAGGCCCCCTTTTGAGGCGCAGCCAGAAAACCAGTCCGGGCGGGCAGGCGATGCGCCCGTTTAATGCGAGGAACAGACAATGAGCCAGAATCCCAAACACGTTCTCGATCACTTCAATCTTTTCCGTGAGCCGGAATATGTGGAGATGTTCGAAAACAAGAAGAAGAACTTTGAAAATCCCCATCCTGAGGATGAGGTCTCGCGCATCATCGAGTGGACCAAAACGGAAGAATACAAGGAGCTGAACTTTAACCGCGACTCCCTGACCGTCAATCCGGCCAAGGCATGTCAACCCCTGGGAGCCGTCTTTCTGGCTCTCGGGTTTGAAAACACGCTTCCCTTCGTTCATGGATCCCAGGGTTGCGTGGCCTACTACAGAAGTCATCTTTCCCGTCATTTCAAGGAACCGACCTCGTGCGTCTCCTCTTCCATGACGGAAGATGCCGCCGTCTTCGGTGGTCTTAACAACATGATCGACGGGCTGGCCAACGCCTACGCCATGTACAAGCCCAAGATGATTGCCGTTTCCACGACCTGCATGGCCGAGGTCATCGGCGACGATCTCAACGCCTTCATCAAGACATCGAAGGACAAGGGGTCTGTCCCGGAAGAATATGACGTGCCGTTCGCCCACACTCCCGCGTTTGTCGGTTCCCATATCACCGGCTACGACAATGCCCTGAAAGGAATCATGGAGCATTTCTGGGCCAAGAAAGAGCGTCAGGAAAACGAAACAATCAACATCGTCATGGGATTTGACGGATACAGCGTCGGCAATATCAGGGAGCTCAAAAGAGTTCTCAAGGAGATGGACATCAATGCCATCATCCTGTCCGACACAAGCGACGTCTTCGACACCCCGACGGACGGGACCTTCCGGATGTATATGGGTGGAACACCACTCGAAGCCGCCAGGGAAGCACTGAACTCGAAGGCAACCATCTCCTTCCAGGAGTTCAATACGCCAAAGTCGCTCGAATATGCCCAATCTCTCGGGCAAAAGACGATGGCCTTTCATTACCCCATCGGAGTCCGTGCAACCGACCGCTGGCTCATGGCGCTCTCAGAGCTGACCGGAAAGGAAATCCCGGAATCCATCAAGCTTGAAAGAGGACGGCTGGTCGATGCCGTGGCCGACTCCACATCCCATATCCACGGGAAGAAGTTTGCCCTTTACGGAGACCCTGACCAGATGCTGGGACTTTCCGAATTCCTCATGGAACTCGGTGCTGAACCCGTCCATGTTCTGGCCACAAACGGCGGCAAGGACTGGGAGGAGAAAATGAACGCCCTTTTCGCCACCTCTCCCTTCGGAGCCGGATGCCATGCTTACCCGGGGCGGGATCTCTGGCACATGAGAAGCCTTCTCTTTACCGAACCGGTGGACTTCCTGATCGGAAACACCTACGGAAAATACCTCGAAAGGGACACCGGAACGCCGTTGCTCCGGATCGGATTTCCGATCTTCGATCGCCACCATCACCACCGGTATCCGACCGTCGGCTACCAGGGAGCCATGAATGTCCTGGTGAAGATCCTCGACAAGATCTTCGACGAAATCGACAAGAACACCAATGTTCCAAGCAAGACTGACTACAGCTACGACATTATCCGTTAACACCGAATCAATGACATCGAAAACCGGGAGGGGAGACCACCCCTCTCCCCGGTTTTTTGGGAGGACACCATGATCAGCCAGAAGGTTCAGGAGGTTTTTGAGGAAGCAGCCTGCGGACACAATCAGGCCAAATCTGAAAAAGACCGGAAAAAAGGGTGCACGAAAGTGGCAACACCAGGAGCAGCGGCGGGCGGATGCGCGTTCGACGGCGCCAAAATCGCTCTCCAGCCCATTGTCGATGCCGCCCACCTGGTTCATGGTCCGATCGCCTGCGAAGGAAACTCCTGGGACAACCGTTCTGCGCTGTCTTCGGGATCCCGACTCTATCGCACGGGTTTTACAACGGACATGAACGAGATGGACGTCATCTACGGCGGAGAAAAGCACCTTTTCAAAGCGATCCGCCAAATTATCGAGCGCTTTGATCCTCCCGCCATTTTTCTCTACCAGACATGCGTTCCCGCCATCATCGGCGACGATATCGAGGCCGTTTCCAAAGCTGCGACCGAAAAGTTCGGCCGTCCGGTCATCCCCGTCAACGCCCCGGGTTTTGTCGGCGGGAAGAATCTGGGAAACAAGCTCGCCGGGGAGGCCCTTCTCGACTATGTGATCGGAACGATGGAACCGGAGACGACGACGCCAACGGACCTCAACATCATCGGAGAATACAACCTTTCGGGAGAACTCTGGCAGGTCAGGCCTCTCCTCGACCGTCTCGGAATCCGG
>JAKAYF010000065.1 GCA_021816465.1 Nitrospirota bacterium
AGAATTTGCCGTCCGGAGAAGATTGTCTACTGTTCGAGCGTTGCGGCATTGGGAACTCGTTCAGATGGAATTCCCATTGATGAGACGATGGAAGTTGACACAAAAACGCTGATCGGGGAATATAAGCTGTCAAAGTATCTTTCCGAGCAGTTGGTGTTGTCCTACGCTGGGGGATGCGATGGGGGAGAGCCTCTTCCCGTCGTCATCGTTAATCCCAGTGCTCCAATCGGGGCCGGAGATATCAAGCCAACTCCCACTGGGCGGATTGTTCGTGACTATATGCGGAAAATGATGAAGGCGTACGTCAGGACAGGGCTGAATGTCATCCATGTCCGGGATGTGGCCAGGGGACATCTTCTTGCAGCGCAAAAAGGCGTTCCCGGGCAGAAGTACATTTTGGCGAATCAAAATATGCAACTGGTCGAGATATTCCGTCTTCTGGCAGGAATAACGGGGGTTCCGGCTCCAAAGGCCGAGATGCCAAGATCTCTCCTTTACCCCGTTGCCATCGTTTCTGAGGGAATCTCCCTCTTGACAGGCCGTGAGCCGCTTGTTCCTTTCGATGCGGCGCGTATGGCCCATAAAATGATGTTTTTCTCAGGAAGCAGGGCTGTAAGGGAATTGGGCCTTGTTTTGACCCCGGTGGAGAAAGCTTTTGATGATGCTGTCCGGTGGTTTTCAAAAGAGGAGTATATGGGGGCCGGGACCTTCCCCGGATAATGAAGTCGGGCTGATGTAACCAATAAATGCCTGTCCGGGATCTCACGAGAGCACCGGTCTCAGTTTCGGATAGTGGTAACCCTAAAAGCAGGAGATTCTGATGGATATATTTTTACCGGAATATGCGGGTGTCTGTGTCGGCGTGAAACTAGCAATCAAGCTTGCGAACAAGTCTGCGGAAGAGTCGGTCGGGCCTGTTTTCATTCTCCATGAAATTGTCCATAACACACATGTCGTGAAAGATTTGGCCAACCGTGGAGTGAAGTCGGTTGATGCCGTCTCGGAAGTTGATCGTGGTACCTTGATCATCAGTGCACACGGCGTTGCTCCGGATGTGATCAAGGAAGCCCGGGACAAGAACCTTGAAGTGGTTGATACAACATGTCCACTGGTTTCAAAGATCCATCGCATCGTTCGGAACCTCGCGGACAAAAATTATACGATCCTTCTTTTGGGCGAGGAGAGCCATGATGAGGTCATGGGTGTTCAGGGCTGGGCAAAGGAACATATCCACATCTTTCACAAGCCTGAGGAAATCGATCGCCTTCCTGTTGTCGACGGACCTGTGGCACTTGTTTCGCAGACGACACAGAGCATCAAGTACTTTGACGAGATTCTGGCCCTGCTGACGGTCAAATATCCTCAGCTTGAGGTCCACAACACCATCTGTGATGCTACCGAGAAGCGTCAGACATCGGCCCTCGAAATTGCGGGAGACATGGATGTGATGATTACCGTCGGCTCCATGACGAGTGCCAACTCGCGCCGGCTTCAGGAGGTTTCTGCCGGGCTTTGTCCAAAGTCCTATCTGGTTGATAGCGCGAAGGATATCAACCCAGACTGGTTTAACGGAAGCGAAAGAGTCGGCGTTACCGCAGGGGCTTCAACCCCGGACTGGCTGATTGAGGGTGTGATCGAGCGGTTGGGAGAAATATCAGCCCAGCGAGGATATGCTGTTACGGTCAACCGTAGCGAGTCCGCAGAAGAGGAGTTCATCTCCACCCACTAGTTCCGTCTGGCGATGAATTGGCGTTCTTTTATGAAACAGGAATTATCGGTGAAAGCAGGATATAGGGATCTTCCGGATTCTGGCATTTTTCTTCAGTGCTGTTTGGGAGGAGACCAAAAAAGAAAGGCTTCTGATGCTTAGAACATTATTTTTAAACCCACCTTCCTTCTCGGACTTTGACGGGGGAGCCGGGGCCCGTTACCAGGCCACGCGAGAGGTTCGCTCATTCTGGTATCCTACATGGCTGACCTATCCGGCTGGAATGATGCCCAATTCTCTTGTGCTTGATGCTCCGCCAATGGGCTGGGGCGTCAAGGAAACGCTTCGCCTGGCCAAAGATTTTGATATGGTTATCCTGTATACGAGCACTCCCTCCCTGAATAATGATATTGCGACCGCCAAGGGCTTCAAGGCGATCAACCCCTCCATGGTTGTCGGTTTTGTCGGCCCGCATCCGAGCGTTTTGCCGGAAATTACGCTCAGGGCTGATGATGTCATTGATTTCGTTGTTCGGGAAGAGTTTGATTATGCGATTCCGGAGATTGCATCAGGGAAGCCCTGGGATGAGGTTCTTGGAATCAATTTCCGCAAAGAGGGCAAGATCTACGCGACTCCTGATCGTGCAGTACTGGAAAACCTCGATGTTCTGCCTTTTGCTTCCGAGGTTTACAAGCGGGATCTGGATATTTCCCTGTACGAAATACCCTGGATGAAGCACCCGTATGTTTCTATCTATACAGGCAGGGGTTGTGGCAGCAAGTGTACTTTCTGCCTGTGGCCCCAGACTTTTTCCGGAAATGTCTACCGGACACGTTCTGTGGAGAACGTCATCTCGGAAGTTGAGTATATCGTCAAGAATTTCCCCGGGATCCAGGAGCTTTTTTTTGATGACGATACACTCACCGAGTATCGCGACCGGACAAGGGAGCTCTCCCATGCGCTGAAGAGATTCAACCTTTCCTGGGGATGCAACTCCAAGGCAAATGTTGATTTCGAGACACTTCGCATCATGAAGGACTCCGGATGCCGTGTAATGGTTGTCGGCTATGAATCGGGAGATCAGCAAATCCTCAATAACGTCAAAAAAGGAATTCGTGTTGAACAGGCGAGGGAGTTCACCAAAAATGCCCATCAGCTTGGAATGACGATTCACGGGACTTTTATTGTCGGGCTTCCCGGCGAAACACCTGAGACAATTGAGAAAACGATCGACTTTGCTTGTGAAATGGATATTGAGACACTTCAGGTTTCTCTTGCCTCTCCTTATCCCGGAACTCATTTTTTTGAGCTGGCCCGGGAAAAAGGTTACATGAGCGAGGTCGATATGGTTAATGGTGACGGCATTCAGAACTGCAATATCAGTTATCCGGAAATCAGTGCCAGAGAGATTTTCATGGCCGTTCCAAAATTTTACCAGCGATTTTACTATCGCCCAAGCTATATTTTTAAGGTCTTAAAAAGGGCGATGAGCAATGGGAAGGAAGCCCGGAAAATTTTCCGGGAAGCGGTGGCCTATTTTCGCTTTCTTTCGAAGAGAAAAGCGGCTCTCAAGACTCCTCCTGCTTCGGTTGCCTGAACTCTCTGGGGTTAAGTTTGTCGTAGCAGCATCTGAAACGGTTGGGCCTTGGTGCTGTTTATGGCTCTGTGCTCAGCCCGGAGCCCAAATTGCCAGTATCTGTTCTTGATCTCTCTGTATTGCTCCTCGCTGTCGGGGGGCTTGGTTTGCTGTTCGATGGTCTGGCCTGGTGGTCAGGCCATCGTCATTTCAAGAAAAAAATTCTTCCTGATCCTCCCACATGGCCTCAGGTATTGATGGTCAAGCCGGTCGCCGGCCTGGATGTGGGCGCTCGTGAAAATTTTCTCTCGCTTATACATCAGGACTATCCCAGCTTTTCTATTGTCTTTGTTGTCAGTTCTTCAAACGATCCCGTTCTGCCACTCATTAAAGAAATGTGTTCTCTTGCTCCGGATCGTGTATCCCTCAAGGTCGTCGATGGTCCGAGAGGGGCCAACCGCAAGATCAGTAATGTGTTTTTGCTCATGGAGCAGAACGCATTTTCCAATGAGCCCTACATTCTTTTAAATGACAGTGATATCAGGGTTGGGCGAGATTATCTGAAGTCGATCGTCCGGGAGGCCCATGAGGATCCATCGATTGGTATGGTGACCTGCTTCCAGCGGGGGAATCCCTCGGGATCCGGAACGAGCCAGATCGCCTCTGTCATGTTGAATACAGAGGCGATCCCCCAGGGACTCTTGGCAAAAGCGCTTGCTCCGGTTGATTTTGCCTATGGTCCTACAATGCTGATGCGCAGGGATGCCCTTGAAAAAATGGGAGGATTCGCACCGATCCGGGATCTCCTGGCGGATGATTTTCATCTGGCGCAGGGAATGATCAGGGAGGGGTATCGTATTGTCCTTTCAGAATATATCGTTGATGCCCAGATCCCTGACCAGAGCCTTCTTTCCTTCTGGGAGCAGGAGAGAAGGTGGGTTATTACCTATCGAAGCTGTCGTCCTCTTGGATATGCCTTTTCCATCCTCTTGAGGCCCTTTCCCTTCCTTTTGGGTTCGGGGGTTCTGTTTGAGGCGAGCGGGTATGCTTTATCTGCGTTTTCCGCACTCCTTATCTGGTCGTTGCATTTGCTGATTCTTTCCGATATTGCCAAACGATTTGTATCGAGACCGATCCCATGGAGCCGGATGTATCTTCTGTTGTTCAGGGAAATCCTGTCTCTGGCCCTTTATTTTGCAAGCTATGGTCATCAGATTGTCTGGAGAGGAAGACGTTTTTCTGTTCAAAAGGGAGGCGGCCTGCTGGAGCTGGATCAATCCACAAAACCTCAAAAGCAGCAGCATCCTTTTTCGTGAGGCAAAATTGAACGGACCGATCACCTCTATCGGGGAATGGACTTTTTATTCAGGGTTTTTGGTGGCCCTGATCCTTGAACATCTGGGTTTCATTCTCCTGTCAAAGGGGATGAGACAGTCCAGAAAAGATTCGGGAGAAGCCCCAGGAGAACGTTTCAGGGGAACAGCTTTAAACCCATGGGTCTGGTCAGGCGTTGTCCTCCAGGCAATCTATTACATCATGCTTCTGGGATTTCTTCAGCGCCTTCCTGTGAGTCTGGTGATTCCAATGACAGGTTTCGGTTATGTGCTGACTGCGTTCATGGCCAGGATCTTCCTGAAGGAACATGTTTCCTTCAGGAGGTGGGTGGGAATTTTACTGATTACTTCGGGTGTCTTTCTGGTTTCCAGAAGTTGATGAGGTTTTCTTGATTCTTCTCTTTTTCAAGACACTTCTTTTCAGATGGTATGTCTTTTTTTTCCTTTTTTTGGGCTTTTGGCTCCTTTCCCGCCAAGTCGGAAAGAGGGGGGCAGGTCTTCGATTCCTCACCTCTTTTGCGGCCAGTTATTTTTGTGAATGGAGCTCTTCGCTTCCAAATGGCTGGTTCCCTTTTGGCCATTACACCTATTTGCCGACAACCCGTGCCAAAGAGCTATGGGTCGGGCACCTCCCTTTCATGGACTTTCTCTCTTTTTCCTTTTTGATGGTTGGAAGTCTTGGCATTGTTTCCCGTGTTTGGGGAGTGTCTGTGGGCGAAGTCCTGCAACAGCCCCTAAAGATTACATGGCCTCTTTTTTTGTTGTCCGACCTTATGTTTTTTGGTGTTGACATGGTGATCGATCCCGTTTCTCTCAGGGGAAACAGATGGTTTTTGGGACAAATCTATTACTACCCACAAGGTGGAATTTATTTCGGTGTCCCGTTGGCAAATTTCGCCGGATGGGCGGTTCTGGGTGGAATAATCCTGTTTTTGTGGCGTGCTTTGGGACGCCTGACACCTCTTCTGGATGTCGACAAAAATTCTTCCCGGAGTTATTCACCCATCGACTGCTGGGGCCCATCGTTCCTTTGGCTCTCTGTTTACTTGTTCAATTTCGGGATCGCTTTGTACCTTGAGGAGTACTTCCTGTGCGCATCAGACTTGATTGTGCTCCTGATTTTGTTCTTGATGCTCTTTTTCGTGAAAAAAAAGTCCGGGAACCTGTTCAGTCACTAAGCGGAAAGAGCGCTTCCATGCTTTTTTGTTCGGATTTATTGACCTTCTTTTAAGCCAACCCTATAATCTTTTCATGACTGAACACCATTCAAAAATGAGTTCTCCTTCAGAAGAGCAATCTCTGCCCGATCCTGTTTCTTCGGACCTCTCAAAAAGGGATTGGGTTGTCCTGATCGTTGCGCATGGAAGTCCCGAGGAGAAGGGTAATATCCATTTCCGGCAGACTTTTTCCATGTTGTCAAAGATGGTGCCTTCCGAGATTGACCTGAGGCAGGGGTTCATCGAACATGCCTCTCCTTCTGTTTTGGACTCAATCAGGGACTCCTCTCCCCGGACGGCCGGCATTGCCATGGTTCCCTATCTTCTTTTCGATGCGGGTCATTCCAAAAGTGATGTTCCTTCTTATATATCGGAAGCAAAAAAACTTTTTCCCGGTCTGACTGTGATTCGTGAGTGGGCTCTGGGAACGGATCAGGTCCTCGTTGATGTTCTTCTCGAGATCATTCCTCCGCCTGAAAAAGACAAGAAGGATCACCTTGTTCTTGTTGGCAGGGGAAGTCTGGATGCCAATGCGAATGCTTCCCTGTACTATCAAGCCCGGCGTTTGTGGGAACGAAGGGGAGGGGCTGACCCCCAAGTCACATTCATCGGGGTGACGGAGCCACGGTTGTCTTCCGTCATGTCGGAGATGAAGACCGACTTCGATCGGTTGATCATCGTTCCGGTGTTTTTGTTTGAAGGGGTCCTCATGGACAGGATTCGCCATCAGGCCAGTTTGTTTCAGGAGAAAACGGGATATCAAGGGGAAGTTCTCGTCACTCCTGCCTTCGGAGATCATCCAATCCTTCTGTCCCATATGGCAAAAAGGATAAAACGCCTGCTTCACCTGGGGCGCACCCCCATGCCAAGATGGCCGATTGTAACGGCAGTTTATGGCAGCGCTGGCGATAATCATTGACTGAGAAAGAAGCATCAAGCCCGAGAGGAAAAAAATGCGCCCTTCAGTAAAGAACGACCTTTTCTTAAGAGCCTGCCGGGGTGAAGAGACTCCGCGTCCACCCATCTGGATCATGCGCCAGGCTGGGCGTTACATGCCAGAATATCAGGCTCTCAGAAAAAACACGACGTTCCTCAACCTCTGCAAAACTCCCGACCTTGCCGCTTCGGCAACACTTCTTCCCGTTGATATGTTGGGAATTGATGTAGCCATTATTTTTTCGGATATTTTGGTTCCGGTGGAGGCGATGGGACTTGAGTTGATCTTTTCCGAAAAAAAAGGTCCGTCTTTTCCTTTACCGGTTCGAACACGTAAAGACGTAGAGGCTCTTTGTTCTCCGGATCCTCTTGAGAAAACCGGATTTGTTGCGAAGGCGATCAATGAGTCGAACCGGAGAATTGATGGCCGCATTCCGTTGATTGGTTTTTCTGGTTCACCTTTTACGTTGGCAACTTATATGGTTGAGGGTGAAATTTCAAAGGATTTCAGTCGGGTCAAGAAAATGATGTTTCAGGATCCGGAAACACTGCATCTTTTGCTTGAACGAGCAACAAAAACAGTCATTGATTATCTGGGGATGCAGATTGATGCCGGTATACATGCCTACCAGCTTTTTGATACATGGGCCGGATCCCTGAATCCTGTCCACTATCGTGAATTTGCCCTTCCCTATACGCAAAAGATTGTTCAGGCCCTTTCTGGGCGGGGTATCCCTTCCTTGTTGTATGTCAACGGAAGTTGTTCACTGCTTCCTGACATGCTTCATGCCGGTACTGATGTGATCTCGGTGGACTGGAGAGTATCGCTCCCTGCGGTCAGGAGTATCATTCCGGAGGGAAGGGGAATCCAGGGAAATCTCGATCCGGTCAGTCTTCTGGGAACTCCTGAGGCTCTCAAAAAAGAGGTAGACAGAATCCTGTCTGAAATGAAAGGACGCAAGGGGTATATTTTTAATCTGGGCCATGGAATTCTTCCTGAAACATCTGTTTCGATGGCGCAGTATCTTGTTAAACTGGTTCAGGAATCCTGAACTCAAATGCCATTTTTGGGCGAATTTTCCGACTTTGATGAGGATATGAATGACTCCGAATATGATGGCTGATGTAAAAGTCAGCCAGGAACTTCTGAAAAAATATGATGTGGCAGGTCCTCGTTATACGAGTTACCCAACAGCTCCGGTCTGGTCTACGGATTTTACGGCAGAAGATTACAAGGATGCCATCAGGCGGGGGCAATCGAAAAAAATAGATAAGCCCTTGTCTCTCTATTTTCATCTGCCATTTTGCGACAGCCTCTGCTATTTTTGCGGATGTAGCGTTATTATATCGAGGGACAGGGGCAAAACAGCCGATTATATTGACCTTCTGGCATCGGAAATGGCTCTTGTCGGACCCTTGTATTCCAAAAAACGGAAAGTTGTTCAACTTCATTTTGGCGGTGGCTCGCCTTCAAACTTAACCCCTCCCCAGAACCGTCTTCTCTTTTCCCATATTAACAAATGGTTTGATGTTGACTACTCCCAGGGAGAAATTTCCGTTGAAATCGATCCCAGGCACGCATCGAATGAATATCTTGCTTCTATCAGGGAGTTGGGAGTTAACCGGATCAGTATGGGGGTTCAGGATTTTGACCCCAAGGTCCAGTTGGCGGTCAACAGAATCCAGTCGGTAGAGCTCACGGAGGGAGTTTTTAATGAATGCCGCAAGTTAGGCTTCAACGGGATCAATATCGATCTTATTTACGGATTGCCTTTCCAGACGGTAGAAGGCTTTGCCCGGACGCTTGATCAGGTTATCCGTATGTCGCCGGACCGGATCGCCATTTTTAATTATGCACATGTTCCATGGTTGAAAAAACATATGGTACTGATCAAGGAGCAGGATTTGCCTTCCCCCGAAGTCAAATTTGCCTTGATGTCGATGATCCTCGATCGACTGACCGGGGCAGGGTATGTTGTTATCGGAATGGACCATTTTGCGAAGCCCGATGATGAGCTGACCCGTGCCCAGAAAGAATACTCTCTTTACAGGAACTTCCAGGGTTATACAACAAAGGCCGAAGCAGACCTCGTCGGAATGGGTGTAACCGCTATCAGTATGGTCGGTGATGTTTATTCACAAAACCTGAAAAGTCTGCCTGAGTATCAAAAAGCCGTTATGGCAGGGGAGATCCCTGTGCATCGTGGCTATCGGCTTTCCCAGGACGACGAGATGCGACGTCAGGTTATTACCCGAATCATGTGTGATCTGGAGATTAATCGCAAGAACGTTCTTGATCCATTTGGCAAGGATTTTGACCAGTATTTCAAAAAAGAGATTGGGGATCTTGAGCGGTTCCGGCAGGACGGTCTTTTGAATATCACCCCTGAGAAGATTGTTCTGACGACAACGGGAAGAATCTTCATGCGCAATATTGCAATGACCTTTGACCGATATCTCAATGTTGTGGCAAAGGGTCCGCTGTTTTCTCGAACTCTTTGAGCACTGGGATCCTGAGTTGATATGCTCTGGTTCCCCAATAGATCTGGCAAGTTGGGGGGCCAGAGTCATTTTTTGTGGTCTTCAACCTTCTTTCATCAGTTTATCGCAGGATACCCTCTCTTGGGGTTTTATCAGCCAAGAGATGGGAGGAATGCGATATTCCTTTCTGTTGGATGGTTGATAACAAAACGAATATTAAATAAAATAGAAACATGAATAAAACGC
>JAKAYF010000012.1 GCA_021816465.1 Nitrospirota bacterium
ACCCCTGTGGGACCGGTAACAGTTTACGCTCCAGCTTCGGTCGGAAATATCGGACCCGGGTTCGACACACTGGGAATGGCCGTAACCGGAATGGGTGACCTGATAACCGGTCACCTCGAAAACAACAGCTCAGGGGACAGGATCACTTCAATTTCCGGAGCCTGGGCCAGTTTGCCACTGGATCCGGAACAAAATACGGCAACGATCGCTGCCAGAATCATTCTCGACAAAGCAGGCTTAACTGACAAAGACCTGATCATGTCAATCGAAAAAGGCGTACCTGGGTCTGGCCTTGGCTCAAGTGCAGCATCGGCCGTTGGAGGAGCTTTTCTGGGAAATATTCTTGCTGGGGAAATTTTCACACAACAGGATATCCTAGAAGCCGCAGCCACGGCAGAAAGCAGAGTCAGCGGAGGCTATTTTCTTGATAACGTATCGGCTTGTCTCCTTGGCGGAGTGACCGTTTCCATAACAAATCTGAAAAGCTCCTTCCGATTTGGATCGATTGAAGGCATTTGCCTCCTCTTCATTGTACCGGGGGCACTCCTTAAAACAGCAGAGGCCAGGAAAGCGATCCCCGAAAAGGTACCATTTACTAACTCTGTCGAGGCCATCATGAGAACGGCCGGCATTCTTGCCGCAGTTTCCGCAAACAACCGCAAACTGTTCTGCCAAATGGTCAGTGATCCACTGGTCTCTCCCTACAGGGGTCCGCTGATACCAAAATTCTCGTTGATCCAGAAAGTCGCAGTCGAAGCCGGAGCATCAAACCTCGTCATATCCGGAGCTGGATCAACAATGGTGGCTCTTGCACCGGAACAGGATGTCATAGAGAAGGTCCGGAGCGCCATGGAAACATTTATGAACGATCAGGAATATCAAGCTGTCCTGATCCCATCAACCATTGATTCCAAAGGAGCCAGAATTGTCGATCGCACCTCCAGTTTATGACATTCGAATCTCTTATGAGGAAAACTATCGAAACGGACCGGTCTTCGGAATTGCCCCTCCTCCACTGCAAAGCACACACCAGCTGGTTTCATTTCTTGGGATACCTTGCCGTTCAAGGATAGGAATTCCGGCAGGACCACTCCTCAACTCCGACTGGATCGGCTTTTACGCAAAAATGGGATTCGACATCCTGACCTATAAAACCGTCAGGAGCCATAGTCATCCTTCCTATCAAAACCCAAACTGTCTCTATGTTCCATTCAATCGACCGTTCAAAATGGAAGATCTTGCATCCCCACTCATTGCGACCCTGGACTTTCATCCTCAATCAATGAGCTCTGTAACGATCACAAATTCTTTTGGAATGCCCAGCCAGCCGCCTTCTGTCTGGATCCCCGACATCAGGGAATCGATCAACTCGCTCGCACAAAATCAGGTTCTTGTCGTCTCGGTTGTTGGTATCGAACAAAACGACTGCTCCATGCCTGAAGATTTTGCCCGAACAGCCAAAATGGCAAAAGAAGCCGGCGCAATGGCTATCGAGGTCAATTTCTCATGCCCGAACGTCAAGGGAAAAGAAGGGCAGCTCTACCAGAGTCCAGAGTCGAGCATGAAGGTTCTCTCCATGGTCAGGGAAGCCATTGGGGAGACCCCTTTGATTATGAAGGTCGGACAGATCTCCGACCCTGACCTTGCGGAAATGCTGATGGAAAAAGCGGCCCCATATATCCAGGGAATCGGAGCAATCAATACCGTTTCCGGGACAATCATCAACTCCAACGGGCAACCTGCCCTCCCAGGGCCAGGCCGGGAACGATCCGGCCTTTGCGGCGCCGGCATCAGAAATCTTGCGTTACAGACAGTTGGAATACTCAGGAAAGTGATTGACAAAGGGAATTTGAAGGTTGACATTATCGGAGTGGGCGGCTACAACACCCCCGATGACTACCAGTTATTTATAAACGAAGGGGCCGATTTTGTGATGTCAGCAACAGGAGCCATGTGGGACCCCTACCTTGCCTATGTCACAAAACAGAGGGATATTTCCTAGGCTTCAAAAGAACTTCCCTCTGCATCCGGTGGATCGGAAAAATACTGATCCACCTCACAGTGGTAGGTCTTGAGTGGATCAAGCATGTACAATACCTCGCCCTCATTTACTTGGATCCCGAACCACTGGATAATATAGGACAGATCATTTTCCTCGAGGATATGATTGACCGCCATTGAGCGGCCGCAGGCTCTCGTAAAGTCTGGGGGTCGGCTCACACCATCCGAAATTTGCCTGTCGGAGATCAGTCTCCGGTGTCTCCCCTCCTGTTCGAGAATCCGAAACAACCCCTTTTCAGGATGAATGTTGTGATATTCAAGATCCAGGCTCTCAAGCCATGGATCTCCCCACTCCAGTCCTTCCTCTTCCCTGAACTGATTCAGGAGAATAAATTTTGCAGCCCAGTCAACGCGGTCAGCAACCTTTGAAGGATCTTTTTTGCCAAGGTCGGAGAGGAGCTCAGCCCATTCTGAAAGAACCCAGTCCGTTTCCTCATCCCTGCCACGATAGTTCCTGTCCGCCGCCTCAAAGAACATCCATTGCAAATCTGTCGCCGTCAACATTTGTCCATCATTGTCCATCACCCTCCAGCCCATCGATATGTCATGGGAAATCGCATGGTTGGCCCGAACCGGATCAATAATCCCGACTGCAGGAGCAAAACCATCCTCAATGAGGGAAAGAGCGAGCCTGGTCGTTCCAAATTTCATCGCCGTGGCAAATTGAGACATGTTTGAATCACCCATCAACAGATGCATTCGGCGAAACAGGGCCGGATCAGCCAGTGGCTCGTCGCGGGTATTCACAATCGACCGGTTCATCTGGACCCATTGATAAAACTTGTTAACAACATAATCAGCTCTCTGGGAAAGCTGAAAAGTAACCACCTTGTCCGTTGGAGGAAAAGTGATAATGCTTTCATTGAGATTGGCAGAACCAACCCGTCCTGCTCCAGTGAAGATCTGCCTTGTTACAAGAAAGGCCACCAGTGGCTCCATTCCCTTTTCCGTAAAAGGAAACTGCCTTGAGACAAGATAATTCTCATGAGAACCGAATGTGGCAAGTGTCTGATGGTCTATATTGTTTTTAATCAGGGAGATTTCCGAAGTCAGACCGAGCTCGTTAATCGCGTCCTGAAGAATTTGGTCGCCAGCCCTGTCGACCAGAACAAGATCCAGAAGATCAAGCGCTTCCGGAGAAGCATACTCCAGATGCCCCATGTCGACATAAAGCCTTCCGCCATTTTTCAGAAAACCACCATTCCCGACAGGTTCATCATATGCCCGCTGATGCTGATCGATCACACCAAGACGCCGGGTATGGAAGATATGGTCCCTCAATCGCTGGAAAATCTCTTCCTGTCGAAAAAGATCCCTTACAGAACCAGGCTCCCTGTTCAACAAGGTTCCATATTCCGTTTCAAGTCCTATGATGGAGCGCAAGAGCAGACCCTCCTTCCGGAGAATGGATGTGATTAAGGCATACTCGGCAATGGAAGAGATCTCATCAAACCGGTTCGACGATCCAGAAGCTGAATGTCAGGCTCCCTTTCAGACAGAAAAAGCTCTTTCTTGCGCCGGTAGAGATCCTCATCAAGAATTTTTCCATCTGCATCCATCCCTGCCTCTTCAAAGTCCAGACTTCCCGAAACGCACGCATCAACCAATACAGGAAGAGCCTCTTTTCCAGACAGAACAGTTGAAGGCAGCATCTTCCTGATACGATCCGAGAGATCCTCACCGTTTGAAATCACGGCAGATATTTTAGAAGGCTTTACCTGACCATCGAAATCGAGTTCATAGAAAAGATCTTCCCGTGGAGAAGCTCCTGTTTCAACAAAAATCCCCCTGTAAATCAATGGGGAAGACATAACATCCTCAAATGAGGATTTAAGCTTGGGAGACAGGGTAAACATAGTCAGTCTCCTCATCGAGACATCTCTTGACGACCTGGTAAATCCTTCAACATGAGAAGTATTGATTGCGGCCATCCGGATCATCTCGATATCTGCAGGATGTCCGATCGCACCCATCGCCATGCGATCATAAATTTCAAAAATTTTTGAGGTTCTGCGATAAAAAGAAAGCAGCAAAATGCCCTCCTCCACAGACACGGCCACAACAGGCGAAGAACGTTTCAGTTGCTCCTCGATGTAGTCCCTGCGCTGATTGATCGCATCAACCCAACGATAAGGTTCATCAAACACCATGAACCTCCGTTTCCAGAATCTCTTTTAAAAGGTCCTCGCCCACTGTTTCAAGACCGTCACCCGACACCAGCTTGATGACAGGGTAAATCCTGTCACCCGACTGAACTCCTCCCGTTGCGGAGTCAAAATAGGATGCCGTTTCAAGAAGTCTCAGACTGAGGACGATCGCATCTTTTTTGGATAGGGAGGAAAGCCCGCCAGGGAGTCCCCAGTGATCAAGAAATCTCAGGATGCCCTGTACTTCAAGAGAACCGGACCCCCCCACTGCAAAAGGAGTTCCTTCAAAATGGGCACCAAGAATATCGTAAAAATAAATTCTGGGACCATTTGTTTCCGGGTCAAAGGTAATGAACAGGGGAACGACCCCACCGACTCCGTTCATTGCCATAGGGAGATTTTCCTTCAGAAGCTGGGCAAGAAGCCTTAATTGCCCCTCAAGGGACATCTCGTCAAGCTGAGAACGTCGATAGTATCGAAAAGAGTGGTCCAAAACCCTTGCCATCTCGATGGCCTGAGCTGGCGAACCTGAAATAGCAAGGACAGAACGCCCGTCAATTTCAATAACCTTCTCCACACGATTGGCCATAATCCTGTTGCCGGCTGTCGCCCGACGGTCACCGGCAACAAGAACACCGGACGAAAAGTGAAAGGCAAGAATCGTTGTCGCCTGAATCTCCGGCACTTTTCCCGAGGAGGATCTCTCCACTGAAAAATTTGGAGAAGCGCCCTGATGCTGCTTTAAAAGGTCCACAAAAGATCCGGATGCCCCCTTGACGGAATCGGTTATTTTCATTGGCCGGTCCTTTGCCGATATCGCTCGGATTGATTGGGATCCACCCTTTTCATCCTTTCGCGAAGACGATCAACGCCATCACGACCGCCTTCCGGTTTTTTGGGAACAGGAGCTTCCTGCTTGTTCTCGCGTCTTCCCGGTGAAGCAGGAGAAACGGGTTGATCCGGAAAAGCAATGATAAAATGTGCTGACAGCGTTTTTTCAGTAAACATCTTGAACCCTCCATACTGGTCAAACGTTAAGGACTGGAGAAGTCATTCCCTCTAAAGCTGAAAAAGGGCGACAAGTTCCCTTGGGTGAAGAAGTCCCATCACCTTTTGTTCAAGCACATCCATTTGTTCGGGAGTCTCCCTGAGAAAAAGAGGAAGATCAACAACCGACCCATCATGGAATCTTATCCTTTCCCACCCAGCCTCCGAAACCTTCTCCGCAAAATGGGAGAGGATCGCGCTCCGGATCCTGGGGCGCCCCTGTCCGGGAGAAACACTCAGAGCTCTGACAACATCCTCATCCTTCGTCAACCGGCGAATGGAACCGGCGGACTCCATCTCCCAAAACAGACCTTCTTCGGGATCCAGGTCATGGTAGGCAAGGTCCAGGCTTTGAAGCCATGGATCATTTGCGGCCAATGACTGCTCTTGCCTGAAAGAGTCGAAAAGTTCTTTCTTTGCAACCCAATCGACCCTGTCCGACAAAAGTGATGGATCCCTTCGGAAATCTTCCAGGGCCGATGCCCATTCTCCCAGGACCCAGGAACTCTCCTTGTCCTTAGGGGAAAAGCTCTGACAAACATGAAGATAGGCCTCAAGGATTTCCGATGCGAACATTTCGCCACCATTTTTCATCGGGACAGGCTTTTGATCATAGAGGTTCCGGGAAATCTCCTTGATTGCTTGAACTGGATCAGACATGGCAACCCCTGAAACCGAAATATCCCTTAGAAGCAAATTCAAAACCAGTTTTGTCATTCCCACTTTCATCGCTGTCTGCCATTCGGACATGTTGGCATCACCTGAAATCAGATGGAGCCTCCGGTAGGAAGATGTTTGGGCATGAGGCTCGTCACGACTGTTGACCAGGGGACGATTATGCATTGTGTCCACACCAATCAATGCCTCCATGAAATCGGCTCTCTGGGAGATCTGATAGCGAATTTCTCCCGGCCGCTCAGAAGACTCAGTTGCATATTTTCCTGAACCAATTAGTATCGTTCTGGCAACCAGATAGGGGAGAAGATGGGAAACAATCTTCTCAAAGGGGATCTCCCTGGGAAGAAGGTAGTTTTCATGACAACCATAGCTGTGTCCATGATAGTCCGTATTATTTCTGTACAGGGCAATTTTTCCACCCGATCCCAGGCGGCTCTCACGGTTCTTCTTTGCCATCCTCATGATCAGAATTCCCGCCCTGTCCTGAGCAAGGAGCTCGAAAAGGCTGTGGCACTCAGGTGTTGAATATTCCGGGTGAGTGTGATCGTTGTAAAATCGGGCTCCGTTTCGAAGGATCCGGTCGCTTTTCATCTCCCTGAACGAAAAAAAACGCTGATGATCGGAACGGGTAAACTCTTGCTCCTCAATATCCTGGGCAAGTCCCTCGGCGTGGAACCCTCTCGCATCCATCGAAGGATCCTCCTCCGAGTAGTTCCACTTTAAAGACTCGCTACCATCGTAAGACCGAATGAGCTCCATTGACTCAATAACAGGATCAGAATTCTCAATATCGCTCCGGACAATCCCGTACTCCGTCTCGATCCCGGCAATAACAGGAAAAGAAGGATCCATCATTCGATCTGCCGGCGTTCAAGAAAAGAACGCTCCTTCTCTCCCGGGCGAATACGCCTGATATCCACGACATCCCGTGAAGGAAGATCCAGAAGATTCAGCCAATCTCTTGCAACATCGGAATCCGGCAAAATATCCCCTTCCTCAAACTCCTTGGAGAGCGAATCCCACAAATCCTCTTCCTGGATTCCGGCAACTTCTTCGGAATTCGACAGCTCGCGTAAAAGAGCCTTCTCCTTGGCCCTGTCAAAAATTGACACAAGAATTGCCCCGGAAAGGAAGGACTTGCGATAGAGCGTTTCCCTTCGACCGGAGCGGAAGAAAAGATCCATGACCGCATTTTCCTGGCTCGAGGCATAAAGTCTGTCAAGAAAAGCAGAGAGCATTTCTTCCCTTTGCTTTCCGTCAAGAACGGTGGATTGCTTGACCGTTGGGATCGAAGGAGGAATAGCAAGGGACAATATTTCAAAAGCTGCTTCCCTATTCGGACGCAGAACACGTATTTTGCGATCAATTCGCCCTGGACGCAGGATTGCCGGATCAATGATTTCCGGACGGTTCGTGGCAAGAATCACCATAAATCCGGCTTGAGAGGATAAACCATCCATCTCGGCACAAAACATAGGGACGATCGTATTGTGTATATTAAATGCCCTTGAGGACTTTCTCGTCCCAAGAATTGCCTCCGCCTCATCGATAAACAGAACCGGAAACTCGCCCCTTGAACGTGACTCCCTGCCCTGCGCAAAAAGCTCCCTGACAATACGTTCAGATTCCCCAAGCCACATATTAAAAATCTCGGGTCCCTTCACATGAAAGAATGTTCCCTTGATTTCCCTGCCTTCCTTTTTTGACATCTCCCCTGCGATATAGTTGGCCGTTGCCTTCCCGATCAGCGTCTTTCCGCATCCCGGAGGACCATAGAGAAGAAATCCCTTGGGAGACTTGAAATGGTATTTTTGAAAAAGATCCGGGTGAAGAACAGGATTCAGGATCGCCTTTTGGATCTCCGAAAGTGCTTCCTTCTGCCCACCGATATCAGACCAGGAAATGTCGGCAACTTCCTTGATCAGATAAGGACTGTCCTGGGAAGAAACTTTCTCGAGGGCAAGCCTTGATGAAGGGTCAAGACGAACCGAATCACCGGGAGCCACCGGCTCATTCAGAAGTTTCTCCCCTCGCCCAAGAACCATCGAACCCATTCCGTTTCCCATTGCACGGTCCTGGCCAATCTCAAGACGACCATCCGGCAGAATTTTTTCGACCCGTGTAACTGGCCCATGCATATCCGCATCGAGTACACCTACAAGAGACATGGCCTCATTCAGTCGGACTCTCATTCCGGGATGACATGTGGAGGGATCGATCCTGGGATCGAGAGCCGCATGATAATCTCCACCTCCAACGGATACCCAGACAAAACCATCTTCCATGACTTCAATCAACGTTCCGATCCTGAAGGCTGGACTGGTGACCTTTTCAAGGACTTCATTCATCTTTTCCTGTTCGGACAGGAGTCGCCCCCACTCTACTTCTGCTTCATAAAGATTTTTCTTGAAACTGAAAAGATCCTTGCGAATCCCATCATGGTCATCAAGCTTTTTGGCAATTCGGTCAACCCCGTCAATCATGGAACGGAACAGTGTCTCCATGCGCTTTTTCTCATCGTTTTCCGAAGATTCGCGGGGAGAGGATTGGTCGAATGGTGGCTGATGCTTCGGCGGAGATAATGAACCGTGATCGCTCATCGGAAAGGACTCCTTCTGTCAGCTGGAGGAAGAGGGGATCTGAAACCATGCTGTTTTAGTCTAAGAGTCATACAAACACCAAGTCAATTGATCGATCAAAAAACTGGAGGGAATCTCAAAAAGAAAAATCGCTGAAATATTTACTTAGCTTTAACCCCTGGGCACTATAGTTTGAGCCGATATCCTGACCATAAATCTTGTCCGGCGGGCGGTTCATCCGTTCGTAGCGCAACCTGAAGATTCTTTGGCCATCAACGATCCTGAAGGGAACATCATGAGGTCTCACCTCCAGGACAGCCCTTGCACCCTGCTCGGAAAAACCAAAGCCAGGATCAAAAAAACCCGCATAATGTGTCCTGAGCTCCCCCGACTGAGCATCAAATTCCAGCATCTCGGCAGCGTAATCTTTCGGGATTTTAAGCCTTGAACGTGAAGCAAACAGATAAAATTCCTCAGGCTCCAGAATCAGGGAGCCACCAGCGGGCGTTTTGATAGGTTCCCAAAATGCCTCCGGAGAAAGAGGGAGTGGAGACGACAGGTCAAGAATCCCGGAGCTTTTCCGGGCACGGTAGCCGACAACATCCCCTCCGGACAGATCCACACCAAGGACAAGCCCATCCTGAAGCCCCCCCTCCGACTCCTCTGAATAGAGCGAATACTTTTTGTGAAGAAGGGAAAGATCCTCATCCGACAGGATGTCCCTTGAGGAAAAGAGCCTCAGCTGGGAAAGACAAAGTCCCGCAGAAATCCTCAACGGGAAAGAGCGGGAAAAAAGCTCCAGATAGAGCGCCCCTGAATACCCATAAGGAACATCGTCGAAACGGTGTCCACTTTCAGTCAGGACACGGGTAAAGACATCAATCCGGCCTGTCGAGCTTTTGGGATTGGACTTTCCTCCTATGGAAGAAGGAAGGGAGAGATATTCATCAAGCGGAATGATATAGATCGCTCCCGGCTCAATATAGGGATGGGAATTGAGATCTATCTGATACAGGGTCATCTCCGGGAGAAGATTCTGGACGGTTTCTCCTTGGGGAAGGAAGCTGCTTCTTACCCGGTAGGCAATCGATCCCAGGCGCAAATCAAGAGAGGCCGGCTGGATTTCGAAGCGCTGATAGCGCCCCGAATGAATGTGACCATCTGAAACAAGTCTCAATATCTCCCTGTCACTCAATGTTCCCAAAAAAAATCCTCCGATCGATCAAGATCATCCCTCAATTTTTTCAGCAGTTCGCCATCCTGACCATTCCAGCGGTCGAGGAAAACCAGATCCGAAAGTTTTTGCCGGTAGGCCCAATCTTCAGTTTCAAGCATGGGGCGGTTTGGAAAAGCTGAAACAAATCCGAGACACAAAAGACCTATCGGTCTGATATGAAAGGGAAGGCCAAGAATCGACTGGACATCCCCCTTTCGAAAAATTGTCACCCAACCCATACCGATCCCTTCCGCCCGGGCAGCAAGCCACATGTTCATGATCCCACATGAAGCGCTGTAGAGATCCGTATCGGCATCAGACAACCTCCCCAGGACGTGAGGACCCTCCCTTGAAGGGTCAATCGTCACGGCAATAACCAGGGGAGCTTCCAGAATCGCCTCAACTTTCAGAGAGAGAAATTTTTCCGCCCGCGGAGATTCAAAGATAACAGCCGCAGACTGCCGTTCCTTGTCGACGGCATGCTTGAGCTGCATCCGGATGTTGTGATCTTTCACCAGGATGAAGTTCCATGGCTGCATAAATCCCACGGAAGGGGCATGATGAGCTGCCCTCAGCAGCCGGACAAGCGTTTCATCCGGAATTGGATCCGGGAGAAATTCCTTTCGTATATCACGCCTTGTATAGATGGCATGATAGACCCCCCTTCGCTCTTCAGGGGGGAAAGAGTGGTCCGGTCGGGAAGAAGACGGAGTGGGGTCAGGAGTGGAGCCACCCATTTCTTCAGCGGGCTTCATCGATCATTCCCGGATGAATGGTCCGTGAAGCCGATTCCCGAGGATTCGAGCAAACGCCATCTCCCTCGGAAGAAGACTTCGCTATTGTCTCTGCTCCGGAAGACGGATCCGGATAGGTAAAGATTTTCCCTTCATAGTTTTTCAGGACAACATCTCCGTCACCCATCGAAATCATGTAATCAGACGGAAGAACAGGGATCTTTCCACCTCCACCGGGAGCATCAATCACATAATGGGGAACGGCCATGCCCGAGGTGTGCCCCTGAATTTCCCTCATCACTTCAAGCCCCTTGGAAACAGGTGTCCTGAAGTGGTTCGCACCCCTCGTCAGGTCGGCCTGGTAAAGATAGTAAGGCTTGACCCTGATGGTCAGAAGCTTTTGAAAAAGCCTCTTCAATACAGCCGCGTCATCATTGACCCCCTTCATCAGGACCGTCTGGCACCCCAGCGGGATTCCCGCATCTGCAAGCATATTGCAGGCCAGGGATGTTTCCGGAGTAATCTCATCCGGATGATTGAAGTGCAGGTTCATGTAAAGGGGATGATACTTCCGAAGCATTGAAACCAGGGACGGAGTTACCCTCTGAGGAAGTGACGAGGGCACTCTCGAGCCGATCCTGATGATTTCGACGTGGGGAATAGCCCGCAGGGAAGAGATGATGTGTTCGAGATAATCATCCTTCAGCATCAGAGGATCTCCGCCAGACAGGATAATGTCCCGTATCTCCGTATGCTCCCTGATATAGGCGATTCCCTCGTCTACCTCGTCCCTGGTGACAACTCCTTCCGGGGTGCCGATCATCCTCTTTCTTGTACAATACCGGCAGTAAATCGGACATTGGTTTGTGACAAGAAAAAGAACCCTGTCCGGATACCGGTGAACAATAGCCGGAACGGGACTGTCCTCATCTTCGGACAACGGATCGAGAGGGCTATCCATATCCATGATCTCTTCCGGGTCGGGGATGACCTGACGGCCAATCGGCCCCATAGGATCCTTGATCAAGGACTGGTAATAGGCATTGATCCTGACCGGGAAAATCTCTTCCACATCTTTTTGTTCTACACCGTCCTTCGCCAGGCGCCAATCCTGGGGAAGCTGATCCGAACGACGGATGCCGTCCACAAGAAGCCTTTGCCATTCTTCCATATATAAACTCCAGAGCTATAAAGACATTTCCAGTCGAACCGGTGCACCAGGAGCAAGGATCGCATCCGTCATGCCATGGATGATTTTCTTGTCCTGTGGACAGGCAGTTATCAGAACACCACCGAGAATCGCTTTCCCTCCCCGGACAAAATAATAAGGGCAGGCTCGAACCCGGTATAAGCCCGATTCGACAGAATCGGTATCAATATCAAAACAGGAAAATTCAAACAATGATGTACGAACAAACGGCTGCAAGATATGCGGAGTGACCGGCCATGCACTAAAAGCGTCGGCAACGCTCCGGTTCCAGTCTTCCTCCGGGAGGTCGTGGCCAATAACGACACCCCTGCTCCCCCAGGACTCAGGTGAAAATCCGGAGGGTTTAATGATGAGTTCCCGTTCTTTTTGAGTCAACCCGACCAAAGACTGAAAATCGAGGAGCCTCCGACCTTTGACTTCCAGGCCAACAATCGCAGCACCTGCAGGAACAGGGGTCGGGTCGAGCGGCCATGTCTTCGGAATGATCTGGTTCAGAACACCCCTGTAGCTTTCACTGATCTCGGATTTCCAGTAGCCATCCAAACGGTGATGGTGCCAGAGGGCCATGCCAAGCTTTTCTTCAAGCCATGGCTTGAAGGGGGGAGTTACCTTAAGCTTTCCCCCTTTGACAAAGTATTGGATGATATCGATTTTAGGAATATTGGGAAGATCAAAAAGCTCGAAAAACCGGTATATAATATTGATTCTAATGACATTTCCGGAAGAATCCTTTCGAAAAATCCCTTCACCATCAAAAGAAATCTCTCTCGGATGCAGGCAGGCCGCCGGAAAGAAGTCGGCATCAAGACACTCTGCAAGGTAACGCATCTCAGAACGATAGTCATGAGACTCGTCAGAGACAAGGATTGCAAGCGACGGATCCGGGACCTGCGAACGGATCATGGACGCAAATCCGGAAAGCATCCCGCCCGTCCCGCCAAAAACACCACTTCCTCCGACATCACGCATCGACCGGGTCAGCGCATGAAGCAGACCGACACCACCTGGCACCGAGTCCATCTCGGTCAGAACCGGCCCAGACGGAGTGATCAGAAGGTCCGGACGAAGGATTCCCGGAAGATCATGCCTGAATTTTTTTGAACGTCCGAACTCGACCAGTTCACGGGGCTTCCCCCTGTCGAGCATTTCTGAAACAAAAGAGAGGCTCGGATCAACCGAAGATTTTCTGTATAATGCGTCAAGAGCCTGATAGAATTCATAGAGCGCCTGTCCGATATCTTCAAGAAGGACCTGATCGAGACCTGAAATAGAAATCGCAGAAAGAGGAAGGCGGAACGGTTTTTCAAACAACCCCTTCCTGCCAAGGAATCTGGCCGTATCCCATGCTGCTTCCGGAGAAGCGGATGCCATCATTTCAGTAGTGGAAGTCATGGCTTATTCTAGCCCAGACGATCGGACAGGGCAAGGATAAACACGAAAAGATCAGCTCCCTGGGACCTGATATATCTTTTGTCATCGCAGTCAGACACATGCTGGAGGTTCCCCTGTCACCATTTGAAATCTTGCTCATCAAAATAGCTGCCGGATTCTACTTTGGAGCCTTTGTCCTGCTCCTGGGAGATATTCTTTTTTCACGGGTCAAACATGGATCCCTCGCCGGTGTCACCGCAGGCGTCGGCGGCGTTCTGGTACACACTCTTGCCCTTTTCATCCATTTCACATCCATAGGGCATATCGCCCTTGCCACCTTAAGGGAAGCAGTCTCGTTCTTCTCCTGGTCACTTGTTGTATCATTCCTCTATCTTGAGCACCAAAGGAAAGGATCACTCCTGGGGATCCTCATCTTTCCTGTTTCATTCGGGGCGCTCCTGTTTGTCCTCGGAGAAGGAGTCAGGTCCGGGCCGACAAAAGAAGGGGCTGAAAGCCTTCTGGTCCGCCTCCACTCAATCCTTGTCGATCTTGGCCTCGCATCAGCCACCATTGCCTTCTTCCTTTCCATCCTTTACCTGCTTCTTGAAACATTTCTCAGAAAAAAGATCTTCAACACCCTCTTTAACCGACTGCCATCCCTCGAGTTTCTTGACCGGCTGAACAGAGAGTTCAACGGGCTTGGATTTTTATTCTTGACCCTAGGCCTTGTTTTTGTCATGATCTGGTCTTACGGCACATCCGGTGTTTTATGGCCATGGGGAAAAAGGGGCTCATGGGCTTTCCTGGTCTGGTTTCTCTATCTGGGACTTGTTCTTCTCAGACTCAAGAAGGGATTTCAGGGACGACAGGCGGCTTATCTTTCGATTGCCGGATTTTTCCTGTTCGTCGTGACCATTCTGGCTGTCAATCTTTTTGTAGGAGGCGGTCATTCAGTACTTTAGCCATCTGTTGCAAAGCCGTTCCAAAAAGGAGGGCCAACTGAATTGCTGAGAATGACACTTGCCGGGGTGAACCACAAGAAGACCCCCATCGAGGTCCGCGAGAAACTGGCGTACCCCAAGGAACATCTCGACGAAGTCATCAGGAATTTAAGCACAAAGGATGGGGTCCTCGAGTGCATGGTCCTTTCCACATGCAACAGGGTCGAGATCATCACGATCACGACCGGCGGTAATCCCGACCAGTCCTTTTTCCTTGATTTTCTGAAAAATACGCATCCTTCCCTCTCACAAGTCAATATTGCTCCCTATCTTTATCACCTCACGGGGGAAGACGCGGTCCGTCATTTTTTTGAGGTGACAGCAAGCCTTGATTCGATGGTCGTAGGGGAACCGCAAATCACCGGACAGGTCAAGGATGCCTTTGAAAGAGCCAAAACACTTGGCTATACGGGGCTTTTTCTGAACCAGCTCTTCCAGCGGGCCATCTCCGCATCCAAAAGAGTTCGAACAGAAACAGCCATCAGCCACCTTCCTGTTTCGATAAGTTATGCCGCCTGCCAGCTGGCCCGGAAGATATT
Organism: Nitrospirota bacterium; assembly: GCA_021816465.1. Classification (GTDB taxonomy): domain Bacteria; phylum Nitrospirota; class Leptospirillia; order Leptospirillales; family Leptospirillaceae; genus Leptospirillum. The sequence goes on from JAKAYF010000012.1 coordinate 14,584, forward strand.
CCAGACGATGGATGACAAGAGCGTGCTCCTTCTTGGCGGCGGGGATATGGCCCAGCTTACAGCCAGACATATGAAAAAGATGGGTGTCCGCTCACTCACACTCATGACCCGGGACTCCCACAAGGGCATCGCACTGGCGTCAGAGTATGAAGCGACCTATCGTCCTTTCAACGAGATTGAAGAAGCGCTTGCCGACTCCGACATGATTGTCTGTTCAACAGGCGCCGAACACTATCTCGTTACCACGGAGATCGCCGAAAGGTCCCTTGCAAAAAGAGGACGCCGGTCCATGTTCATGATCGACATTGCCGTCCCACGAAACATTGATCCGGAAGTCGGCCGTCTTGGGAATCTTTTTCTTTATAACGTTGACGACCTCAAAGCCGTCGTTGAGTCGAACCAGAAAGAACGGGAATTTGAGGCCCATGCAGCAGGGGCGATCATTTCGGAGGAACTGCGTTCCTTCGCACGATGGCAGGAGAACAGGTCATCGGTTCCACTCATTCAGGCACTCAAGAGCCATACAGAGCGAATTCGCCAGTCAGAAATCGAGCGTTTTCAGGGAACGCTTTCAACACTGCCTCCCGAAGCGCGCGAAAAAGTCGAGATCCTTACCAAATCCCTGTTGAACAAAATTCTACATCCGGCCTACCAGACCATCAGGCACTCTCCCGGCTCAGAAGAGATCTGGGAATGGACAATGAAGTGCTATGGACTTCCGGAAAATGCCCTGGACTCGCTTGTTCAGGAAAAAGTTAAAGAAACTCCTGAAATCTCCAATCCAATCCCCTTTTTGAAAGGTGAAAGCCCGGCCTGATGACTCAAATTCTGAAAATAGGAACCAGGGGCTCCGAGCTTGCACTCTGGCAGGCGCGTCACGTCGCAAAACTTATAGAGGAAACATCCGGAATCAAGTCTGAACTGACCATCATCAAGACATCAGGCGATATGATTCTTGACAGGCCCTTGTCCGATGTCGGAGGAAAGGGTCTCTTCGTCAAGGAGATCGAGGAGGCCCTTCTTTCCCACCAGGTAGACCTGGCCGTTCATAGCATGAAAGACGTCCCGGCTGAAATGCCCGATGGCTTGATTCTCGGGGTCACAATGGAGCGGGAAGACCCCCGGGATGTTTTTGTAAGCCTCAATTATCCGAACCTGAGAAGTCTGCCGACCGGTGCAAAGATTGGAACGTCCTCCCTCAGGAGGGTTTCCCAGGTTCGAAGAATAAGACCGGACCTTGTTATCGTCCCTGTTCGGGGAAATGTCGGAACACGCCTCAGAAAGCTTGAAGAAGGCCTGGTTGATGCCCTTCTCCTCGCTGGTGCAGGAATGAAAAGGCTTGGACTGGAACACAAAATCACCGAATGGATTGCTGTTTCCGATCTGCTCCCCGCAATCGGTCAGGGAGCCCTCGGACTTGAGTACAGGGAACACGACAACTTCACCAGTTCCCTTGCATCAAAACTTTTTCACCAGGAAACACACATCGCCGTCTCTGCAGAAAGAGGCGTCATGAAAAGTCTGGCCGGTGGGTGTCAATTACCAGTTGCTGCTTACGCCACCGTCAAAAGAAGCGGATGGGTCCAGCTTGAGGCACGTGTCATGAGCCTCAATGGGGACAGGGTCCTGACAGAAAAAGTAACAGGACCTTCCGAAGAAGCCACCGAACTTGGCCTTGCCATCGGGCAAACACTCCTTGAAAAGGGTGGAAAAGAGATTCTTGATGAAATACGGCTTGGTTCCTGAGTCAGGAGATCACTAGATTGCATCTGCCTCCACCAAACAAGATCGTCGACGCCATGAAAACACTCGAAGGGGGGGGATTCCCCGTCCGGCGCCCCTTTCCGACAAGTATTATTCATGATGCCGACCCTTTTCTTCTTCTTGACCACATGGGCCCCGTCAACTGGGGAAAAGGAGAGGCAGTCGGAGCCCCCGACCATCCGCACAAAGGCTTTGAAACGGTGACATATCTCCTTGAAGGAGAGATGGAGCACAAAGACTCCAGGGGCCACTCCGGAAGAATGGGCCCAATGGACCTTCAGTGGATGACAGCAGGCTCAGGGCTCCTTCATTCCGAGCTTCCATCTCCCCGTTTTCTTGAACAGGGCGGGGTCATGAACGGATTCCAGATCTGGATCAACCTTCCGGCCAAACTCAAAAACACCCCACCCCACTATCAGGAAATCTCCGGGGACAGGATTCCATCCCTTCAGAACAACGAAAAAACAGGCTTGGTCAAGATTCTTGCAGGAGAACAGTCAGGGGTCAAATCTCCGATAAACACACTGCATGAGGTTTTTATAGGCCATATCATTCTCGACCCGGAAGCAACCATCTCCCTTTTGCTCTCACCGGAGGACCGAACACTCCTGTACGTTTTCAAAGGCTCGCTCTCTCCCAATGGAGACAAAATGGTGATTCGGGAAAGCCAGATGGCACTCTGGGACCCGGATGCCAACCGATCGGACAAGTGGACCCTCAAAAGTACGAAAGAAGGAGTACAGGCGCTTGTCCTTTCATCCCCGCCAATCGGGGAACCTGTTGCCCGCTATGGGCCTTTCGTGATGAATACCATGGAAGAAATCAGAGAATCCATCGAAGAATATCGATCCGGAAAATGGGGAGATATCAACTGAAACTGCTCTCTTTCCGGCCAAGAACGATCGCAAAATCCTCATTCGAAGAGAGATGACTCCCCCGTCCGGAACACCTGAACAGGCCCCCTACAAAAAGACATGATCTATTAGCGTATCGGATAGCAACAAGATGGATAGCATTGCCCCGGAAAAAAAATTTGGAACAGTATACCTTGTTGGAGGCGGCCCGGGAGACCCGGAGCTACTGACCATAAAGGGAAAAAAGGCACTTGAAAAAGCTCAGGTGGTTCTCTACGACCACCTGTCATCACTGGACCTTCTGGACCTGGTTCCCGAAACGGCTGAGTATATCGATGTCGGCAAGGAGAGGGGCCACCCGAAACTGGGACAAAGGGAAATAGAAGAACTGATGATCGACCGGGCACAAAAAGGACTGACAGTCGTCCGCCTCAAAGGAGGAGACCCTCTCGTTTTTGGTCGGGGCGGAGAGGAAGGCCAGGCCCTTGAAAAGGCCGGGATTCCCTATATCATCATTCCAGGAGTGACCTCGGCTATTTCCGTTCCGGCATATGCTGGAGTTCCTGTAAGCCACAGGGATACCAATTCCCGCATTTCCATCATCACCGGTCATGGCAGTCCTGACCGCATGACGGACAAGGAAATATCCTCCCTGGCAGTTCCGATGCAAACGCTCATCGTCATGATGGGTGTGGAACACATCCAGAAATTGGCCCAAAAACTCCTCGCGGCAGGAAGGAGCAAGGAAACGCCGGTCATGATCGTTCGATGGGGAACGACTTCCGCCCAGACATCATGGGAAACAACGCTGGATGAACTGTCAGTCCGGACACTTGATCCTCCGGTTAAACCTCCGGCGGTTGTCATCATCGGGGAATCCGCGGGAAAGAATGTCAGGCTTTCATGGAAACAACATCTTCCACTGACACAAAAAACAGTCATGATTACAAGGGAACGGGATCAGGCAGATTCGCTCAAAAATATCCTGACCTCCCTGGGCGCAGAGGTAATCATCTGTCCAGCCATCAAAATCGAGCCGCCTGACGACTGGACAGAAACGGACAATGCCATCAGGGAACTGAACCGGTGGAACTGGATCATGTTTCTGAGCCCAAATGGTGTTCGGGGGTTCCTGACCCGATTCATTGCTTTGCACCGGGACCTGCGGGAGATCCATGGGCAGAAAATCTTCTCGCTCGGCCCCCAAACGACAAAAGCTCTCTCCGGGTGGGGAATCATTCCGGACCTTGTTTCCGAAGAGTCCCACGGTCAAGGGGTCATAGAGTCCATGAAAAAGTCTCTTTTAAAAGGGGAAAAGATTCTCCTGATCAGGGGAGACCGGGGCGACAGGTCCATTCCCGAAGAATTGAGCGCTGCCGGTGGAGATGTCTCTGTCATTTCCTGTTACCAGAACAGGTTGCCCAGGCTTCTGCCTCATGCCGAAGAGCGGATCAAAGCAAGGATTCATGACGGAACAATTGACGCGATGGTTTTTTACAGCCCGTCCGCGGTTACCAACATTTTAAGCATGTTTGCGCAACTGGCTCCTTCCATACGCCAGGTACCAGCGTGCGCAATAGGTCCTACCACAAAAAAAGCCCTCGAATCCGAACACTTTTCAGACATCACTGTTTCAAAGGACACGACCGTTGAGTCAATGGTTCAAGCCATTGGAGAATCACTGAACAAAAAACTTCAGCACTAAAACACTAAGGGGTATTGACCATGGGATTCCCTATTGATCGCCCAAGACGGCTCAGGAACTCCGAAAACATCCGGAATCTAGTCAAGGAATACAGGCTCCACCCATCACAGCTGATTTTGCCTCTCTTCATTACATTCGGGCAAAACAAGAAAGAAGCAATCTCTTCCATGCCCGGAGTCTTCAGATACTCCGTCGACAGACTCTCGCCTGTCATAGAAGAAGCCAGGAAAGTTGGAGTCTCAAGTTTCCTTCTCTTCGGGATTCCGGAAACAAAAGATCTTGAGGCGACACAGGCACTTAACCCTGAAGGACCAGTACCATCGGCTATCCGTTTCATGAAAAAACATTTTCCGGAAACGACGATCATGACAGATGTCTGCATCGACGAATACACCTCCCATGGCCATTGTGGATTCCTTTCACCCGACAACAGGATCGAAAATGACTCAACGCTCACCTGCCTTGCCCGGATGGCTCTGATCCATGCCAGGGCGGGAGCTGATGTTGTCGCCCCGTCTGACATGATGGACGGGCGAGTGTCGGCCCTACGAACCGCTCTCGACAAGGAAGGCTTTACCGATACACTGATCATGTCCTATGCAGTCAAATACGCATCCTCCTTTTACGGTCCGTTCAGGGATGCAATGATGTCAGGACCGCAGTTTGGTGACAGGAGCTCCTACCAGATGGATCCAGCCAGCAGAACAGAGGCGTTAAGAGAGGCCCGACTGGATGTTGAAGAAGGCGCTGACATCCTCATGGTCAAACCGGCACTCCCCTATCTCGACATTTTAAGGGATGTCAAAAATGCGGTCGACCTTCCCATGTGTGCATACCAGGTCAGCGGTGAATACTCAACATTGGTCGCCGCAGGGCAAAATGGCTGGATCAACCTTGACAAAGCCATCATGGAAAGCCTCCTGTGCATTCACCGGGCGGGAGCTTCGGCAATCATCACCTACTTCGCAATCCGGGCGGCAGAGCTTCTTCTCAAGGGAGACTGATGGAAAAGACACTGTCTGGGAAAACCGGTCCGGGAAGATTCTTCGAAACGGGGAAAATCCCGACCAGCGCCGGCACGCATCTCCCATGAAAATCATTGAACGATTCTCGGACGAAGGATTTTCTCCACCTGGCAACACATACCCTCCCGGAACCAGAACATTTCTTTCCATAGGCAATTTTGATGGTATCCACAAAGGACACCAGCAACTCCTCAAAAGACTCGTCACCCTGGCCAGGGAGAATCAGGCACTTGCAACAGTCATCACTTTTTCCCCTCATCCCCTGGAGGTACTCTTTCCCGAGAAACCTTTCCTCAGAATCATGGACCCTTCCCACAAAGAAAAAATTCTTGAGTCCATCGGAGTGGATATCCTGACGGTTGTTCCTTTTACCAAAGAACTTTCCAAGATGAACCCCGATGAGTTTACGAAAAATTTCCTGAACAGGCTTTTTCCGTTGGTCGGGCTTATTATCGGAGAAAATTTCAGATTTGGACACGAGAGAGCTGGATCTGTTTCCGACTTCAAACGGCTTTTGCCTCCCCTTGGTGTCTCCGTCGAGGTGATTCCTCCAATCATGGAAAACGGCTCAAGGATATCAAGCTCCCGAATCAGGGATTTGATTCGGGCCGGAGATGTGCGGGAAGCAGGAAAACTTCTCACGCGTCCATTCCAGATCGAAGGTCCCATCATCGACGGAGAGAGAAGAGGCAGACGGATCGGCTTCCCGACAATCAACATCCTCCCCCCTCAGGGGAGGATTCTCCCTCCAAATGGGGTTTATGCCACTGTCACCAGGATCCAGGACAAAATATATCCAGGCGTTTCCTATATAGGGAGCAGACCAACCTTCGGTCAGGGGCAGATCATTTTGGAAACACACCTGTTCGATTTTGAAGGCGATCTTTACGGACTCATGGCCGAAGTCTCATTCATCGAGCACCTCAGAGGCGAAAAATCTTTCAGCGGCCCACAGGAACTGATCAATTCGATTCGGCAGGACTCCGAACAATCCCGAAAGCTCCTCAATGAACTCCCGGGATAAACATCCTCCCGACTTCAGGATTTTTCTTGAAGCGCTGCGGATTTTCCTTGAGAGGAATCGTCTGTCCGATGCGACGTGGAGAGACTTCAAGGCTTTTGTCGGCGTGTCTGGCGGCGCTGATTCGACCTGCCTCCTTTATACCTTGTCCATGTTCCCTCCGATCAGGAACGTCCTCACCATCCTTCACTTCAATCACCAGACCGATCCTCACAGAAATAAAAGGGAAGAAGACTTTGTAAAGGATCAGGCTGTGGCCCTCGGCCTGCCGGTCATTGTCGGATATCGGGAAAAAGATCTCCCGGACTGCTCGGAAGAGACCCTTCGAAGGGAGCGATACCGTTTTTTCAACCTGCATCTTGATGAAACGCCACATTCGATCCTTTTCCTGGGACACCATCTCTCCGACCAGTCCGAAACGATCCTCATGAACCTTTTCCGCAACAGGGGCCCAAGAGGGCTTATGGGAATGCAGGAGTTCAGGGAGGGACGCTATGCACGTCCCTTCCTCTCCCTGACCTCGGACGAGATCAGAAAAGGACTTCAGGAACAGGGCATCGACTATCTCAGAGACCCAAGCAATGAAGACAGCCGATACCTCAGAAACCGGATCAGAAATGAACTGGCACCCCTGATCCGTGAGATATTTCCTCCCAAAGGAATTGATTCACTTCCTGCACTTGCAGAACAGATCGGAAGGGAACTCACGACAGAGATCAAGAATATCAAGAATCTTCCAGATCATGAGAGCAGGGGAACCATTCTCATGTCTTTATCACTCTTTCGCTTCCTGTCACCCGTGAGACAGTCCCTATTGCTGGAGGATCTGTGGAAGCATCAGTCCCGGTGGGGCTTGCCCATCCCACCACCTGGCAATATCCTTCGAAGCATGAACAGAAATCCTCCGATGACGGGACCGATGGGAAACGGGTGGTATGCTTCAATCCAGTCCGGGAGAATTCGACTTTACCATTCCGAGACAGGAGAAGATCTGGACAAGATCCTCTCTCCGTTTTACAGATTTGAACCACTCGACACCAAAAGCAATATGGACCACAATATAAAGCTTCCAAAGGGTGGAATTATCCGTCTGGAACCAAGTCCCTCCGGAGAGACGACAAACATGTGGGAGAGCGGCAGGAAGATTTCGAGACAATGCGTTCTCTCCCAGGAAGAACTATCGGGTCTTGTTCTGGGGTATCCTTTCCTGGGAGCCAAAATCAGAAGCAGTGTTTCCGGAAAACCGCCGAAGCATTTGAACCGGGAACTCCTGAAATCTGGACTCTGCCGGCAGGACAGAAGCCAGACTCCCGTGCTTTATAAAAATGGTGAGGCCCTTTGGGTTCCGGGGGTCGTTCCACTTCCCAAATCCCCTCTCTCTCAAACGGGATGGGGACTCAAACTGACATACTTTCCCTGGAAGGAGCTCTGAGCCGTTGGAAAAAATTTTTGGAAAACCACTGATTACCCACGATGAGATCGTCCACAGGATCAGGGAGCTCGGGATCCAGATCACCGCTGATTACTCCCAAAAAAATCTTATCCTGATAGGAGTACTGAAAGGTGCCTATGCTTTTGTTGCCGATCTCTCAAGGGCTATAGGCCTTCCTGCAGGGATTGATTTCATCATGACATCAACCAACGCTGACGGAGAAAAAACCATAACGACTCCCACAATGGACCTCAAGTCAGCCGATGTCCTGGTCATCGAAGATATCATCGACTCTGGAGTAACGGCAAAAGTCATTCTTGAACAACTCACAAAACTTGGAGCTGACAGTGTCAGGATATGCTCCCTTCTGGACAAGCCAGCTGGCAGAAAACTGGACATCACACCTGACTATATCGGCTTTTCCGTTCCCAACCGCTTTGTCATCGGATACGGACTCGATTACAAAAACAAGTACAGGACACTGCCTTATATCGCGGTTCTCGACGAACGTGCCGGATCATAGGTCCGATTTCATTGATGAGAGCGCGATGTCAATGCTAGAATGTACGGCATGTTGCTTATTCACGACTAAAAATCAGTACCTCTGGGGGTGTGAATGAAACCGTTTTACAAGAACCTCGCGCTCTGGCTCGTTATTGGGTTGGTTATCTTTCTGGTATTTGACCTCTTTCAGGTACGACAACCTGGATACAAGAACCTGATCTTCTCCGATTTCATCTCAAAACTTCAGTCAGACCAGATCAGTGAAGTGACGATCAAGAACAATTACATCAGCGGGGTCATGAAAGACGGATCCCATTTTAATACCTATGCGGCAAACGACCCGAACCTTGTCTCCGAACTCCAGAAAAAAAACGTACGGATTGTTGCCGTTCCCCCCGAAGAAAATCCATGGTACCTGAATCTTCTCATTTCATGGGGACCAATCGTTGTGCTGGTACTGTTGTGGATCTTCTTTATGCGTCAGATGCAGACGGGAGGAAACAAAGCCATGTCTTTCGGTAAATCAAGAGCAAAATTGATCTCTGAGGACAAGAAAAAAATAACGTTTGCCGATGTTGCCGGAGTTGAAGAAGCCAAGGAAGAACTTGTCGAGATCGTCGATTTCCTTAAGGATCCCTCAAAATTCCAGAGACTGGGCGGCAGGATTCCGAAAGGTGTCCTCGTTGTCGGTCCTCCCGGAACGGGAAAGACCCTGCTTGCAAAAGCAATTGCAGGAGAGGCAGATGTTCCCTTCTACAATATCAGCGGCTCGGACTTCGTGGAGATGTTTGTCGGAGTCGGAGCATCCCGTGTAAGGGACCTTTTTGAGCAGGGAAAGAAAAACGCGCCATGCATCATTTTTATCGATGAGATTGATGCAGTCGGTCGACACAGGGGAGCAGGGCTTGGCGGAGGCCATGACGAGCGTGAACAGACTCTGAATCAGCTACTTGTGGAAATGGACGGATTTGAAAGCAATGAAGGGGTTATTCTTATTGCCGCGACAAACCGGCCGGACGTCCTTGATCCCGCCCTGTTGAGACCGGGCCGATTTGACAGGCAGATTGTGGTAGGACGCCCCGACCTGCAGGGAAGGATCAAGATCCTTGAGGTCCATACAAGAAAGATTCCCATCGACTCGTCCGTCAACCTTGAAACAATTGCACGAGGCACCCCAGGATTTGCCGGGGCCGACCTTGCCAATCTGGTCAACGAAGCAGCCCTTCTGGCCGCGAGGCGCAACAAGAAAACGGTCGAGATGCCAGACTTCGAAGATGCAAAGGATAAAGTTCTCATGGGCGTTGAACGCCGGTCGATCCTGATCACCGAAGAAGAAAAGAAGGTCACGGCATTCCATGAAGCTGGCCATACACTCGTGGCAAAGCTCATTCCTGGAACCGACCCTGTACATAAGGTAACCATCATTCCCCGTGGACGTGCTCTCGGTCTTACCCAGCAGCTTCCGACTGAAGACCGGTACACCTATAAAAAGGAATACCTCCTCAACACCATTGCCATTCTGATGGGAGGAAGGGTTGCCGAAGAAATCGTCATGAAAAGCATGACGACCGGAGCCGGAAATGATATCGAACGGGCAACTGACATGGCCAGAAAGATGGTCTGCGAGTGGGGCATGAGCGACAGGCTTGGACCAATTACATTCGGCAAGAAGGATGAAGAGATCTTTCTTGGGAGAGAAATTTCCCAGCATCGGGACTACAGCGAATCAACCGCACTTGAAATTGACAGTGAAGTCAGCAGGATTGTCTCAGAGAACTACCAGAGGGCAAAAGATTTGCTCACAACCAATGTCGTAGCCCTGACCAGTATTGCTGAGGCTCTTTTATCAAAAGAAACCCTTGACGGGGCAGAGGTCGACGAGCTGATTCGCACCGCCAATGCAACCGCCTGACACCACCTTACGAATCCGGAACGCCCTGACCGCAAGATCGGGGCCACTGATCATGGGGGTCATGAATGTGACCCCCGATTCGTTTTCACACCTCTCACGCGTTACATCCCCAAAAGAAGCTTTTGAAAAAGCGCAGATTCTTCTTGATGCCGGAATGGATATGCTCGATATCGGAGCAGAATCGACCCGTCCGGGATTTACCCCTATGACAACAGAGATTGAGCTGGGCAGGCTCTTGCCGGTTCTTGACCTTGTTGCCCGCCTTCCCGTGGCTCTTTCGATCGACACAAGGAATCCGGTTGTCATGGAACGGTCAATGGCTTATTCTCCTCTCATTATCAATGACACGGGTGGACTTGAGGATGACGGATTTCTTCTTCTCATGAAAAAACACGCCAACCTTTTGGGGGTAGTCATGCACGGTGCCGGTTCAGGAGTCAGTCATCACAAAAAAGAGATTGGCCGGCCGGTCACTGAATCTGTTTCAGATTATCTCGGATCAAGACTCAAAGAGATCTCAGAAACCGGGATTGGAGCAGAGAGACTGCTCTTTGACCCTGGAATCGGATTCGGGAAAACCACAGAGGAGAATATCCATCTGATCAGACACATCAGTGAGCTGATCCCCGGCTACCCGATCCTTCTCGGTGTTTCAAGGAAGAGATTCCTTGGTGAGATCACCCGGGAAGAAATCCCTGAAAACAGGGACCCTCAGACACTGGCTGTGTTGGCTCTGGTCTTCAGGAAGATTTCGATCTTCAGGGTCCACGACGTCAAGGGAGCCGTTGCCTTCCGAAACGCATTCAATGCCATCAGTGCCGGGATGAATCATCATGGGCCTTAATATCACCTGGCACAGCATTGTCGATATCTCGGCGGTCTGGTTCATTATTTACCAGATCCTTCTTCTTTTAAGAGGCAGCCGGGCCTTCCAGATGGTTGTCGGGATCCTGATCTTCCTCTTCATCTACCTTTTCTCAAGCCTGTTGAAGCTTGATACTCTCAACTGGATGATTACAAGCTTCTGGTCACAGTTGATACTCGCTGTTCTCATCCTGTTTCAGCCGGAGATCCGGAGAGCCCTCGCAAGGGTGGGAAAATCTCCCCTTCTTCTGGGATTTCGACTTTCAGAAACATCCCTGGATATCGACGAGATTCTCAAAACATTGCAAACCCTCTCCAAAAGGGGCATGGGCGCAATCATTGTCCTCGAACGGAACAACGACCTTTCTGATGTTGTCGAGGTCGGGACAACCATTGACGCCACCATTTCACAGGAGCTCCTCACATCTATTTTCCTCTCCTACTCTCCGCTTCACGATGGTGCAGTCATTATCCGACAAAACAGGATTCTGGCAGCGGGATGTTTCCTCCCCATCTCTCTTTCTGGTGATGTCTCCCGCCATCTGGGGACAAGGCACCGGGCGGCCATAGGGATTACAGAGGAGACGGATGCGCTTGCGCTCGTCGTATCGGAGGAAACAGGTCAGATATCCCATGTCATCGCCGGACGAATTCACCCGATGGCAAACATGACTGATCTGAGAAGCATTCTGGTTCGCCTGTTCAGGAAGCAGCAACCCTCCAGGCTTGCCCTACGCGCAGCACTCTTCAGACAAAAAGTTGAACAAAAGATGGGGGGAAAGACAGACTATCCCACCCCTAAAAGACCATACTCAAAACAGGCACCAGCCCAGGAGACTTTCCTCCCCCAGGAAAAGAAGGATCTGGAGAAATGATCATTCCACAGAAAATTCGTCAGTTTTTTTCGACCAACCTTCTCCTGAAAGCACTCTCTCTCTTTCTTGCGATTCTCCTGTGGTTCTACATCAGCCAGAGAGGACAGGAATCGTTTACGATGAATGTCCCGATTATCGTAAACCATATTCCCTCGTCCGTTGAACTGGAAAGAGCCTCACCAACACATGTTCTGGTCACTTTCACCGCTCCTCCTGGACTTTACCAGCAGCTTAAGGACCAGGATCTTTCCGTGCGGATTCGGGCCGACAGCATTCCGACGGGAACGCGAAGGGTCCTGATATCCCCATCGATGATTACCCTCCCTCCAGGAATTCATATCCAGCGCATTACACCCAAATTAGTCTCCCTGCATCTGGTCAGGACAATCATCCGGATTCTTCCCGTCGAACTCGAGTACTACGGCCAGCTTACCGTTCCACTTGACCGCTTCAGGATCACCGTTTCACCAGATACCATAAAAGTTCAGGGAGATGCTGCCATCCTGAACAAAATGCGCTCACTGAGAATTCCTCCCATCGATCTCAAAAAAATTACCCGCCGACATTCTGAGCAATTTGTCATCCCTCTCACCACCCGGGAGGGATCAGGATACCAGATCCTCGAACCGGAAAAGGTAACAGTGACGATCATTCCCATCCAACACAGGTAGCATCAATACTCACTTACGCCTTGTGGAGTCTTCGGGGAGTAGAATCGATGAGATCGCATTTTCCGGCAAAACTCCTCTTGAATTTTCGGCCATGCATGGTGTATATTTCCGTGGTTAGATTCCTACCATTCCCCGGTAGCTCAGTCGGCAGAGCAGGTGGCTGTTAACCACCGTGTCGGGGGTTCGAATCCCTCCCGGGGAGCCATAAAGAGCAATCGTTAACGAACTCAAGTCCCTTTTTTATCTGTCTCTTCAGTCCAGGAATATTTCGCACAACATGACTCACTTCATAGACAGAAGTTCCGCGGTCAAGGATCTTATTCGGATCAAAACGAAAAGAAGGATCCGAAGGCGTGCTTCATGACCGACCCTGCATCCCCCCTTTTGGTCAACATAATCGCTTGACCACCTTTCCCCATCGGGTTATGTTTTACATGGACTGTCAAAAAATCGGCAACAACAAAAAACAAGGATTGAACCAATGGGTGAAACAAATTCCGACAAGGTAAGGGTGGTGGTTTATTCTGAATCCGGCGAAAACATCGGCGAAAAAATTCTGCCAAAGATCAAAGAAGATCCTTCATGGAAAGAACGCCTGTCGCCCCTTTCATATGCAGTAACCAGAGACCATCAGACGGAGCGTCCATTTTCTGTTCCGGGACATGACAACAAAGCGCCAGGACTCTATAAGTGCATCTGCTGCGGCAACGCCCTTTTTCAATCCGAAACAAAGTTTGATTCAGGGACCGGATGGCCAAGCTTCTATGCCCCGGTTTCAGAGGAAAATATTGAGATCCGGGAAGACACAAGCCATGGAATGAGACGGAGCGAAGTTCTCTGCCGACTTTGCGATGCCCATCTCGGCCATGTTTTTAACGATGGCCCCCGCCCCACCGGACTCAGGTACTGCATCAATATGGTTGCGTTGAACTTTATTCCCCAAAAATAATTTTCTGATTGTCGGGATTGTCTTTTTCGAGTGACAAAACAATCTCCAAACATGAAGAAGAATAGGATAAATACAAAAACGGGTGGAGTTTCTGTCAAGGAGTCGGCATTCGGGGCGGGAAAATATGGTGGGCCGAGGGAGGATCGAACTCCCAACCCGCTGATTAAGAGTCAGCTGCTCTGCCAATTGAGCTATCGGCCCGAAGAATTAATAGCAGGTATCAGCTAAAAATTCAAGGGGAAGGACCGAATTCCTTCCCTCTTCGGGCCTGTCTTCAGTCCTCGTCCTGTCCTTCGCCTTCAACAATCCCTTCCGGAATCCATTCACTTGACCTTCTGATGGAAAAAAGACGATCCCCGTCAGGGACCATCGGACAAACCCCGGCAGGGCAAACGTGCTTCTCCACATGGGACATCCACTCATCCCTGAAATATTCAAGAGAGCTCAGGGGAACACTGGGAGCACTCTTTCCGAGGCCACAGATAGACGACTCCATCATATAGCTTCCAATGCTGGACAGAAGATCGAACATCCCGGGCTTTCCCTGACCATGCACGATCTGGTCAAGGATTTCGTAGCAGTCCTCTGTTCCATCCCGACAGGGAGTGCACTGTCCACAAGATTCATGGTGACTGAAGGCGGACATCCAGTAAGCAAGATCAACCATACAGGTCGAGTCATCGAGCACAATAACGGAAGCGGATCCCAGAAAAGATCCTGCCAAGGTAACAGAGGGGTAATCAAGAGAGATGTCCAGATGCTCAGGAAGCAGAAGACGACTCGCGGAGCCTGCGGGCAGAATCGCCTTCAGCTTCCGACCATTGGGGATCCCGCCCCCAAGAACCATGATCACCTCACGAAGACTCATGCCGAATGGAACCTCATAGAGCCCGGGCTTCGCGATATGTCCCGACAGGCAAAAAAGTTTTGTTCCCGGCGTGGCTTCATCACCCAGCGACCTGTACCATTCCCCGCCCTTCAGAATGATCGGGGGGAGATTCGCAAGGGTCTCGACGTTCTGAACATCTGTGGGCCTTCCCCACAGCCCGACATCAGTAATTCTTGGCGGCTTGTTCCTGGGCAATCCCCTGCGCCCTTCAAGACTGTTGATCAGAGAGCTTTCCTCACCACAAATATACGCTCCTGCACCCCGATACAGACGAATATCATAAGAAAAACCAGACCCCATGATCCCTTTTCCCAGGAATCCGCGCTGACGTGCTTCTGACAAAGCCTTCTCAAGGATTCTCCAGGAGCCGGGATACTCGGCCCTGAGATAGATATACCCAAGATTTGCCCCAACAGCGTAACCGGCAAGAATCATTCCTTCGATCAGGCTGTGAGGATCTCGCTCCATAATATAGCGGTCCTTGAATGTCCCAGGCTCACCCTCATCAGCATTGGCCACAACATATTTAATCCCGTCATGTTTCTTCACAGCGGAAAGTTTGGCACCTGTTGAATAGTCGGCACCTCCCCGTCCGCCCAGTCCGGAAAGCCTGATCTCATCAATAACAGCATCTGGCGACATTGATGAGAGGGCCTTCTTAAGGGCGTTATACCCACCCTTCTCAAGATAGGCATCCATTTCAAGCGTTACAGGAGATGACAGAGCATTAAAAACCACCGTCTTCCCTCTGATCGGTTCTCCGATAGGGCTGGGCACAGGACAAATCGTCGGAGAAGTACTCCTGTATCTTGAAAGAATCTCGGGAAGCGATTCGGGAGTTACATTCAGGTACACATCCTCATCGATCATGAGCGATGGTCCTTCCGCACACTGCCCCAGGCACTGGGCAGGGCGCAGGGTAAAGAGACCATCGGAGGTCGTTTCCTCAATTCCTATACCCAGTTGTTTTGAAAGACTCCGGAAAAGCTTTTTCCCCCCATTATTGAGGCAGGGATTGGTCAGGCAGGGACGGATGACATGGCTTCCCGAGGGATGAAAGGAAAAAAACTGGTAAAAGGTCCCGATCCCCAGGACATCGGATGGAGAAAGGGATGTTTTTCTCGCAATCTCCCTGACTTCTTCTTCCCGAATGTAGTTGGCACGACTCATTGCCTCATGAAGGAGTGGAAGGACAGCCTGTTCTGGTCTCTCCCAGGATGCGGAGGGATCAGAGTAAGCGATCTCTTTGTCTGATAAGTCTCCTGACGCGCGATCTGAATCCAAGATTGACCTCCTTCGTTTGCCTTCTAGTTGTCATTTCTGGGAAAATAAACGACATTACATGGTGCAGCCACTCGTGGATACATCCATCGGCTTAACACTTACCATCCTGCCATAACCGGGAGATAAAATGAACAGGTCAAAAAAATATCTTTTTTTTTCGGGGAAAACCAGGGCATTGCTTCTTGTTTCAGTGATCGTCAACTTTTCCCTGACCGCTTGTTCAACGGCCCCGGTTGAACTCCACCCTTACCAGAAAACAACAACGATCCAGGCTACCCCCGAGCAGTCAAGACATATTCTTGAAACCATCGAAAAGGAGCATCCTGGAATACATATCGAAGCGTCTCTTTCCCCGGCTGGAACGGCTACCAAGGCAAAAATCACTGTCAGAACGGCCCACAAGGAACATCTCGTCAACAAGGGGTTTCAGAAAATCGAGGGAAAAACAGAAATTTACCCGGCATGCCAGCATTGGTTCTATCTCACGAGAAACTTTGATCCGGCCTGTGGTGGTGGAAAGCTCTGGGGAACAGCCTCTGCCATTTTCGCCGATGGAGTCGGCATAGGGGCTCTTTTTGACTTGGTACAACTGGGACGGTATCCATTCACATGGACAAAAACTGACCTTTCAAACCCTCAGATGACAGATGAAGTCGCCACCCTGGCAAGAAAAATGGCACAGTCATCCCAAAACAAAGGAACCCTTCCAGCTCCAAAATGATGGAACTGAAAGGGAGTTTTTGGAGAAATATGATTCAGAACCCTCGCCTTGAACCGCGTCTGTATGAGGAAACGATCCTCACCGGTTGCATCTCTGACTTGCGGGTGTGTGCAAGAAGCTTGGACAGAACAACAACCGGAACGAATACGAAAAAAGTGATCAGCAAAGAACCAAGCATCTTCCCACCTTCTTTCATCACCAAGAAAAATCATCCGGTCAAAGGGAAGACCAATCAAAAAAATCCCACCTCCCCGGAACGCTCCCTCAAGGTCGAATACTTCCAACAGGAGCTCCTATGATTTCAATATATTCCCTCATGAGAATCTCGTCAACCTTTTACGGCACCGGAAAGAGTGATTTCCGCCACAATTTCAATGTGCGCCGGCCGATTACTGAACGTCACGGGAAGAAATCCATGTGGAATGGGACACAGGAAAAAAAAACCAGGTCCGGGGTTATCAATAAAAATCTGACAATCGATTTTTGGCGTTCGACGTGCCAGGGATAGGATCTACAGGAAACAGCCTCTTCTGGCCGGGGATGGAAGAAGCAATCAATGATCTCAAAGCCCCATTTTCAGGATCGGTCACCGAAGATCAGGAGTACTCCCGCACTATTCCCGATCCGGTACACCGGCTTTATACCGGAGACAACCTTCCCGTTTTAAAATACCTTCTTGCAGAAATTCCCCAGGGGGTCAAGCTGATCTATATCGACCCCCCTTACAACACAGGAAGCATTCTGAACTATCGAGACCGATTTTCCGTCCCCTGCAAAAAGACTCCCCCCTTGAAAAAGAATACAGACCTTGATGGGTGGGTCACCAATCCAGCGACCGATCATAGCCCCTGGATGAGCTTCATGTTTCCAAGGCTTGCCATTGCCAGGCAGCTTCTCCGGCCGGACGGGGTGATTTTCACAAGCATCGATGACCGGGAGTTCCCGAGACTGAAACTTCTGATGGACTGGATCATGGGAGAGAAGAATCATGTCGGAACCATTGTCTGGCGTAAAAAGGTGGTCAGGGGAAGAGGCAATCGTCATATCATTCCCCAGACGGAATATATACTTTGTTATGCCAGGGATGTTTCCATGCTCCCACCCTTTCGCGAGCCTTTGACTGATGACATGATTGATTCCTATACCAAAAAAGACGCGTCTGGCCCCTACAAGGAAATCCCTCTCGCCAAATCCGGAACAGCCCATTCCCCCCGCCCCAACCTTGTCTACCCGATTACGGCACCTGACGGATCCACCATTCACTGCCCGACTCACCAATGGAGATGGAGCGAAAAGACATTTCTGGAACGCCAGAACGAGATTATCTTTCGGAAGACCAGAAAAGGAGTCTGGAGAGTCCTGACCAAACAATATCTGGAAACAGTCGATGGTCTTCGATTTCGCACACCCACATCGCTCTATGACAAAGTCACCACCACCGATGGAACAAGAGAGCTTCGGAGCATTTCCGGAACGGGAAACTTTGACTTTCCAAAACCATCAAGACTGATTCGGGATCTGATCTCATGGGCCACCACAACGCCGCCAGCGCCCACAAAACCTGAGATCATCCTTGATTTTTTTGCCGGAACAGCACCGACCGCCCAAGCGGTCATCGACCTCAACAGGGAAGATCAGCGCAGACGAATCTGCTATCTTGTCCAAAACAGGATTGAATTACCGGAAACCACGGACAAGATTCTTGAATTGGCAAAGATCAGGATCCAGAAGTCACGGGAAGGATCTCCGGAGGATCCGGACCGGCAGGATTTTCCGGAAGGATTCCGGCTGTACCACTATTTCCCTCCGGCATCAAGGGAAGGCAGTTGAACAAGCCTCGACAAGTTGCGGACCTCCACCTGCGGGTTCCATAACCATCCGGAAAAGGCAAGACCTCCATTTCCCCGAACAGCCCCATCAGAGTCTGGCTGGCGCACAAGCGCCGGCAATACCTCTCCCGCCTCGACATAAGCCATTTTTGGGCTTTGTTTATCCAGAAGATGCTCTGAGACCGACAGAAAAAGGATCGGAGAAATCACAACCAAAAGCGGCAAAACATCATATCCCAGCCCTCTTGAGTGTTTCTTGCGAAGAAAAATCCCTAGCATCCACCCATTAAAGGCAAGGAGAAAGATGGGCGGAAGAGGAGGAAGGGAAATTTGTCCGAGCCTGATCCCCGAAAAAAAGGTGGCAAGTCCAATGACCGCCCTGGAACAGACGTCTAAAAACGACATCAGGATTGAAGGTGCCCATCCAAAAAAGAATGCCAGCCCCAGACAGGCAAATCCGGCAGGCAACAGAATCTCCCCCGCCAGAGGAACAATCACAGGATTCGAAAAGATCCCCACAAGATCCCCGACATCAAAGACCTCCCATAAGAGTGGCGTTGTAAAAAAAGTTACCCAAAGCCCCGTTTTCATCGATTCAAGAGGGATCATCCCTGAAACATCATGCCGGGTTTTCCCCTCATTCATCCGGAGAGCAGCCATCACACCCAGGACCGCCATAATGGACAGGTCCATACTGATGGATCTTGGCAAATCGGGAACAAAGATCATCATGACAATCACTGAAATTCCAAAGAGGTCCTCCCGGTGGACTGAAGCCCCCCACCCTCGAGCGACCAGAAGAAAGGATGCCGCAAGGAGGGCACGGCCAGCGGGAAGAGGGATGCCGATCAGGATGGTATAGACAATCAGGACGGGAATCACCAAGACTGCAAGCAACCTGGGAATAAAAATTCGGGCAAGGATCTGACGCAGGATTCCCAATGGCAGGAAACGGATGCACACAAGGACTCCCCCCGAAAGGAATGCGGCAAGAAGTCCCATGTGTTCGCCTGAGACAGAGAGCAGATGGTAAACGCCTGATCCCAGAAAAACATCGTTCATCCGGGAGGGCACGTGCGATGTGTCTGACAGAACCATCGCCTCAATCAACGAGGACACATCGTCCGGGAAGTGGCTTTCAAGCAGCGCTTCAAGCGAGGCGACCCTTGCCGGAACCCCATTAAAAAAAGTCCTCCAATCCTTTGGGTGACCGGATTGCCTGTCACGAACAAAAACATTCCATGGACGAATTTGCCCCTGAAGGATCCCGTTATCGAGAAAACCCAGAAAACGGTGTCGGGAACTCCTCCTGTCAGGATAATCCGATAAAAAAACATCTCCCGAAAAACACTCTCCCGCCCGGAGAGAACCCAAAACACGCGACACCGGAAGCGATAAAAGAATTTTTGAACGTTTTCCATCTGGAAAATCGGCAAGGAAGATCCCTGAAAAGTTCTTGGGCCCCTGGCTTGTGACATTGACGAAACAGCCATTAAATACGGTATTTCCATGAGGGCTCTGCCAGGAATAAGGAATAGGAGAATGAAAAACGGACCAGAAAAATCCCGCAAGAACCCACGGCCAGGGAGAAACGGCACCCGGAGGCAGATTCTGGTATTCACGGTAAAGAAGAAAAGAAAGAAGCAGAAGAAGAGCCAAAACAAAAAGGGGAGCCAGAAGGAAAAAGACCCCTCCTGTCATCCCCGCAAAAGAGGAGATTGCAGCAACCAGCCACCCGACAGGAACAGTCAGTGTGCAATCACCTCAAAATCCTTGAGAACCGCCCTTTCGAGCTCTTCCACAAGATAGGTGATCCGGTCCTGATTCTCCCCTTCCAGCATGATCCTGAGCGCCGACTCCGTTCCTGAATAGCGGAGCAAAAGCCTTCCACGACCACCGGAAAGCTCCTCTTCGACAACATGTGACATCCGCTGGAGATGAGCCAGACTCTCGATCGGAATTTTCTTCAGGACGGGAACCGTTCGCAATACTTGGGGAAATGGTTGATAGACGGCGGCCAGATCCGAAAGAGAGATGCCTTTTTCCACCAGTGTAGAGACCAGCTGGACCGTCGACATCAGACCGTCACCCGTTGAATGAAGGTCGCGAAAAATCAGATGTCCCGACTGTTCTCCCCCAAATGAAAGGTTCTCCGCCTCAAGCGCTTCCAGGATATAGCGGTCTCCAACCTTGGTCTTCAGAACTCTTATCCGATTTTTATTCATCAGGATATCAAGCGCCAGATTGCTCATGACCGTCGTCACCAGAGTCGAGTTTCTGAGAGTCCCCTTCTCATTCATCGCCAGTGCCATCATGGCCATGATGGCATCGCCGTCGAGGATTCGTCCCGTTCCGGTGACAAAAACCGCCCGATCCGCATCTCCGTCAAGGGCAACCCCGAAATCCGCCCCCACCTCCAGAACTTTTTGCGCCAGCTTCTCCGGGTAAAGGGCCCCGCAATGATCATTGATATTCACTCCGTCCGGCTGATTGCCGATGGAGGTCACCTTGGCTCCCAGTTCGCGAAGTGCCATCGGGGCAACGTTGTACCCCCCTCCATTTGCCAGGTCCATGACGATATGGATGCCGTCGAACTTCATTGAACGCGGGGTTGTATTCTTGATGAACTCAATATAGCGGCCATCAGGACCGGCAAGCCTTGCAACTTTTCCGATCCCGGGGCCGGTCGGCCGGATCCTGTCAATCTCATCCCCAACAACCAGGGCCTCTATCCTCGCCTCGATCTCGTCAGGAAGCTTTGATCCATCGGATGAAAAAAATTTGATCCCGTTATCCTGGTAAGGGTTGTGGCTTGCAGAAATCATGATCCCTGCATCGGCCCTGAGCGCACGTGTCAGAAAGGCAATTCCCGGGGTAGTGAACGGTCCGACAACAATGACATTGACCCCCATGGAGGTAATTCCACTCGTCAGAGCATTTTCAATCATATAGCCGGAGATGCGTGTATCTTTTCCAATAACAACATGATGACCCCCTTCATACTTCCGGAACAGGTAGGCCGCAGCCCGGCCCAGACGATAGCAGGTCTCTCCCGTAATCGGTTCAACATTGGCCACACCACGAATACCATCGGTACCAAACAGAGATCGCTTCATCGGTCCCCTCCAAAAGCTTTTAGACAACCCCGGAAATCACCACATCCCGCGCAAGGAATTCTTTTTACTCGACAACTTCTCCTCGGCCCACGGATGAACCCAAGGGAATTTGCGGCCGATTTTGGCCAAAAAATCCTAAAAAATCAAAAACCATGAAAAGAGGAGACTCATGAAGGAAACAAGAAAAGAAGCGATAAAGGCGCTTCCAAAAGAATCGATTGAAAAACCGGGCACAAACCATGTTACAGACCAGAACAGAAGAGCGTTCAGAACAAAGGTGAAAAGTCCAAGAGAAAGAATATTGATCGGAAGCGTCAGCAAAAAAAGGAGTGGTCGTATCAGCGCATTCAGGATCCCAAGCACCACAGCCACCAGAATTGCCGTTCCGAAGTCTCTCAAATGAATGCCCCGGATCCAGTGGGCCACAAAAAACACGATCAGGGCATTCAGAAGAATTCTTAATACGAGTCCCATCGGCATATCCCTTTCATCACATTACAAAAAAACAGACAGCGGCAATAGGGTAGAAGAACAGACATTCTATACTACAGGATTTTCTTAACCTTGGAAGGAATTCGTCCGATAAGTAGGAACAACCCGCTGATCTCCCAATCAAAAAACAACACCATCGATTCTTTTAATCGTACGGGGAGAAAAAAAACGATTTGATTTATTAAAGCAAAAAACATAAGATTCGCTCAACCAAAAAAACAATCCCCAGAAAAAACGAAAAATTATTTTAATCGTTTAATTCTGGAGCCATACATCCACATGCTTCTGAATCGAAAGACTTTCGAAAGGGGTCAGGAATGTCTCTCAAGAAAAAGCTTCTTGGGCTTATTTTTTCACAGATACTCCTTTCACTGATCGCGGTCATGGTCATCGTCCATGGCATCAACTCCATCGACCAAGAGTCGACCCATATCAATGCTCTCTCCCGGGAAACAGACGATCTCTCCCAGAAAATGGAATCCATGCTCATTCAGCACCAGAACGCCATGAGAATTGTTTTGTCCGGAGGGCTTCGTGGGAGTTTTGTGGAAAAAGCGGTGCTTCTTCAAGGTGAAGCGATGTTCCCATACCTCATCAAGAAACTTGGGGACAATCCTGTCACACTGAAGATCAAAAAGCTGATGGCCTTGACCATCAGTCTCGACCACGCATCCCTTGCGATCGGACGCCCCGAGATCTCGCTCATCAGGTTCAACAAGGTCATTCTTCCGAAATACAGCCAGATGATGGGTCTCGTTGAAAAAAACAAGAAAGAAACACTGGCGGCCCTCTCCACCAATCTTCTCAGAAAAACATCCCAGATCAGGATGCAGGTTCTCACCGTCATCATCATCGACATGATCCTCAGCATCTCTCTTCTGGGGATGCTCACCATCTCCCTGCTGAAAAGGATCTCTATTATCTTCAATGTTTCCGAGCAGCTTGCCAACAAGGATTTCTCCGCAACAATGCCCTCATTGGGAAGAGACGAACTCGGAAAAATTGCCGATGAAATCCAGACCCTTTCCTCTGACCTCCAGAAAACGGTCAAGGATGTCAGCAGCTATGCGGACACCATCTACAAGGAAACATCGACCATTCTCGTCTCGATGAAGGATCTGAACAAAAACGCAACCAACATGAATGAGGAAATTACCCATTCCGTCTCTTCCATGGATGAGCTTGACTCGACGATCAATTCCTTCAGGGGAATCATCCAGGAAGGCATCAATTCCACCCAGGCGACACGCAAACAGGCCCAGTGCGGACTTGAGATCGGCCAGCAGGCATCCCAGTCCCTCTCCTCCCTTTCCAAAGATGTGACCCGGACATCACAACAGATCAATCTTCTTGCAGAAACAATCGAAAAAGTTACCGAAGCAACCGCCGGCATCCAGAATATTTCAAGCCAGACCAACCTTCTGGCTTTGAACGCTGCGATTGAGGCCGCAAGAGCCGGAGAGCAGGGACGGGGCTTTGCAGTCGTTGCCGATGAGGTCCGGAAGCTTTCAAGCCTCACATCGGGTCATGTCAAGAACATCGAGGAAATCGTCGCCGATGCAAGTCGGGTCATGCGGGAAACGATCGAGATTTCCGAAGGCATGGTCCAGGGCATGTCCCAGAATATGGATGACGGGCAGAAAGTCCAGCAGGCGTTGACCCTCATCAGCCAGCGTCTTGAAAGCATGGAAAAGACGATCCAGAACCTGGGGACAACAATTTCGGTTGTCAGCAAGGTTGAGGACCAGCTCAGGGGAACGCTTCTTTCCAATGAAAAAATGGCCAGGAATACCCTTTCCATCGCTTCCGGAACTCTTCGCGAAGCGGAAACTGTCTCCCGAACCATTGAAGAGCTTTCCGCCCTGTTTGCCAAATAACCCTTGGGGAGTTCTGACAAAGACTCCCCCAAGCCCCCCGCACAGACTGAATGACCTGATTCGATAAAGAGCAACGGGTAAAGAGCAACGGGTTTTCCTGACAAGCCCGATGAAGTATGCTGTCTTATCGCACTGCCTTTCGACACGTTCGGGCGACTCATTCCCCGGAATCCGGAACAAAAACTTAAAACTCCCCCATTTTAAAGGAGTCTCCATGCGAAGAAATTTCTCCTCTTTATATGGTAAAACCTTGTCGGAAAAGGCACAGATTCTTGAGTTTTCAGATTATCTCGCCATTGACCGGACGGTGATGGCCAATGAGCGGACCCTTCTCGCCTATATAAGGACCGGTGTGGGGCTCCTGATTGCGGGTCTTGCCCTCATCCGGTTTTTTAAGCAGACGCATTTTGACTATTACGAAATTGCAGGGATAGCGTCCATCATTGCCGCTATCTCGGTCACCATCTTTGGCATCCGGGATTTTTTCCACATGAGGGGATTTTATTCGGCGGTATTAGAACAGCAATTTCTGGAACAGAAGACCAAAAAGGCAGAAGCGCTACAAAATCAAAAAAACTCTACTGCCAGATCCTGATAGATCTCTCCCTCAGAGAGAGATCCAAAGAATACTTCTCATGGGATCCCCACATAGGTTACGGCATTTGATGGCACACCGGAAAGAAATTCATTCGCCTTCACCATCGCAAGAAAGGATGCGGACTGATTCATCCAGAGCGCTACGGAATTTCCCGATGAATCCACATACATGGCGCTTCCGTGAGGGTAGCCATACCCGTCCCAGAAATTGGGCAATGTCTGTGTACACCCGGACTGAGGACAAAAAAACGTATTTGAACTCGAAAAGGCCGGCATCGTCGCCGGTGAGGCAGCCCCCCCCACAATTCCGTTTCCGAAAGAGGTGAACGGATCAGAAAGCTTCGCCACAGAAAAGCCGGAACCGGAGGATCCCCAGTCCCCGCCCGCCCCCCACATGACAATATGATTCACGCTGTCAACAAAGATATTATTTTGGGGAGGAGCCGAGTTAGTCAGCGTCACGGAAGATATCGCCGATGGAGGAAGGGAGTAGGTCCCCGACGAAGGAGTTAACGTCAGTGCATTCAGGTTGACCAGAACCGTTATTGGAGAAAAGGCGGTTTGGGCGGTGGGAGCTGTTAGTCCGTCATATTCGCAACCGATAATGGCGACCTGATAGGCGGTATCGATTCCGATCGCATCAGCCGAACAACCATTGATTGTTCCGATTGGAAAAGAACCTATCGTCTGGCCATCCGGACGATAGACGATACCCGTATTAATATCTGCCAATTCAAGAAGATTTCCATCACTTTTTCCTTTGGCATACGAAACCGCACCCGACCCTGAGAGAATCATCTTGTAGCTCACCCCGCCCACAACAAGATAGGGATCATAGGCAAAGTTTTCGACAATATCGATCCCCTTTGATGAAGAGTCTTCAAAGGAAGGAATTGTAGGGTAAGCAGAAGAAGGAGCGGGCGATGAAGGATTCGAATAATCCACAAACTGAAACCCTGAGCCGGTCTCAACGATCGCCGTCTGAATGGATGGATCCATAATCACCCCACCCACATCCGTCGAACCCGCTGAAGTGTCAA
>JAKAYF010000066.1 GCA_021816465.1 Nitrospirota bacterium
AAAAGAAAACCTATCTTTCCCGGATACAGTTTGAAATCATCAATGACCGATCGGGGGTTAATCTTTCAGATCTCCCGTTGGATCACTCCCTGAAAATTGTTGTGTCAAGAACTCTCATGGGGGAAGTGCAGGCTCTTTATCATGAGCTTGTTTTGGCTTTTAGGCGGGACAGCTCCCTGATGTCGTCGGATGTTTTGGTGATGGTGTCTGATCTTGAGCTTTTTTCTCCCTTTATCGATGCGGTGTTCCAGAAGAAAACCGGGAAGATTGGTGCGATTCCCTATCGGATTCTCGGAAGGGGAGGTGGAGAGAGTTTCAAATACATTGAGAATTGTGCCAGGGTGGCCCGGGGAAAATGCTCCGCCTCCGAGGTGATGGCACTCCTTGATCATCCCTATTCGAGAGAGCGCTTTGGTCTGGATCACCAGGAAGTTGAGATGATCGAGCGTTGGATTTCCCGGCTTCCTGTCTGGTGGGGACTTTCTCCGGAGATGAGAAAAGCGTTCGGTTCTCCCGAGCCGACCCTCAACACCTTTTTATGGGGTATGGAGCGCCTTCTTTTGTCGTTTCCTTTTGCCCAATCCTCCCCTGTGGGAAATATGATGGCCTTTGATGGGGGAGACCTATGGGAAGTCGCGCCTGTTCTTGAAAAGTTTCAGATCTTTCTGAAAAAGATTCTTGATCTGGTCCATCGCTTGCCGGATGAAGCAAGTGGCTCCTTTTGGGGTGAAACGGTTTCCTGGATGGCAGGGCATCTCTTTACAGATGATTTCTGGATAAAAGAGCCTGAGATCTATACCGCCCTGATTTCATTTTCCAAAATGTTGTCCCCTGCCGATGATGAAGATGCAGCGATACGGATGGCTTCCCTGAAGATCCCTTATGACGGTTTTCTCCGGATGCTTGAAAATCAAATGAAAATGGCTAAAGGAGACTCTTCCGGAAAAATGGGGCATGGAGTGACTTTTGCTCCCATTGTCTCCTCAAGAGGAATCCCCTCCCGATTTCTGGCTCTTCTTGGGATGAGTTCAGACCTTTTTACCTTGAAAGACAGGGTGGTCTCCTTTGATCCTTTGATGGATCCGCCAAGATCAGGGGATCATTCCCGAAGGGAAGATGATCAGGGGATGTTTCTGGAGGCTGTCCTGTCGGCGAAAGATTCCCTTTTCATCAGTTATTCGGGGACGGGACAAGAACCCTTCGACGAGATTCTTCCTTCGGTTCCACTTGGTCATCTGATCGATTGGATCAGAACAGTGAACCCCGAATGGGAATATTTTCTGAGCAAATGGGCTTTGGTCGAAGGGTTTACCCAGAAAAGGGATTCTGTCAAAAACACCGGATATCCCTCGATACCTCTTCCGGATGATATGAGTGAGGACATTCCCGCATTCTTTCCGGTTGAAATCGAATTGGATGATCTGAAAGGATTTTTCAGGAGTCCGGCCAGATTTTTCTGGTCCTTTTGGGGAGGAGGTGCACTCAAAAGTAACGTTTCCTCTCTTGCTTCAAGCGATCCATTTTTACCGGGACTGATGGAATCGAGATTTCTGGGAAAGAGAATCTTTTCCTATCTGAATGAACACGACGGAGAGATCCCTCCAAAAAGTTTTGTAACCCCTTTTGGTATTTTGCCCCATGGAAGCGGATCAGGGAGTGTTTTTGAAAACCTTTCCGCTTCTGTTTTCCGACTATGGAAGCAGAAAGATTTGCTCCTGTCCAAATATCCGGGCTCGGAAATTCCGCTTTCGGAGCTGTCCCTTGCGGCCATTCCGGAGATGCTCGGCCAGACGTTCCGTTTTCATGGAAGCCTTGAGGGGCAGGTTTTTTTGAAAGGGGAGGATATTCATCATGTTGTGTTTTTTCCTTATTTCCATTCCAAAAGAGACGTGTTGTCCTTATGGGTGGATCATTTGTTGCTGAGTATCCGCTTTGGGGACAAAAGCGTTGTTTCAACGGTCTATTCCTTCTCCGGTTCCGGGAGCGAGTCCTATTGTGTCAAAGGGGGTGCAAAAAGAGCTCTTCAGGATCTTTTTGCCCTTTTCTGCTATGGCGAGCACCTCCCGGTTCCAATCTTTTTGAAAAGCTCTTGGGAGTATGCCGAATGCTGGAAAAAGTTTAGAAAAAAAGAAGCCAGGCCGAAATCGGGGAAGGCGGCTTCGGACTTCTCTTCGGATCCAAACTCTCCATGGGGCGATCTCAAAGGGGCAGCTCGTCGGAAGGCATTGGAAAAGGCTGAAAAAGTCTGGAGCTCTCAACGAAAAACACCGGATATCTCTCCCGAGGAATTGATTTTATATGCAAAGTCCTCCCCTTGGGTAAGACCATTAGATTCTGATCCGGACCAGCTTATGGTATCAGAGAAAATTGCATTGAGGGTCTTTTCCCCCATCTTGGGATCTGTCGTGGATGAAAAACAGAAAAAGCCCAACAATGACGATTGATCCCATTTCGAACGATCCTTTCAGGATTGAAGAAGGCGGACTTCACTTGGTGGAGGCAAGCGCTGGGACTGGAAAGACAACCCTGCTTTCGGTCCTTTTTCTCAAGGCGATTATCGTCTGGAACCATCCGGTGGACAAGATTGCCGTCATTACATTTACCAGGGCCGCGACACAGGAGCTTGTAAAAAGAATCAGAAAAGACCTCCTTGAGCTCAGGGAGTACCTCTCCAGACGGAGAACTTCGACTGGCTCGGATTTCCCCCAGCCGATTCGGCCACTTCTGGATCTTCTGGAAAATGTTTCTCCTGAAGAGGCTTCCTCCAGAATCGAACGGGCCATGCTTGATTTTGACCGTGTGGTGATCCGGACGATTCACTCCTTCTATCAGGGTCTACTCTCTGAAATCATGCATCTTGCGGGCATAACTGAAGAAAGAGAGATTGTCACCCGGACGGACCCTTATGTGTTTGAGGCAACTGCCCGGTTTTTAAGGGAGGATCTTGAGCGGATCAATCCGGCGCTCAGAAGGTACTGGTTTCAAAAGGGGATCACAACTCTTGCATTTTATAACGGGGATTTCCTCGAAAATCCAAAGCCTGACCCTTCCCGCTTGACCTCCCGAGTTCTTTCTCTTGCCCAGGGAGGATGGCCGGTATCGGATCCGGGGCTTTTGTCCGGTCCGGGAAAAGACCTCCTTGAAGAAGCCTTTTCTAGGGTTTTGAAGAGAAAAAAGATTATTGATGAATTATCTGTTCAGGAGGACTCATCCGAGAGGAACAATCTCTTGTCAGATCGAGACTTTCCTTTCAACATTCTTTGCGCAAAAAGCGATCAGTCCTCAAGGATAAAGCGGGCTCTTGATGTCAAAAAATGCAAGAATCCCATCTTCAAAAATGCGATTGGGGAGCTTGGCGCTTCAATCGATGTTCTGCGGGAAATATGGGAGGAGGCATCGAAAGCATTTGTCCGGCGCATGATGGACCATGTCGGCAAAATTCTGGAAGAGAATAAAAAATCTGCTCAAATCCGTTTCCAGGATGATGCTCTCTTGCTCCTTCTTGGAATTCTTGAGAAAGAGGAGGAAGAAAATCCTGATTCTCCCGAATCAAGGCTTATTCTTCAGGCAATCCGCTCCAAATTCAAGGTTTTTCTGGTCGATGAATTTCAGGATACCGATCCCTGTCAGATTTCCCTTCTGTTGAAAATCGGAAAATCCGAATCGGGAGATTGCCCTTTACCCGCACCGTCAATGGTTTTTGTGGGAGATCCAAAGCAATCCATTTATCACTTCAGGGGCGCAGATCTCCAAAGTTACCTTCAATTCAGGGAGAAAATGGGGGGGCATCTATATGGTCTTTTGTCGTCGTACAGACAATCCTCCTCCCTTCTTTCCGCCCTGAATCTTCTTTATTCGAATCATCCATCTCCCTTTTCGAATCAACATGTTCTGGCTCCAGAAGTCCATTGTGCTTCCTCCCGAAACAGCCTCCTGGAGATCTCCGGAAAGAGGATTTCCCCCATGAGGATTCTGGTCAAGGAGTCCTTATCTCAAAAGGGAGATTCCCATACGGAGCCAGACGACACTCTCCGAAGTTCGGAGGATGTTCTCGTTGCCAGAGCCACTGCTCGGGAGATTCACCGTATCCTTTGCCCCGAGTCAAAGTCAAAAATGGGAGAAAAATCTGTTTTGCCTTCGGAAATTGCCGTTCTGGTCCGGAAAACCAGGGAAGCACATGAGGTTGAACAAGAGTTGGGTCTCTTGGGTATTCCTTCTCTTGTGGAGAAAGATGGTTCTGTTCTGGATTCATCTGAGGCAAGAGAGCTTGAGTGGATTCTGTTGGCGATCCTTGGCCATGGAGGTTTTTCCGGCATCCTTGCCGCTTTGACAAGCGAGCTTGTGGGTGAGGAGCTTCAGTCCCTGAAAGATCTGAAGTCCGACCTCCCGTCCAAAGAAGAGAGACTCAGGATCTTCTCCCTTCTCAGAAAAGAATGGGAGTCATCAGGGATCTATCGAACGGGGATGTCCATGATTTCGGCCCTGTCGATTGAAAAAAATCTTGCGGGACTTGTTGATGGAAAAAGAAAGTGGATCAATCTGAATCATCTTCTCGAGCTTCTCCATATGTGGGAGTCAGAAGAAAATCTTCTTCCAGAACGGCTTCTTGCGCGTTTTTCCCGAGCCATTCGCCGATCGGAAGAGCTTCCTGCCGGGGAGGAAGAGATCTTGAGGGCAGAAGGTGCAGCCAATGCTGTCCGGATCATGACCGTCCACAAAGCCAAGGGGCTTGAGTTTGATGTCGTTTTTTGTCCTTTTGTCCTGAAACCTGGGAAGATTTCTTTTCCATTGAAGAAAAGGGACCCGTCCATTTCCTCTGTTTCACCTCCATCTCTGTGGTTTGAGGATGAAATGGACACAGAGGCAATCCAAAGATCCAAAAATGACTCTTTTTCAGAAGAGCTAAGAATCCTTTATGTCGCCCTCACAAGAGCCCGATACCATGTCAGTATTGTTTTAAACGATCAGTCTACAAAGGAGGGTCTGCTTCCGGTTTCGAACCCATCGCCTTTTTTATGGTTGCTTCTGGGGTTGCTGAAATCGTTTTCTCCCGAAAACCCCGAGAATGTTCTGGAAGATGAGTCCGCTGGAGGTCAGACTCTGACGCCCTGGATCCTGGCAAAAATGGCGGAGGATCTTTCTGGCGGGACAATTGTTGCAGAACCCCTTGAGATCTCTGAAGAGCTTTCCGGACCGATCGTGATAGAGGATTTTCTCGAAGATCAGAAAGCTTTTGATGAACCAGTGGCGGATGAAGGATTTTTTCCGGATCGAAGAGGCTGGATCCATGAGAGTTTTACTTCAATCGCGCATTTTTTTGAGGATGTGTCTGTTGATGAGGAGCCTTATCCGGAGCGTGATGTGTTTTTCGAGAAACAGATTCCCCGGGGAGGGTTGGCGAGAGGGGCGAGGACAGGAACGTTGATCCATGAACTTTTGGAAAATGCCGATATGGGTGTTGAAGGTGAAAAGTGGGTCGAGTTTGTTCGCTCCAGACTTGAACTTCGTGGATTTTTGGAAAGGGATGATCTGAAAAATGCGTTGGAGATGGTCTCTACCTGCCTGGCAACTCCGATCGATGGGAAATCTTTGAAGATCGGTGAGATTCCAAGGGAAAAAAAAGTCATGGAACTGTCTTTTTCCTTTCCAATGGAACGATACAATCTTCCACGATTTTATGCGTTGCTAAGAAATCTTTCGATCCCTTTGCCAGAAGAGTGGGCGGTCGAATCAAGTGCTTATAACGATTTGAACGGAATGCTGTCGGGAGCGGTCGATCTTTTTTTCTTTCATGAAGGGCAGGTGGCCTTTGTGGATTATAAGACAAATGACCTCGGACCAAACCCAATGGACTATTCGCAAGAAAAACTTCATGATGCCCTCACTTCCGGTGGCTACTTTCTTCAGGCGCTTCTTTATACGGTAGCCCTTCATCGTCACATGAAGGCATGCATCGGAGAGAGCTATTCCTATGAGCGGGATTTTGGAGGAGGCTACTTTCTCTTTCTCAGGGGGCTGCTTCCGCCACGCTCAACGATGGATCAGGGCGTCTTCAGAGTCCTCTTTCCCATTGACACGATCAGAGCTGTGGAAGCTTTTTTTAATGGAGAGCATTCCGCAACAGAGTAATTCTGGAGGGATCTGTTCTATATTTGTTAGGATGGACCGGAAAAATACCCCTTAATTGACGATTCTCGGAAGAAAGGAAAATGGATGAAAATTTCTTTTCACGGTGCGGCTTCTTGTGTGACAGGTTCCTGTCATCTTCTTGAAATGGACGGATTTCGACTTCTTGTGGACTGTGGTCTTTTTCAGGGGGCGGATGAGCTTTTTGGTGGCCAGTCGGACTCTTTTGGATTTGATCCGCGTGAAATTGATGCGGTCTTATTGACCCATGCCCACCTTGACCATTGTGGACGGCTTCCACTTCTTTTCCGGCAAGGGTTTCGTGGACCGATCTACTCAACCCAGCCCACACGGCTTCTTTCAGGGATCGTTCTTCAGGATGCGGCACACCTTCATGAGGAAGCAAGAGACAGACGCCACAACCATGCAAAAGGAATCATTCATAAGAGAGATGACTCTTCCTATAATATTTCCGATGTGATCGAGACGATGGCGCTGTTTCAGACGGTTGCCCTCAAAATTCCTGTGAAGATCCATCCTGATATAACCGCAACCTTTCATGATGCCGGCCATATTCTTGGCTCAGCTTCCATACAGGTTTCGGTTCGAGAGAAAGGGAGCACAACCAAAATTCTTTTTTCAGGGGATCTCGGTCCAAAAAACGTTTCATTGGTCAAGCCATGGTCCCCTCCCGCGGACTCTGATTATGTCCTTGTAGAGACGACCTATGGTGATCGACTCCATCGATCCAGACAGGACTCGATTGAGGAGCTGGCCCGTGTTTTGGCCCAAACATTGGCTGGTGGGGGCAATGTCCTGATTCCGACATTTGCGTTGGAAAGGGCCCAGGAACTTTTGTGGGTGTTCGGACAATTTTTCCGGGAAGAAAGAGTTCCGCCAGGGACTTTCTTTTTTCTGGATTCGCCGATGGCCCTGTCTGCCACGGAGGTGTTCGAACGATTCCGAAGCGAACTCTCTCCCGAACTGGAGTCTTTTATTTCTCAGGGGATTGACCCGTTTTCTTTCCCGGGACTTGTGACGGCCCGATCCATTCATGACTCCCAGGAGATCAACGCTGTCAGGAGGGATGCTGTCATTATGGCGGGATCAGGCATGATTTCCGGAGGAAGGATTGTTTATCATCTTGAGCGACATATTGATAATCCTTTATCATCTTTGATATTTGTGGGTTATCAGGCGGAAGGGACCCTTGGTCGGGCGATTGTGAATGGGGAAAAGAAAGTTCGTCTTCTCGGGGAGATGCGTGATGTCCGGATTCAGACGCACATGATCAATGGGTTTTCGGCACATGCCGACCAAAGTGACCTGCTCGCCTGGTGTTCAAGCATGCAGGTTCCGGATCAGGTTTTTCTGGTTCATGGAGAAAAACGCTCCATGACCGGATTTTCCGAAAAGCTTCCATCCATCGGTTGGAGCAATATGGTCATGCCGAAACTTCATGAAACGATTGAGTTACCTCCAGTGAAAGGAAAGAGGTTATGACCATGGAACGTCCTCAAACCCTGTTCGAAGGTTTTTTCCGCAGAATAAAGGAAGAGCCCGGAGATGTTTTGGGGATGGATATTCTCCAGAAAGATGGCCGACTGATCCCGGTGGCTTATGATGGACAGATGGCTTCAGCCAGAGTGGCTCAACTGATGGATCAGATCAGGATTGATCCGGGCATGGTAGTGGGGATGACAGGGCCACCCGGAATGACCTGGATTCTGGTGGCCATGGCAATCCTTGGACGGGGTGCAACTGTCATGGCGATCGACCACCTGATGCCTTCGGCCGAAATGGTCTTTCATCTCAAGAACTTTGATGCAGACCGACTGGTGGTGATCTCACAATCTGCTTCATCGGTAGCTGATTTGTGGTCGGGAGAAATCGTCAATGTGTCCACGGACTTTTCACTGTCTTCCGGGGAAAGAGATGCGGCTGTCAATGCTCTCGGAACAAGGTGTGCTCAGGGAAAAACAGATGATGTTGCATTTCTTTTGATGACTTCAGGAACGACTGGAATGGCAAAGGGAGTCCCCCTGACACACAAGAATATTCTGTCCGATGTTTTCTCTTTCGAGAAGCTTCATGTTTACAGAAAGGGAGACAAGGTCCTTGGCATGTTGCCGCTTCATCACGCCTATCCGGCAATGGGACTTTTTCATCTGCCCATTCTTTTGGGAGCTGTCCCCGTTTTTGTTCCGGATAACCATCCAAAAACGATTGGATGGTGTCTATCCAATCTGGATATCGCCCTGTTTCCTGGAGTGCCGGCGATTTGGGAGGGATTTCACCAAAAACTGATGGAAGGAGTTCGCCAAAAGGGGGCTCTCAAAGAGTTTGTGGCAAGAAAGATTTTGGCTCCAGCGGTGAGAAATTTCTCCAGAATGGGATTCCCTTCAATCGGAAAAATGGCTTTTCCGGCGGTGCATGCCCGATTCGGTCGGTCTTTGAGGGCCCTGTCATCTGGAGGGGCACCGCTTGATCCTGTCATCATTGAAGATTTTTTGGGATTCGGATTGATGCTTATGGAGGGTTATGGCTTGACGGAAACCTCCCCGGTCGTTTCCTTCAATGTTCCGGAGGCATTTCAAATCGGTTCTGTGGGCAGGCCTCTCGAAGGTGTTTCCGTGAGAATATCCGAAGCGGGGGAGGTCCAGGTCAAGGGAGACAATGTGGCAACATCTTATTGGCTTGATCGGCATAAGAGAGAGCCTCTCGTTGACAGGGATGGATGGTTTTCGACCGGGGACAGGGGGGAATTATCCGATGGTTATGTGACCCTGACCGGACGATTAAAAGAGCTTCTGGTCCTTCCAAACGGGAAAAAAATCCAGCCTGAAGCGATCGAGTCCCGATGGGTATCTGATCCGTTGGTTTCGGAAATCGCTGTTACTCTTCGAAAGGGTGTTCCATGGCTTCTTGTTCGTCCCGACATGGAAAGTTTTCAGCGTTCCGGACGGACAAATATTGTTCCCATTGTAACGGATATGTTTAACCTGATGCAGCAGTCCCTGCCTTCTCACAGCAG
>JAKAYF010000067.1 GCA_021816465.1 Nitrospirota bacterium
CACTTTCCCTGCATCGATGGACTGCCGCATATGTCCGTCCCGCTGGTTGTTGTCTACAGACACTACCGGCCGGTTGATCGGGATCTCGTGGAAGTTTGGCCCCCCCAGACGTGTCAATTGGGTATCTGTATAGGAAAACAATCGGCCTTGCAGCAGCGGGTCATTCGTGAAATCAATGCCAGGAACCAGATGTCCTGGATGGAAGGCAACCTGCTCAGTCTCTGAAAAGTAGTTCAGCGGATTACGGTTCAAAACCATTTTGCCGATGCGCTGCACAGGAACGAGCTCTTCAGGAATGAGCTTGGTGGGGTCTAGCAGATCGAAATCAAACTTGTGTTCGTCTTCTTCCTCAACAATTTGTACTCCAAACTCCCACTCCGGGTAGTCGCCGTTTTCAATTGATTCCCATAGATCCCTGCGTTGAAAATCAGGATCTTGCCCAGAGATCTTCAGTGCCTCGTTCCAGATCACGGAATGCACACCAAGCAGCGGTTTCCAGTGAAACTTTACGAAGCGCGACTTGCCTTCAGAATTGATCAAACGGAAGGTATGGACGCCAAATCCTTCCATCATGCGAAGGCTCCTTGGAATGGCGCGATCGGACATGATCCACATGACCATGTGCATGGATTCGGGCATCAGGGAAATGAAGTCCCAGAAGGTATCGTGAGCGGTGGCCGCTTGTGGAATCTGATTGTGCGGTTCGGGTTTGACGGCATGGATCAGGTCAGGGAACTTGATTGCATCCTGAATGAAAAAGACCGGCATATTGTTCCCCACCAGATCATAATTGCCTTCCTGGGTATAAAATTTCACAGCAAAGCCCCGCACATCACGCGCGAGATCAGAGGATCCCTGAGAACCAGCCACAGTGGAAAAACGGACGAATACCGGTGTTTTTACAGATGGATCCTGGAGGAAACCTGCTTTCGTCAGACTGGCTTGTGTTTCGTATACCTGGAAGTAACCGTGCGCTCCGGCACCTCTGGCATGCACCACGCGTTCAGGGATCCGTTCGTGATCAAAATGAGTGACTTTCTCCTGAAGAATAAAGTCTTCCAGCAGGGTAGACCCGCGCTCCCCAGATTTGAGAGAGTTTTGATCATCGTTAATGCGCAACCCTTGGTCAGTCGTGAGGTATTTCCCCTCGTTATCATGGCTGGATTTGTCCAGGTCAGAAGCCTTAGGGTTCTGAGCCCGTTTTTTCTTTTCACTCATATGCGGTCTCCCCGGTGCGTTTCCATTTTGTCTGGACAGGTTCCTCGTTGCCTTCAGGGAAATCACCATTCATGTTGCAAGACTAGCAATCTTTTCAAAAGCGGTCTGTGCGGTGTCGTACCTTTCGGGGATCCAATGAGTAAAGAGCAGGGAATGTTGCCCATTTGACCGGAGAATTTGCGATCGATGGTTTTTTTGCGTCGGGAACGCTTCCATCGATGAAATGTAGGGGTGAAATATTTTTTAAAGGGATGTCAAGAACTTGTTTGATTTCTTGATAAAGCCATTGGTCGGACTTCGGGGGGATGGAGATGGGCCGAATCGAAGAGAAATTGGCCATCTTGCCCCGTCAAGCTCTGCAAAGGCATTCGGGTCTTTTCGAAAAAGAACGGATTCTGTGGCGATAGTCCGTGGGTAAAGTCGGGCCGGGTCGAGAGACAGAACCAAAGACACCTGAAGAGAAAGAGCAGCAGGAGGAGCATGAATAGGAGAAACAGGACTTTGGACTTCCAGTCGGGGAAGCGCCGCTTTGCCACCGATGTCAGCATTGAACCACCTCCAGCTCCCATGGGAGAGCTCTTTTAGGTGAATTTCGTCCAATTCCCGTCAGATCGCTTCAAATTGTGTTTCCATGATGGAAAGGACGTAAAGGCCGCTCAAAAAGTCGTAAGGGTGTCAGCTTTTATCGGGGCCAAGGGAAGAATCGTGAAAACTTCACCCGTGGGAACGGTGAAACTGGTGAGCATCGGCTGATTCAGGCCGAAGGTGCATGGCGATACGAACGGGTGTTCAATTATGATCCGCCTTTTCCTGAAAGATTGCCAACTGAGCTGGCTACTCTTCTCAATGATCTTATCGGCAGGAATCTTGGAAAACTTGTTATTTCTTTGAACACGATCAATCTTCTTGTTGTGGGCTGATTTTCGAGATGATATGGACGTCAGTGGTTGCAATGGGATTCTATTTTTGGGGTGTGAGGCTGGAAAGGTATGGGGATCGGACCGGCCACGGTTGTGCTCTCCTTTGATTGCATGGGCCATTGGTGTTTATCTTTATGAAAATGGCGAGTTGTTGTTTGGATAGGAAAACATGAGACGGAATGCTTGTAGTAGTGTTTTGCCGAACATAAAATACCAAGTGGAGCTTTTGAAGGGGAGGGTGTGTTTGATGGATACTGTATGGGGACTTCTTTGAAGGATTTGGACGGATTGCTTCCATTTTCTCTCTCGAATTCTTTTCCAGGAGATCTTCTCTTTTCACTGAAAACCCTGCTCGCTTCCGGGCTGGCTCTTTACATTGCCTTTTCCCTGAACCTTCCACAACCTTACTGGGCTCTGGTAACCGTGCTGATCATCGCCCAGCCCTATTCGGGAATGATCAAGTCGAAGGCCCTTTATCGCATTATCGGCACGGTCGTGGGTGCCAGTTTTATTGTTTTTGTCATGCCTCTTCTGATCAATTCCCCTGAACTTTTTTCCCTTGCGATATGCCTCTGGATCGCTTTTTGCCTTTTTTTGTCTCTCTACGACGGTTCTCCCAGAAGCTACGGGTTTATCCTGGGGGGGTATACCGCGGCGCTTATCGGGTTTCCTGCGGTGGATTCTCCCGGGACAATCTTTCTCCTGGCAAGGTCACGTGTTGAAGAAGTGGTTCTGGGGGTTTTGACGACCTTCCTTGTCCATGAACTTTTCTTTCCCCGGCAGGTTACTCCCCTGTTGCTTTCAAAAATGGATCAGTGGATTTCCCATGTTGCAAAATGGGGTGGGGAGGAGATTTCCGGAAGGGGAACCCCCGGGTTTCCTCATGGCATTGGTGCGGAAATATCGGCAATATCGGCGATGGGGATCCATGCGGCGTACGAATCCCCCGATCCGAGAGCGATCGGGTGGCTTGATGCACTGATGTTCCGCATGCGTGATCTGCTTCCTGTTCTTGTCGATCTGGGGATCCACCGAAAGGCTCTTTTGAAGATATCTCCGGAACTTTCGGAGGAGATGGACATTCTTGGCGGCGAGGTTTCCGACTGGATAACGGGAAAGAGCCATCATTCCTCAAAAGAAATGGATCTGATGGTTTCCCGCTGGTTTATGAGCCATGGAGCTCCTTTTAAAATGACGGAGGCCATGGCGATCCCTACGGAGCTGGGATCCTTGATGGAGCGTCTTTCCGTGCGATTTCACGACTTGATCCTGATCTGGGGAGACTGCAGGCACATGCGCCAGAGGATTGCTCATGGCGGTGTGGAGGAGCCTCCTCCACCAAAAGGCCGGGTCTCTGTGTTCCGTGACCCGCTCCTCCCTCTTTTGTCGGCGCTGGCTGTTTCGCTGGCAGTACTGGCTTCCATCTTCTTGTGGCGGTCTCTGGACTGGCCCGACGGTTTTGCCGCGGCGATGATGGCTGCGGTCAGCGGGACATTTTTTGCAGCCATGGATGATCCGTCCGTGGCGATCCTGGACTTTCTGGCCAAGATCAACATAGGGTCGGCGGCAGGGCTGTTTACCCTTTTTTTTCTGCTTCCAAAAATGCATGATTTTTGGGGACTGATGTTTGTCCTGTCGTTGGCACTTCTGCCTGCGGGAGTGATGCTGGCCAGACCGGATGGTCCACTGAAGGTTCTTCCGTTCATGATTGGCTTCTCGGGACTGATTGCCTTGCAGTCGACGTATCATGCGGATTTTGCCCATGCATGGAATACGGCCATTTCAGAAGCTGTGGGTGTTTTTCTGGCAGCGCTTTCAACGATTCTGGTCCGGTCCGTCGGTGTTTCCTTTAGCATACGGAGGATCCTGGCATCGCTTCATGCTGAACTCAGGCAGCTGGCCATGCTTCAGGGAAAGATGGAGCGTGAGGTTTTTGTTGACCGGATGTTTGACAGGATCGCTCCCCTGATGTCGAGGATGGGGGTCATTGCTCTGGAAGAAAGGAAAAAACTTCCGGACGGACTCTATGAGATGGTTGTCGGTCTTGACCTGATCCGGTTGGCCGAAATGCGGGAAAAATTGCCATCCGGTCTGGGAGAGCCGCTCTCTCGCCTCATCCATGCCATCGGAGAGTATTATGATCGTCCGGACCAGACCCGAAAGGCTTCGGTCAAGAGCCTGTTTGACGAGGTCTGGACGGCTGTCGTCACGTCCGTGGATCTGGATGTTGAAGCCGAGACGCTTTCTCTTCTGGCAAGTCTCCGCTGGACCCTTGACGGAGGCGGGTTCAGATCAGCACATGGCGGAGCCGTGAGATGAAAGAAATCGATCTTCTGGGATTGTTTTTTCCGCCATTTCTCGTCTGGGGCGTGATTGCCTTTCTCCTTCTCGGGTGGCTCAGGCTCTTTTTTGTCAGGATTGGATTTTACCGTCTGGTATGGCACCGTTCCCTTGTGGACATTGCCCTGTGGGTTATTGTTTCGGGAATTGTCGTTGCTTTTCTGGGTTAAGGAGGACCATTGGCTGGAAGTCCGTCTCTTGTTTCGCGTATCGCTGTCACCTTTGTGATATTTCTTCTTGCGTCCTTTGTCGCATGGCGATTGTGGGTGTATTACCTTGAGGCTCCCTGGACGCGTGACGGAAAAATCCGTGCGGATTTCATCTCTGTGGCGCCTGATGTTTCGGGACTGGTTTCTCAGGTTCTGGTACACGAAAATGATCAGGTCAAAAAAGGGGAGATCCTCTTTCGCATCGATCCTGATCGTTTCAGCATTGCGATCCTGCTCGCCAGGGCGAGGGTTTCAGGGGCGATGGCGGTCATGGATGAAGCCGGTCGCAATGCGAGAAGATACCACCAGCTGATGGTCAATGGAGATGCAACGAGGGAAGTGGCAAGAAATATGGAGGCCCGATTTGAGAAATCGCGCTCCGACTACCAGGAGGCAATGGCAAGGCTTTCCATTGCCATCCTCGACCAGAAGCGTGCCGATGTCAGGGCCCGGGTGAACGGAAAGATCGCAAACATGACTCTTGAGCCCGGTGATTATGTCCACAGGGGAGAGGGCGTTCTCTCCCTCGTCGATACGGACTCTCTCCATGTGGACGGATATTTTGAGGAGACAAAACTGTCGCGGATCCACATCGGAGATCCGGTCGAAGTCCGGGTAATGGGCGACCACCGATCCATCTGGGGCCATGTCAGCGGTATTGCCGGGGGGATTCGCGACAGGGAGAGACACGAAAAGCCGGGAGACCCCCCCGATGTCAATCCGACATTCAGCTGGGTGAGACTTGCCCAGAGGATTCCGGTCAGAGTCCATCTCGACAAAATCCCCGAAGGGCTACGGCTCGTTTCGGGGAGAACGGTCACAGTGATTGACCGAAAAAAGCCACTTCTTGGAAAAATGATCCCTTAATACTTTTGTGACGGGATTTTTTTATGGATAGGCCGGAAAAAGCTTGCTAGATTCATCTTTTTCATGCTAGTTTTTTTGGGGGAGAGGACATTTTCCGAGCGATTCAGGTCCAATCCCGATTGGATCGAACCGCTCCGGTATTCCTCTGTGCTATTCTATACTCTGTGTTCTCTGCCCCATGCATGGGAAGTGGGGGAACACAACTCGCGATCCTGTCCACATGCCTTCATTTTTTAATGTTTTTGAAGTCATCATGATTGCCTCTCCCGGAGGAAAACCGAAAGGAGATCAGTTTCATGGAGTATGTTGACCGCCATCTGATTTCCCGAAGTGTTGTCGACTCAATCGCCCTTGACCAGAAATTGGGGCCGCTCGGTGCTGTCCTGCAAAAAGACGGCAAGACACTTTTCAGGCTTTGGGCTCCCGAATGTCAGGAGGTCAAGCTTGTCCTGCCGGACAAAACCGGGTCATTCCTTCCGATGATTCCTGAAGGGAACGGCTACCACCGTCTCGAGCTTTCCGATGTGCCCCGTGGCACCCGCTACCTTTTCCACCTTGAAGGGATCGGCAGATTCCCTGACCCTGTATCGAGATGGCAGCCTGAGGGTGTGCATAACCCATCCGCGGTCTGGTTCCCTGACAAGGCATTTTCTCCTCCCCTTTCTGGCTGGCAGGGGCACAGTCTTGAATCTCTCATCTTTTATGAGCTTCATGTGGGAACTTTCAGCGGTGCTGGAACCTTTGACGGTCTCATAGGCCATCTGGACCACCTCGTAAGTCTCGGGGTCACTGCGATTGAAGTCATGCCTGTCGCTTCTTTTCCGGGGGAAAGAAACTGGGGGTATGACGGTGTTTACCTGTTTGCCGTCCAGGAATCCTATGGCGGGCCCGATGGTTTTGCCCGTCTTGTCAGGGCCTGTCATGAGCGGGGACTGTCCGTCATCCTGGATGTGGTCTACAACCATCTTGGTCCGGAAGGAAACTATCTCGGGAAATTTGGTCCCTATTTTTCAAAGGTTTCCAGGACGCCATGGGGTGATGCCATCAATTTTGATGGTCCGGACAGCGATCATGTCAGACATTTTTTTCTGGAAAACCTCCGGTACTTTCTTGAAGTGTTCGATGTTGACGGTTTCCGCTTCGATGCCATCCATGCCATTGTCGACCAGTCCCCGGTCCCATTCCTGACCGATGTTTCAAGGCTTTCCCGCCAGATTGCGCAAAAAAGGGGAAGAGCGGTCCACCTGATCGGCGAGTCCCATCAGAACGACCGCAGGACGGTGCTTTCCGAACAGGAAAATGGAATCGGTTTCGACAGCCAGTGGAGCGATGACTTCCACCATGCCCTTCATGTTTTTCTGACGGGGGAAGGCGAAGGATACTATCAGGATTTTTCCGGAGCAGCGGATCTTCCCCGTATCTACTCCGAAGGGTTCCTCTACCAGGGGGAATATGCCCCTTCCTTTTGCCGTCGGCGCGGATCTTCCCCGATGGGGCTTTCGGGGTCTTCTTTTGTCGTTTTTTCCCAGAACCATGACCAGGTGGGCAATCGTCCGGGAGCCGACCGGCTCTCGGCGAACATGGAGAAGAATCGCCTTCGACTGGCTGCGGGGCTGACACTTCTATCGCCTTTTCTACCCCTTCTTTTTATGGGGGAAGAGTTTGGCGAGCCCAACCCTTTCCACTATTTTACGAGCCATGGAGACAGGGATCTGATCGAGGCGGTTCGCGAGGGGAGAAAAAGGGAGTTTGCCCAATTTTCCGGATGGGTCGAACATCTCGATCCCCAAGGCCTTGAAGTTTTTGAACGATCCAGATTGTCGGGGCTTGATCCCGGGGAAAGGTCCGGGGATTCCGAAAAGCTTTTTTCCTTTTATCGGGAACTGATTCGTCTGAGAAAAACGCATCCTGCCCTTCTTCCTCCAGAAAAACTTCCCGGTCCGGACTGCCGGATCATCTCTTCCTCCCGGAATCTTTTGGTTGTTCTTCGGCAGGGGGGAGGCAAGGGTCTCCTGATCGTTGCCAACCTGTCGGAGCAGGCGATCAGTCCTGAGGGAGCTCTTCCGGGCATTTCGGGAAAATGGAGAAGGCTTCTGGACTCTGAGGATGAACAATGGGGCGGAATGGGCGTTGCGTTAGAGGAAACGGGGGAAACCTTTTTCGAAAAAAGGGCGTTCGCTCCTTTTGAAATAGCGGTTTATGGGGAGGAGGGGGCGTGAGTTCTTTTCCGGCGGCAACATACAGGATGGGTTTTTCAAAAGACTTTCGCTTCAATGATGCATTCAGGCTTGTTTCTTACCTCGATGCGCTTGGAGTGTCGTCATTGTACGCATCTCCTCTTTTCAGGGCCAGGACGGGAAGCTCCCATGGCTATGATATTACGGATCCTGCCAGCCTGAACCCCGAGATTGGCACGACCGCCGATTTTTCCCGATTGTCCGGAGCTCTTTCTGCAAAAGGGATGGGACTGGTTCTGGACATTGTTCCGAACCATATGGCCGCCCATTTTGAAAACAGGTGGTGGCGGGATGTTCTCGAATACGGGGAGCTCTCCCCCTTTGCCATTTTCTTCGATATCGACTGGGATCCTCCGCAGGAGGCACTCAACAAGAGGATCAGCCTCCCGGTTCTTGGGGCCCCTTATGCCCGGGTTCTTGAAAGCGGAGAACTGAGGCTCGACTATGACCAGCAGGGGTTTGCCATTTACTACTGGGACAACCGGCTTCCTGTTTCACCGTTTTCCATCCTTCCGATTGTATCGGATATCGATGAGCGATACCGTCACTTTATCAAGGAGAAGCCGGAAGATCATGTCGGAAGAATGGAGTCTTCGCGAATTCTCGAGGCCGTTGAAGATCTTTCCGGTAAGAGCAGGGAACCCGGAAAAAACCGGATGAGAATCCGGAAGTCACGGTCTGTCCTTGGAAAACTGTGGAGTCTTTTCAGGAAGGATCCCGATTTTAAAAGGGCTGTTTCCGAGACAGTCGCCTCTTACCGGGGCGTTCGCAGCGTTCCGTCTTCCTGGGACAGGCTGGACAGGATCATCAATGACCAGGTTTACTGGCTTTCCCATTGGAAGACGGTAACCAGAACGCTCAACTACCGCAGATTTTTTGATGTTGCAGATCTTGTCGGGATCAGGACAGAGGATCCGGGTGTCTTTTCGGCCCTTCATGGGTTGGTGATCTCCCTTTGGAAAAAAGGATGGATCTCGGGGGTCAGGGTCGACCACGTCGACGGATTGTCCGACCCCGAAGGTTACCTGAAGACATTGTCAGAGGAACTGTCCCTTGCATCGGGATCGTCCCTGAGCCCCGACATATGGGTGGAGAAGATTCTGCTTGAGGATGAGCAGGTTGACAGCCATTGGCCGGTCAATGGCACGACCGGGTACGATTTTTTAAACAGGATGAACCGCCTTTTTGTGGATCATGAAGGCGCGAACCGTCTCGCAATGTGGTACTCGGAGCGGATTGATCCCGGAGCTTCCTTCAAGGACATCTGCTATCAGCAGAAAAAGAAGATCT
>JAKAYF010000068.1 GCA_021816465.1 Nitrospirota bacterium
GACATTACCGCTTATGGGGCACAAGGCGGCAACGGCTACGGCAACGG
This sequence comes from Nitrospirota bacterium, assembly GCA_021816465.1. Lineage (GTDB taxonomy): Bacteria > Nitrospirota > Leptospirillia > Leptospirillales > Leptospirillaceae > Leptospirillum. Next base: position 48 of record JAKAYF010000068.1, read on the forward strand.
TGGGGCCGGAGCTGAAATTGGAGGGGACCTTTCCCTGACCTCCGGAGAGGTTCTCCATGTTTTGGTAGGCGGCATGGGCGGTGAAATCAGCGGCGGCGGCGGCTGGGGCGGCGGTGGTGGCGGCAGCTTCGTTGCTTTGGGTAATTCTCTTCTCTCATCAACCCCGCTCGTGGTTGCCGGCGGCGGCGGCGGCGGCGGAAGCGTTACGGACCCCACCAACACCATCAGCGGCGGACCAGGAATCATCAGTCCATCCGGCAATGGCAGCGGCGGTGGCTTCTACGGCGGCGGAACCACCGGAATGGGCGGCGGCGGCGGCGGCTTCTACGGCAACGGTGTTAACGGCACCTACGGCGGAGCCGGTGGCGGCGGATTTGGCTTCGTCAACGGCGGCGGAGCCGGGGCTGGCGGTTTCGGTGGCACAGGCGGCAGTAACAACTTCACTGCACCTGGCGGTTTCGGTGGTGGCGGTGGCGACGGCGGTGGTGGCGGTGGCTACACTGGCGGTGTAGGAGGAGCCGAACCCGTCGGCGGAAACGGCTTCGGCGGCAGTTCTTTCTTTCTCGGAACTCCGTCAGTCGCCATCTCCGGTGATAATCTGGGGAACGGAGCAGTCACCCTCTCATTGGTGTCAGTCTCACCTTCCCCTTCGGGAACTCCTGAACCTTCAACCTGGCTCCTGTTCGGAACCGGAATGGCCATGCTGGGTGTGATGGGGCTCAGAAACCGGAAAGAGCTTCAGGACAAGTCATAAGGTCAACCTTCCTTATTTTCTCAAAAATGGGCTCCCCTGTATGGGAGCCCATTTTTATATCAGGATGATAAGTCTATTCCCTTTCCCATTTCTGAGGCTTTTTCCATCGGGAGCAAGGGGGCCATCTCCTTTTACACCACCACCACGGTTCTGTTACCCACTCTGCTCCTTCTCTCAGTGACATAGCCATATCAGCCGTAAAAAGGAATCGAGGCCGTTTACAGGACTTGTTGATCAGCGACCCTTATGCATTATTTTTTTGAAATTGGATCGTATGCTCCAAAACAGGCTCGAATAAACACATTGAGGACGGACAGATTCCCGCTGATGCCTCTGATCTTGGTCGGAATCTTGCCCGTTGCCGGGTATCTCCTTGTCGCAGGCAACTCAATACAACGGTAGCCCAGTTTCGGAACCCGATAAGAAAGGTACGCCAGTAGTTCATAGGTCAAGAAAATGTCCCGAAAGGGCGCAACCCCCGGGTCAAGCAACACCCTTCTGCTATAGGCCCGAAAACCTTGGGTCGTGTCTGTCCAGGGGAACCCTGAAAACAGGCTCAGCAAAGGCGCATGAAGCAATCGTATCGCGAGAAGTCTCACCTTTGGTGTGTTCTCTGCAATCCCTCCCTCGACGAAGCGGGATGCCTGGACAAAGTCGACCCCATCCTTGAGTGCATCAATAAATCGTGGAATGGCTTCCGGATCATCCTTGTCGTTGCCATCAATCGTAACAATGCCTTCGTACCCTTCTTCAAGGACAAAGGCATAGGCGCAGCGCAGTTGCGCACTCAATTTCCCCGGCCCCGTCTTGAGCAACAATCCTCGAACACCATTGGCTTTGAGCGAATTAATCTCCAGAGAACCATCCGTACTGCCGGCATCTGCGATGATGATGTCCGCAATATCTGCAATTTTGCAGGATTTCATTCGATCAAGCAGATTTCCGATCCGGACGCCCTCATTGATGACCGGAATAACAACACAAAAGGGATGTCGTTTTCCAAGCCACATTGGCATTTCAAATGCAGGCACTTGCCAACGGGAATGCTCTTCTGGAGGTATGACTGACGCCATTATCGATATACTCTTTTTTTAGCCAATTCGAGCGGTGATCAATGCCACTCCGGCAATGACCAGGAAAATCCCCGCACCTCTCGCCCAATGAAGGGGTTCCTTAAACAGGAGAACGGATAACAGTGTCACAGTGGCGACAGCCCCAGCGGTCAGGACAGGCTGGACAATATTCAGAGGGAGACGGGCCAGTGCCGCAGCGTAAAGCAAAAAGGCAGACCCATAGAGCATTAATCCCAACCAGAATGGCCAGTTCCTCAAAGATTCCAGTGGGTCGCTAAAAGTCGGAAATTTTCTCGGCGGTATCATGGCAAGTTTGATCAGCACACTTGCCGAAGCATTGGAGGCGATTCCAAGGATCAGTATCATCCACTTCATATGGTGTCCGCCACTTGAGTGGCCATGCCGTCCCGGTAATGGCGAATGGCCACTCCAAGAGCACGCTCTATCGCGACTTGGTTCAATTCGTTTTTGGAGGGCAACATTTCAATCGACACCACCAGTCCCGGCAACCGTTCACGAATCGCAGACGCCACACCGGAATGGTCGGTGCCCCCGTCGCCAAGGGTGACAAGATTCGGTTCGCTTGCATGGATGTGACCGAACAGGGGTGAATATTTCCGAATGGCCCAAGCTGCGTCCTCGCCGTTGATCGTCATGGCTCCCGTATCCAGTTGCATGCGGATAGCCGGGTGAGCCACTTCTGAGACGATGCATGCCGTCTCTTCAGAACTGGTCATAAAGTTCGCGCCATAACAAACCGGATTAGGCTCCAGACAGACCAGCACCCCATGCCGAGCTGCGATATCCCCCAGCCTCCGAAAAAAGCCAACGGCCGCAGTCTGTGTTTCTTGGTCGGTCAATCCCGAGCGATCCCGGTTTTTGGGAGAACCGAATACCAGCCTTGTCGCCCCCAGCCCGGCTGCAATGCGGCATACGGCGGCCAAACGATCGAGCATGGCAGACCGGATATCATCGGAGCCAAATAGATTCAACCCGGACGTGCCGAACAGAAGGGACTGCATTCCGGTGATATCAAAGCCCCGACTCTTCCACCAATCGCGCACCCGGGAGATCTCTTCCGAACTGGCGCGTCCGGGCTCGGGAAAATACTTGCCTGGAGCGATATCAATCGCATCGATATCATGCTTCTTCAGCAACGATGCGACGAGTTCATCATCCGAGGTTTCCCAGGCTATATTGGAAATGGCAATTCGCATCATCCTGTTCCTTTTTCCGTCTTGATCGTGACAGGCTCCGATTGCGCATAAGAGCGCACCGACTGAATCGTTTCCCGTTTGCTGTATTGATAAGAACCATGACCGCCGAAAAGAGCGGCATACTTCGACTGCATGTCGTATGTGGCAAGCGGATTTTCAAGCGATTGAACAAAGGGCCTGCCAAAACCATCTTCAGATATCTCCGACACACTGACAGGAGCCGCCGTGAGGTGGATGAGCGTTAGCCCTGACTGAATGGCGATATGGATGTCATACCACAGATTCACCATTGGGTAGAACTGAAAGATACCGCGGCTATCAACTTTCTGAAGATCGTTATTGTTGAGAAAATCAAAAATAATGTTCTTGCGCAGCCCGGGACCAACGAGCCCGGGCAAGCGTACAATCAGTGCGCCGGGAAAATGGCTTTCGACGAATTTCTCAAGCATTCGTCGGTGTAATCCATAGGGATGAAGTCCCGATTCGTCAACCTCGCTGTCTTCATCGACACCCACCGGTTTTTTAAATACATCCACAGTGCTTACCAGAACGAATCGACCGCATTGAATCGTCTCAAGATGCTTGATCAGACCTTCTATTATTTGAAGATCCCTTTCAGGATTGAGGTTTGCGGCCCATTTTTGGGCAGGGGCTGCCGCGCAGACGACCAGGTCGAACGATTGACCGGAAATTTCGTCGATATTGGTCGACCGGTAAAGCGAATCGAACGGTTTTTGTTTCAAAAGGGTTGTTCCAACAAATCCTGAGTGACCAATCAAAGCTTGGGACATTATCAATTCTCCGCAGTTTGTTTTTATTTGCCTTGCAGATCAAGCGGTTCCGCATTCAGTCTTTCGAGAACATCATAGATGTTGTCGATCTTACCGCCCAAAATAGAAAAACACCCAGGCAAATCGGAATGTTTTTCAAATAAAATCGGACGTCCATCGTTGCTCTCATTTTTAAGCAAAACGGTTTTGACTTCAAACAGAGATTCGACGTACTGCACATCGTTCATGGCTGGTATATACCGTGCTGCATCGCGAACCATGCGAACAACCCGCGTTTTCCGGTCGTATTCATCAAGCTTCTCGTAGGGCCCAGTCCCTGATGCATCGTCCCAGTGGCAGTGCGGAGTGTAGCGCACATGAGACAAAGTGTGCAGTCCTTTGGCGGGAAAAGGCATCATGGAAAAGAATGGGCCATCCATAACGGTAATACCGAGGTTCGACAAAACAGGTGGTACCTGTATGAGTGCCATCTCGGCAATTTCATGCTTTAGTGGCGTGGGTGGTTTCAAAGACTGCCTTGTAAACTGGTTGATGGCGCTGTAGGTGCAGTTAAACATATAGTGGGCATTCAATCGCTCGGAGGTGGCTCCATTCATCCGATCCCTGCCATCGCCCACATCCACGGTGAGTCCAGCCGGTTCGACCCCGATTACGGATGCGTGCTTATTCAACCGGACCTCAACCCCACATTCATCCAGTTTTTCTTTCACCAGTTCGGCCAACTTCGTGGCGCTAAAAACATACTCCTCAACGAGGAAGACTTTCTCGATCAATCGTGTCTCAAACAGTTTACTCATCTTTTCCGGGGCAGACTCAAGCCTGGCATCGATTTCGTGGCAAAACCGCTCGAACTGTTTAACGGAGACATTGGAATTGTTTCGAGAAATTGCATAGAGGCACGTTAAATCACGCTTGATCGCTTCTGGATAATCTTTTAGAAATCGCGGCAAGTTGACACGGCTGCGATACGCTGTCGTAAAGTTTCGGGGATAATGATAGCCATTATGGACACGTGCCTGATTGTTGTAGGAGGCACGAAGCAATAAACCCTGGCCGCGTTCAATGAGAGCCACTTTTTTAAATTTTCTCTGGGTCTTTAAATAGTGGGCAATCGTTGCTCCATAAAATCCGCCACCGATCACGATTGCATCATAAATCAAGGCTATATTCCCCCACCCCGTTTCAACTCACGCCAACTGCCAGGTTCAGCCTCCATAGAGGGGACCCATTCCAGCGTCTGTCTTGATCCAAGGAGACATGTGTCCGCGAAGCAAATGGCCTGCACGGGAGGCGCCCCAATCGGAGCGCCCCCCGTCAGATCTGTTATATTTTAATGCCAATCACAAAATCCCCTTTGAAACTCTCTCCGATCGAGCATCTTACCGTTGAGCTTAAAGGCTCCTCTCAAAGGAGATCTGGGGATTAATGATCTGATCATCTTCAACGTTGAGTTTTTCGCGCCGTGTCATGACAGCGCTGGTGAACTCCGATGCCACATGATAAAGGGGCCCCTCGTTGGTGAGGTTAACCATGTGCAAAATGTACTCCCCCAACACCAAGAGCACGAGGGAGATCAGAAAAAACATTCCGGATTGCTGCAGCGACAAGGTGACCCATCCCGGCGAAACGTTTGTCTTGAAAAAGGCTATGGCAATGACATAGAAGGAGTAAACGAGGTTCGCCAACGCCCCAAAAAGAGAGAGGGCCGATACCAAACGCATTGGTCCGCGCGTCGTCGAAACAAGCAAGCTCACGCCTCGGTCAATACTATCGACCAGCTTTTTATGTGCGTGTTCCGCTTTGGGTTGCATCGAGTAATGCAGTGTTACTTTGGCAAAACCACCCGTTGCAGGGAGGTGGCGATAACCAATGGACGGTATGGGATGCTTAAGAATAAAATTCACTACGCTTTTTCTCAAAATGCGATATTGCGGCGACTCAACTGAAAGGTGCAGGTCGTTAAAAGATTTGTACAGTGAATTGAAAGCGAAAGAGCAGACACGATAGGCCACACTTTGCTTGGGTTGCCTTTTGTTTGATGCGAAGACAACATCGGCACCCTTCAATGTTTCGTTTAGCATCGTTGACAGGAAATTGATATCATCGACCATCGGATCGATCACGACAACGAAATCCCCCAGCGCACTCTCCAGCCCAACCCAGGACGCGGTATCCAGGTCGACTTCTTTCGTCAGCGCAAAAACTTCCAGATTGGGAAGTCCGTCTGAACTGGTCAGGTGTTTCAAAGTGGCAATGCTGTCGTCTTCCGAAGCATTGTCGACAATAATTATTTCGTAGTCACTAACAAGGCCAGAAACGACTTCCGTGATCTCCGCCAGCGTCGCGTGAAGCTGACCTGAGCGATTTCGGACGACCCATACTATTGACAGGAACATCGAAAAACACGCCACTTGTACCCTCTTGAATGTGCTCTGTGCCGCTGGGCCCCCAGAGTATCACTGCACGCAATGTCCCATCAGGGCCGACTATGCAGTGAAGAAATTTCCAACGTCAATGAAGAAAATCGATCATCAACAGTTCTCCCCATGAACAATCTGGCATCAAAAACCTGACAGTCTCAGGGGCCGATCCAGAGGGAATGGTTTTCCACTGAACACAGGTCCCTGTCTTTGCCAGACTGTGGTCAGGGATAGCTAGCGCTCCCCCCCAAAAACCTCCGATTCTCCGAACGACCATCTCCGACCGGGCCTCTCTGGGCAGAAAGAGTCTGAAAACAGAATTTCTGGTCGGATGATTAAAGAAGGAAAAATGTCAGAATCTTTTCCTCTTCATATTGCACCTATTTCTGTGCCAGCAGAATAATCTCCGGAGAATACCGCCGCACCACACCCTTAAGTGCAAAGGAAACGACCGGAACCCGGGACAGGGCAAGGAAGCCCCCGATCACAGCCTTTTTGAACCCAGAGGTCTTGTGAACCTTCTTGGCCGAATCATTTTTGTAACGGTTCAGAAGAACTTCGGCCAGATCGTCAATTCGTCCGAAACAGGTTGCCGACAGAGACCCGACTTCCTTTGGCGTCAACAAATTCAAGGCTTCAAGATAATCCATTTTCTCGATCTTCTTGAGTCGTTTTGGAAAAAAGGTCTTGACGATGAAGGGCCGGAACCTGAGAGGAACCCAGTGCAAAAAGAACATCCGGCAATGGGTTTCGTAGGGCCAATGGCGATTGGGCGTATTGGCATAAAAATACCCCCCTTTTTTGAGAATTCGACTCATCTCCTTCAAAAACCCATTGAGATCGGGGATATGTTCGAGGGTATCTATGGAGGTAATCAGGTCGAAGGTGTTGTCGGCAAAGGGAACGTGATGACCTTCCGATTGGATAAGAATCGATGGATTGCCAAGATTCGGCCGGCAGGACATCTGAAGATGGGCGATGTCGAGCGCCATTTTGCTCAAATCCGTTCCCACGGCTTTCAGCCCCTTTTTTCTGACGGCGACCAGAAAACCTCCTTCCCCACAACCCATATCCAGAATCACCTTGTCCGAAAGATTCCCAATATTGCTTTCAAGATAGGAAAGATGCCGGTGCTGGAGTTGGTCGCTATTGACCTTGCTCTGGATGAGTTTCTCGAACTTCTCTTCCCCCATCCATTGCTGATTGTAGGTCTTCCAGCGCTGCCTGATCAGCTCTTCCACCTGTTTTTCAGAGATCTTTTCCGAATCCTTTTTTTCGACTTCCGACATGAACATATCCTGACTCAAAGAGGGTTGCTCCCTGTCATCCCGGATAACCTCTCCTTTGGGACAATCTGTTCCGGCAATTCAATTCTGCAAGTTCCTTTAGTCATGCACCCCCGACAACGGTGGAGGCGAATACAGATGCATTTCTACAAGCAATCTTTATGCCGATCGACCAATTTCTGGGCCTTCTCCCGTTTTTGAGATTGAATTTCTGAACTTCCCCCCTTGACCTTGGCAATCCGAAAAAAAATTTGACACCGAAATGTAAAAAAAATGAGAAAGATTGCGAATAGTATTTGTCAGATTCATTTCAACCATTCTAAACTCAAGACAGAGGGGGGTCTTCTTTGCTTCATTTGCGCCTCTTGGGTTCTTCTGGCCCTGAAATTGCTAAGTTCTGAATAAATCGAAACGGAAGGAATTTTCTCCGTCCGGACCAATCCGGATGGCCCTTCGCCGGTAAAAACAGTCAGACTTCAAGGAGCCAGTTACCCATGTCCAGCCATCGCAGGGTTTCCGTGATCATTCCCCTTCTGCCCGAACACCGTTTTTCAAAGGAATCGCTGGAATCGCTAGCCCGACAAAGTTTCCAGGACTTTGATATTCTCTTTGTCGATGGCGGTGCATCCACAGGTTTTATCTCAAAACTCATCGAACAGGCCAATTGTCTCGGTCTATCCTGCCAGTGGATACACGACCACCGGGAAAACATCTCTGTCCTGCGAAACCGGGGAGTTATGGAAAGCCGAGCGGAGTATGTCGCCTTTCACAACTATCCCGATCTCATGATGATCTCCCGGATAGAAGAAGGGGTGAGTCTCCTTGATCGCAGATCCGATCTGGTTCTGGCCAGCTCTCCGGTCGAAATTCTGGAGCCGGTTCAAGAGGAGAGCCCCAGAAGCTCTCCTCCCAGCCGGCATTTCCAACCCTGGTTCGAATCGGAAAAAATACTGGAAAAGCTGTTGAAACGGACCTTTCCCCTTCCCGGAAGAAGAGGACTCTATCATATTCCCGAAGCCACAACCCTCACTGTTCGCCGGGCGGCCATTCTGGCGGCGGGGCTCTACGATACCCGGTTTTCCGTGACTCCGTGGGCAACCGTTGAACTAAGTGTCAGACTTTATCTGCAGGGACCATTCGGACGGATTGGAACCCCTCTGGTCCGAAAGGTCTTCAGGTCCAACACCATGACTCCCGAAATATGGAGCCGGAGCATGGAACAGATGGATCTCTTCTACCTGATCCTCTCCTGGCGGACCGGCGCGACTCCCGACCGGGAGACGGAGCAGCTGCTGAGAATATTCCGGACGCGCTGGCTTAGATACTGGAGCGGATGGTTTTTTCGCTACCGGACCGGAAGGACTCTCGGTAAGATCGGA
>JAKAYF010000069.1 GCA_021816465.1 Nitrospirota bacterium
GCTCTCCCCGCATCAGGTCGCAGACCACCTCTCCGGTATGGATGCCGATCCTGAGCGGAGGAAGGTCCTTGCCGGAGAATCCGGCTTTCTCGAAAATCTCGAGAGCGGCGCGGACAGCCTGCCTGGCGGCCTTTTCAGAAGCCAGGGGAAATCCGAAATACGACAGCCAGAACGCCCCGTGAAACGGGGCAACCCACCCGCCCCTGTTCCGGAGGACCGACTCAGCGACATTCCGGCCATTCATCAGCCGCCTGAACAGGTCCCCCACATCATGGCCCATTCCCGGGTCCGTCTGAATGCAAAGGATCGTTACCTGGCGCAGCTCCCAGTCCGGATTGCCGGTTGCATCACAAGAAGCGACCGGCAAAGCCCCGGAAAGCCTATCGTCCAAGTGACTCGCCCGCTCCTTGGCCCGTCTCCGGACAGACTCGACCCATCGGTTGAGATCCGGCAGCGACGGGATATCCGCATCCTCAAGAAAATCTCCGCGATATTCCGAAAGCTGGCCTCTGAGCCGCTCCCGGCATCCACTGCAGACAGATGGCTCATGAAGGCTGTCGCAACCGGATGGCGGGGTGTCATCGAGGAGACGGCACAGGTCGACCGGATCCTGCCCGCTTCCGGATCCCGCCCACCAGACGTAGATCCTGTCTCCTTCGAGAACGAAAGACTTCCCCAGACGTTTTTTCAGGATATAGATTGTGCTGCTGAGATTTTGCCGGCCGGTGGCATCGTCCATGCCCGGCCAGAACAGTCTGACGAGATCCTCCCTGCGATGGCGCTTTCGCTCGATCACCAGATACAAAAAGAGCGTATAGGGCTTGTCGAAAACCGCCCGCGCAAGAACGCGCCCTCCCAGGAATATTCCGGAAGCGCCAAGCACCCGGACATCGAGACACGCTTTTTTCTGGCCGTTCCGGTCCATGGGAAAACATCTCCAACGTACGGATTCCCTCTCCATTACCAGTGGCAAAGGGAATCAATCAGGCGGGACTTGCAGGGAAAATCGAAAACAGGCAATCCGAAAGAAGACTGTAAAAGACACTTCCAGTCGGCGCCAATCAATAAAATAAGAAGATCGGCCATGACATTAGCACGACTCCACGAAATTTTCCATAACATTTATTAATAAAAATAATATATCATAAAAATGTGACTGCGGTCACACGATTTTTAAAAACAAACCCTCGCCGGTACTGGAATGATGGCGCCTCCCCGTCTGGATCCGGTTGATTGATTCCCCTTTCAGAATCGCTTCAGAACCCATTGAGCGATCTCTCTTCTCTTCACGTTCGATCCGCTTTAGCCTTGGAAGCTCCAGATCGAAGCTGATCGTCAAGAATGCCGTCTGACTCCCAACAAGGAACGAGATGTGAAATCCGGTCGCGGAGATGACCACAACCCTTCCATCAGAGTGCAGCTCCTTGGCCAGCCCTTCATCTTCCTGGAAGAGCGGCAAATAAGGATTCCTCCTTCGAGCCTTGGCTTCATGCTGCTGGTCCGGACTCTTCTCACCCCGCCCCACCGCTTCCGGCGGGTGGAGCTTGCCGACATGATGTGGCCGGACTCCCTGTCTCCCATGAACAACCTGAGGCAGCTTCTCTTTCGCATGAAACCTGTCCTGGAAGAGCTGTCTCCTGTTTTTGCGACGGACCGCGACACCGTCTTCATCAAAAATCCCGAACGCATCCTTCTCGACATCCACGACTTCCAGTTTCCTTTCCACTGCCAGCCTCCCCATCCTCCGGAGCATTGCCCCTCCTGCTTTTCTGATCTCGAGCACTCCCTTTCCCTTTACACGGGGGCATTCCTCGAAGGCTGGGATCTTCCCGGCTCCGAACCATTCGACGACTGGGCCCTAAGCCTCCGGAACCAGCTTGAGGCACTGTCTCTTGACCGTCTGAAGAAAGTCCTCAGCCACTACAGAAGGAGGGGCGACATTCATAAGGTGCTGTTCTACGCGCGAATGCTCTCTTCGGCCGTTCCGGACCAGGAAGATTTTCAGGCGGAGCTTTTCCTCGCCCTCGATGAGGCGGGGTGCCACGAAGAAATCGTTGAGCGGTTCAAAGAGGTCAGGGCACGCTCCCGGGAGCTGTTCGGAGCCGAACCCGAAGAACGGATCAGAAAAGTCTACGAAAGGGCCGTCCAGGGAAAAGGATGCCAGGCATTTCCGACCAAAAGAACCCAGGAGCCGCTTCTTGAGTGGCGCCATATGACCTATATCGCCATTACCTTCTCCTTCCCGGGGCTTTCCGACCCTGAAGAACAGTTCCAGTGGGCCGAAAAAGCCATCGGGATCTGCAGCAAGTGGATCGAACACTACGGAGGGACAGCTCTCCAGAGCTTCGGCACGCTTATCCTGGGAGCCTTCGGACATCCGTTCATCCAGGAACAGATGTCCATCCAGGCCCTTTTCTGCGCTCTCCGGATCCAGAAAGCAATGCAATCGGTCGAGTCCGGCCAGGGGGTCTGCGTACAGATCGGAATTCATGGAGAAAATACCATCGTACCGGACACGAAGGCATTCATCAGCCTCTCCGACAAACCGGTCAAAGCCACCCTAAAACTTGCAGAGCAGGCAGGCCCCTTCGAGGTTCTTGCAAGCGGACCGGCGCTTGCGAGAACAAAGGGCCATGTCAGGAGTCTGCCTCTTTCGCCGGGACCGGTTGAGGGAGAAGAAGACCGTTTCCCGGTGCACCGGATCCTCTCTCCCATCGACAGCCGTCAACGTTTTTTCCAGATGTGCAGCGCCCCCGAAACACCCTTCGTCGGCCGAATATCCGAATTGGAGCGGTTGAGGGAGATATGGGAGAGGGTGCTTCAATCGCAGTGTGCCCTTTTTGGAATCAGGGGGGAAAAGGGGATGGGAAAATCCCGGCTCCTCAGCTGTTTTCTGAAACAGGCAGGAGCCGATCCGTCGCACATCCGGATGATTTTCTGCAGACCGGACAGGCAGGGAACTCCGTTTTTCCCGATCATCGAGGAAATCAGGACATCTTTCGCCGTGGAATCGATTCTTACGCAGTCGACACTCGAAAAAATGTTCGATGTCATCGAAATAAGACCCGGCACCAGGAACCGCGTGGGGAAAGTTCTCGCCCAACTGATGGAAGTCCCCTTGGAGCTCCCCGGAGAAAAGGGACTTCTCCCTCCGGAGATTCTCCATCAGGAAGCCATCGAATTTCTCACAGCCTTTCTCCTTCGCCGGTCACCGAAATCTCCCCTCATCGTCGGGGTCGAGGACATCCACTGGGCCGATCCCCTGACAATGAAGGTGCTAAAAAGAGTTGGCGTCGCACCGCCGCCCGCGCCCTTTCTGCTGCTTTTCACCAGCCGGAACCCGCCTGACCGCCCTGGCGGGGACTTCTCCAGGGTGGAGCATGTTTTTCTGGAGCCGATTTCTTCCGGGGAGATCCGGGAGCTTGTTCAAGAAATGGATCCGCAGGAAAGGATTTCTCCCGAAAACCGGAAAAGAATCGAGAGGGAATCCGACGGGATTCCCCTCTTTGTCGAAGAGCTTGTCCGTCTTTTCAGGGATGCCCCGGCCGGCGATTCCCTCCCGCCCGGCTCCGTCCCCGAGATCCTGGACGACTACCTGACACACAGGCTCCAGACGGCAGGGTCAAACAGATTCCTTCTGGGAAAGGCCTCCGTTATCGGCCAATGCTTTACAAGGGACCTTCTGCTCGCCATCTGCTCGGAAGACGAACGGAAAAACTTCGATTCCCGGCTGGAAGGGCTCACCCGGTCCGGCCTCATCAAACCATCGGAAGTCGAAGGAACCCCTCTTTTTGCCTTCTCGAGCGCCCTTCTCCGCCACAAGGCCTATAGCTCCCTGACCGACAGGACAAGAAGAGCTCTCCACCGACAGGTGCTTCAGTCGCTCGAGACGCAGGCAGGAAAAACCGTCGCCTTCCCCGACGAAGCGATCGAATACCATCGGGAAATGGCCTCAGACAGGGAACTCCTGACCATGGGCAACGGCCTTTAACTCCGCTCCTCCCCCGCCGGAAAGCTTACCCTTTTTAGGACTTGAGCAATGTGTTTTTCTGAGGACATCATAACATAATATATTATTAAATATGAAAATATATTAAACACTTATGATGTTATTTCTCAGCGTGAACACAGGAAACAACTCAAAGCACACATTATACGCCACACCAGACAAGACCAGCGTCCATCAGGTATTATTTTTCGGGAAGGTTTTCTTAGTCGCCATGTTTTTCGATTTTGAACGTTGATTCTCTGGGGAATCCATCCAGGAGCATGTTCTTCTTTCCAGAAAATTAGCGCAGATGCTCCAGTCCGATTTGAGTTTTTTCTAAAGCGAACCGAAAAGTCAGGACGGTGTCTTGGATCCCTGTCTGATTACTGAGACATTAACCATATCAAGGAGGCAATCATGATATCTGAGAATCTTCGACAGACCTCTTCCCAACCCGACTCGGATCTCCTTGAGAAGAGGGTTCTGGAGCTTGAGACTCTTTGGGCCGCCATCAATCGAACCACGGGGATCATCAGTTTTACCCCCGATGGGGTCGTTCTGGATGCAAACGAGAATTTCCTGAAAACTTTCGGCTATTCGATTGAGCAGCTCAAGGGACAGCACCACAGGATCTTATGCAAGTCCGAATATGCGCAAAGTTCTGCCTACCATAACTTTTGGAGGCAGCTGGCTGCTGGAACCCCCATCAAGGGGATCTTTGAACGCATCGACAAATACGGCAAGTCCATCTGGCTCGAAGCCGAATACACCCCGATTTTTGATAACTCCGGGAAAGTGGTCCAGGTTGTCAAGAATGCCCGGAATATTACAAACCAGGTAGAGTCCGAACGGATGCTTGAAGAAGTGACGGACAGCCTGGAGTCACAGATCCGGGAGGGCGAAAAGGCAATCTCCGGGGTGAGTAGCAAAATGTCCGAAGTCCTCGAAAAAAATTCCAATTTCAAGGTTTCGATTGAGAGCCTGTCTGGACAGACGATGGAGATCAACAAGATCGTCGGAACGATCCGGGAAATCGCCTCCCAGACCAATCTCCTGGCTTTAAATGCCGCCATCGAGGCTGCCCGGGCAGGAGAAAACGGACGGGGCTTCGCCGTCGTTGCCGATGAGGTCCGGAAACTCGCCCAGCGGGTCCAGGATGCAACCCGGGAGATCCAGCAAAATACCCAGGACATTACCAGGGCCATGGAGGAGATCGCCAAAAAGTCCTCGGAAAACAGCACCCTTATTGAAAAGACCCAGTTGGTGTCCTCCGATGCCAACCAGAGCTTCGATGGCCTGACACAGGTGACGGGTAGGATCAAGTCCCTTGTGGAATCTTTGAAAAAGACAAATTAGACGGTCCTCCCCTCAGACCACTCTTCCAAGTTCTCTCTCAGGCGGACGGTTTTCTTTTGGAATCTCCAGAACAATCATCTGGGTCTTCTTCCGCCGGAAAGTTTACCTTCCAAGGTGCTCCCCCCTTCTTTCCGGCCCCAGCATGATGAGAAGGGCGATCAAGAGCGCCGAAAAACCGGCAACCGCCATCAGGGCCATATCGAGCCTCCCGCCCAGACGGACCGCAAGAGATGACTGGATCGTGGCATTGGCCGAAGCCATGAGATTTCCGGACTGGTAGACAAGACCCGGAAAGAGCCCCCTGATCGCCGGAGGGGAGATCTCGTTTAAGTAGACCGGAACCACCCCCCATGCCCCCTGAACGAAAAACTGCATCAGGAAAGCGGCCATGGCAATGACCAGAAGGCCATGAGAGCTTCCCCACAAGGGTGTGCAAACAAGAGCCGCAGCCGCGGCCCAGAGAATCGACTTTCTTCTTCCAATCCTCTCGGACAGGGTACTCAGCGTCAGCCCCCCCAGGATAGCCCCTATATTGTACAAGACCGCAATGCCACCAACCTCCCGGGGAGAGAGGTGATGGATCCCTTCAAGAAAACTCGGGTACAGATCCTGTGTCCCATGGCTTAAAAAATTGAAAGCGGTCATCAGGCAGGTCGCAAAAAGAATGGTTTTCCAATGGACACAGAGGATCTTGCCAAAGTCCGGAAACTCCCCGGAACCATGGCTTTTGACAGGCGACTCCGGAATATTTCTCCGGATATACAACACCAGAAACGCCGGAAGAAGCGCCAGCATCATCAGCCCCCTCCACCCTGTCTCGGGATAGATGAACGCGTAGGCCAAGGAGGCCAGGAGGTAGCCCGAGGGGTATCCGGCCTGCAAGATGCCGGATACAAACCCTCTCGCGGGAGGCGGCACGCTTTCCATCACCAGGGAGGATCCGGCACCCCATTCCCCTCCCATGGCGATGCCGAAAAGCGCACGGAGAAGAAAAAAAAGCCCCAGGGAAGGAGCCCATGCCGACAAAAACCCAAAAACGGAATACGACAGGACAACCGCCATCAGGACAGGCCTTCGCCCATACCGGTCGGAGAGAACGCCGAAGAAAAGGGCGCCGACAGGACGGGTTGCAAGCGTCAGGAAGATTGCGACCGTCACCGCCGTCAGGGAGGCGTGAAAGGTCGAAGCAACATCCTTCAGCACAAAAATCAGCAGAAAAAAATCAAAAGCATCGAGAGCCCACCCCAAAAATCCTGCCAGGACCACGCGGCGATGGACGGGCTCAAGATGGCCGAAATCGCTGACAAACATCATACGGGGGACCTCCTCCCAGAAGATCACAAGAGGGAAGGCACAAACCAGAGCAACAACTCAAAGCCGGCTCTTCCTGGTGAGACAAACGTCGAGCGATTGACACCGCTCGGGACAGTACGGCGAAGACGACGGCGCTTTTTGGGTCAGAAAGCTCCCTGAGCTGAGGATATCCCGGTCTGATGTCCGGTTGATAGTCCGGCAGGCAACATCTTGCGAACACACGGGCATTTCCTTTCGACCAGCAACCCCGGACCATTTTGGGGTCGCATCGAAAATCACCCCCCCCTCAGGCCCCAGAGGGGCCTTTTCTCCATCACCAGGGTGTGTGAGGATAGATACGGGGACTATCTGTCCCGATTCTTGCTCCCTTCCGTCCGGAAGCTCTTTCGGACCCGGAAAGCATCAAGTGCACGCCAAAATCCCCTTTATAGTCCGGGAGGCGCCATGGAAGACGATGAAGACGACGGCTTTTCCGATCTCCGCTTTGGAGAAATCGATGAGGACAGGATCGACTGGTCGGGAGATCTCTCCGATGACCCTGATGACGAACCATCCGAACAGACTCCCCGATCCATCATCGCCGCTCTGGGATATGATCCGCTGGCCATAAACGATGAAGAGAGCGACGGGGGCGATGAGATGGAAGCGGAAGACGATGCCGATCCGGACCTTCCGCTTCTGGAAGAAGAAGACGAAATCTGATCCCGGAGAACGGGATCAATGGCGAATTTTTCCAGAGCCCTCTGGACGTTTTGATCCGTTTTTGGTAAATCAGACTACCCTGAATTTTTGGTCCATAAAAAAATTCGCCTTTCTGCAGGAGCCCATCAATGAACCAACAGATGAGAACCGGATTTGTGGGACTCGGAAGAATGGGCGCCAATATCGCCCGGAATCTTTTCGACCGGGGATATCCGGTTGCCCGGGTCTTTGACGCCAACCGCCAGCATGCCGCAGAGATCGCCTCCGAGCTCAGATCCGCCGCGGCCCAAACACTTCGGGAAGTCACTGAAGGCTCCGACGTTATCATCACCGCAGTCGGAAACGACTCTGACATGGACCAGATCTTCTCCGAAGACAGGAACTCCCTCCTGACGGGATCCTCCGGGAAAATCTTTCTGAACTGCGCGACCGTCCGTCCCAAAACCCACATCGAGACCGAACGGCGATGCCACCAAAACGGAGCAAGATCCCTTGAGGTCTCCATGGCAGGTTCGATCCCCCAGGCCAGAAACGGATCACTCTTCCTGATCGTGGCAGGAGAGAAAGAGCTCTTTGAGCAGATCACCCCCCTCCTGAAAGACATGTCTTCCGCCATCACCTACATGGGCGCATCCGGACAGGCGGCCAGAATGAAGGCGTTGGTCAACATGGTCATGAACATCAACACCGCCGCCCTTGCCGAAGGGCTTGGACTCGCGGACGCCATGGGGCTTGACCTGACCGTGGTCCGGGAGGTTTTTGCCAGAACAGGAGCCAATTCGAGGGTTCTGGAAACCGATGGAGCGGACATGCAGAACCGTGATCATGAAGTCTACTTTTCCGCATCCCACGCAGCAAAGGACGCCCATATCGCAACGGAAATCGCACGGGAGCTGGGTCTCCGGCTCCCGTTGGCCGAAGCCACCGCCATGCAGTATGATCGCATGGTCGGGATGGGGATAGGCGAACTCGACAAATCCGCCATTTCAGAACTGACGTTTCGGAAAAGATTGTCGGACAGGAACCAGGGAAACACCTAACAGCCAGACCAGGAAAGGAAAGCCCATGGCAGAAAAAAACGCTCCCGAAACAATTGTGCCGATCATTCCTTCAGGAACCGCAGGACCACTGGGGATTCTTCACCTTCCAAGACTGTGGACCAAGCTGACGCTTGGAAACGCTGGCCTTCTTCCCGAAGGCTACCACTACTGCGGTCAGGGATACGACCAGTTGACGATCACGAATCTTGGTCTCGACAAGGATGCCCTTCTGGCCTTCGTCAAGGAGCAAAAACCCACCTACGTCCAATTTGAGGAGTATGTCAGGAAACACGGCAAGACCGACGCACAGACCATCACGATCCACAATGAGGCGATACGGGGGTATATCCATGCTCCTGAGCTTGCCCAAAAAATGCGTGAAGAACTTGGGGTCACCGACTCCCATCTCTCCCAGGCCGTCTTGCTCAACATGCTCGACGATCTGGCCCTGCTCCACAAGAGAGTGAACAAGAGCTGATCGCATACTGGCTTTAT
>JAKAYF010000070.1 GCA_021816465.1 Nitrospirota bacterium
GCCAGTGTCTGGAACTGTCCGGCATAGGCCTCAAGCTCCTTGTTGGTGTCGGGAACGAAGAAGTTGATATACGCTTCTTCCAGCCAGAAATCGGAGTAGGGCATAGCTGCGGCTCCAGAACTCCCAACTGCTGTTGTTCCCCCATGTCCCCCTCCCAACGCTCCATAATACCCTGGAGAGAAATTCTGGGCGGATGCATAGGCGCCGGGACCAAAATCGGTACGAAGAACAAAACCGATTCCGTCGTCATCGGGACGCCAGAACTTCAGCTGGGCCATGTTGACGTTAAAGGAGTTTGCACCGTAGTCGTAAGCCCGAAAGTCCGTCGTCGACGCGCTTGTCGGGTTGTATTGCCCGTATACATCGATGAATCCCTTGAAATGCACATTCATCGACGGAAGGATCAGATCCGGAGCAGGAGCCGGTGTCGCGGCCGGAGCTGCTGCTGCAGGAGCGGCAGGTGTCACAGGAGCCGCAGAAGTTGAAGGAGCCGTTGTTGTTGTTTGCGGAGAGGAGCTGTCCCCATAAGAAAGGTTCGGGGATGATAGACCGGCCAGAATCAGCATCGCCGAGGACAGGGCAATGGACAAAACCCCGGCAGATCGGCCTTTCGCTTCCGGAAAGCGTCGTTTCATGAGTCTCTCCTTCAAAAGAGTTTGTCAGTGAAAAAGTGCTAATATTGGTTGTCAAAAAAATGAATGGAGAATCGCGATGGACACAGGAGTGCCATCAGACGATCAGGATAAAAACGGGTGGCTTTCTCGGCGGAGAGAGTTTTGGAACAGCGTCGTTCCAGGGGGAAGCCTTTCACTTTCCGTTCCCTGTCGAGAACGGAAAGAAGTCACCGGGGGGTCTAGCCCCCTAACAGGGTGACGCACCTCTATTATCAATTTTCATGCCAGAAACAAATAACATTAAAAAAATTACACTTACAGTTTTTAAAACCGTCCACGAAGACGCAATTAGAACAAAAATGTCTTCATAATTGTTATCAATTATGAAGAAATCGTTCAACACACTTCACAAAAAAACAGGTCACGAAAAGGAATCGCCTCAAATGCCCTTGGCCCACCTTCACCCCATCATTGTCCACTTGACGCTGACGTTCGGGGTTGGCTGGTGTCTGTGGGACATTTTTGGAATGGTAACGGGAAGGGAAAAGGGAGAAAAACAGGAAACAAACGGGGAAAATCGGACCAGGCTGCTTGAAGGGCTCATCATCCTGATGATCATAACGGTTTGTACAGGATGGATTGCCCTGGCAATGAAAGAGCGGGAAATGGGAGCGGGGGCCATTTTTCCGCCGGGAAACACCCACGGAAACGCAGCCCTTTTGACACTTTCCATCCTGCTCATCCGTTTTTTCATTGCACAAAAAAAAAGAGCGGGACAAACCAACGTTCAAGTCCCGGCTCTCACAAAATCCCTTGGGGGCCTTTTATCCCTCCTGGCCCTCTCCTTTTTTCTTTTCACAGGTTTTCTGGGCGAAAAACTCGTCTTCCACGATGGAGTGACCGCAGAACAGGGATCGAAGGGAAAGCCACCCGTCCATCATCTTTCCAATGCCCGTTTCAGGTCCAGAACCAGGTCCTCCGGATCCTCAAGCCCCACAGATACCCTCAGGAATCCGGGATCGATCCCCAAAGCCATCCGCTCCTCTGCCGTCATCTGACGATGGCTCAATGAAGCGGGATGCTCAATCAGGCTTTCCGGATCGCCAAGACTCACCGCGATTTTAAAAAGCTCAAGACCTGAAGCGACTCGTCTCGCTCTTTGGTCATCTCCCAGGGAAAAAGAAAGCATCCCCCCGAATCCTTTCATCTGGGAAGACGCGATCTTGTGTCCGGGATCTTTTGAAAGCCCCGGATAATGGACGGATTTCACCCCGGGATGTCCGGAAAGAAATTCCGCAACCATCATCGCTCCCCGACAATGGGCGTCCATCCTGAGAGGAAGCGTTTTCATCCCGCGAAGGAGGAGCCAGGCGTTGAAGGGGGAAAGGGTCGCGCCAAGATAAGAACCCTCTTCGAAGGAGAGACGGTCAATCAGCGATGCCTTTCCGGTAACAGTCCCTCCGAGAAGGTCTCCATGGCCGCCCAGATACTTGGTCGCGCTATGAACCACGATATCGGCACCCAGGACGAGAGGCTTCTGCAGAATGGGAGTGGCAAAGGTATTGTCCACCACCAGGGGAGCCCCGACTTTTTTCGCAACAGATGACAGTTTCTCAAGATCGATCACCGTCATCACCGGGTTCGATGGCGTTTCGGCAAAGATGGCCCCGGTATCCGGAGAGAGGCGCCGGGAAAGTTCTTCATCCCAACCCTCTTCCCTGGGGTCGAACCAGTGAATCAAACACCCCGACGGGATAAGGTATTGTTCGATAAACGCCCGGGTTCCCCCGTAAAGGACCTTCGGAAAAGCAATCTCGGGATGTTTTTTTGCCAAATGGATCAGGATGGCTGAAATGGCACCCATCCCGGAAGCGAATGATCGGGTCTTCTCCCCTTCCTCAAGCTCGGAGACCAGCTTTTCGAACCGATCGGTCGTCGGATTTCCCATCCGCCCATAGACAAACCCATCCTCTTCTCCCTTCAGAACCCTGTCCACCTGGTCAAAATCCTGAAAAGTAAAGGTGGATGTCTGATACAGCGGAGGCGTCAATGCACGCCACGGATCCTCCGGACCGCCGGCATGAATGCATTTTGTGCTGGGGCGAAGCGATGTATAGTTTTTTTTATTTTTCAATTTTCCTCCCATAACTTTTCAAACCTGAACAATTCTTTCATAATACCATTAACAGATTGAAACCAAACCATGATGAAAAAGAAACATTACAAAAAGGATGCTGAATGTCGAGTTTCTTCCCCCAAAGCATCAAATCGCTTGTGGAATGGGTGAGATCACACCCTGAAATATCAAAGGAAGTCCTCAGGGCATTCAGATATGGCCGGGATCTTTCCCTGATAGCGGTGGTCAAGACAGAAGAAGGCGGTGCCCCTGTCTCTCTTGACAATATCGTTTCTCCTTATGTACGGACCCCCGATATTTATTTTGAGCTCGGCCCGGACATCGAGATCCTGATTTTGCCCGAAACAAGTGCGGACGGAGCCAAGATCGTTGCCTCAAGAATCCTGGAAGGGGGTCCGAGACGTCTTCCTGGATCTACCGACACAAGCTTGCCGGAAATCCGTATCGGAATGACCTCCATAGGACTCGGTGGCCATTCCGATATCGAAGTGACAACGACGGCCCTTCTTTCTGTCCATGCCGCAATTGTCTCCGGGCATCCGATGATGTCCTTCCGGGAAATCTTTATCGGAAATCTCTCCCTCCTGGAGTCAGTCGCAATGATCGCCAATCTGACCCCCTACGAAGTATCGATCTTTTCCCAGTCGTTTGAACGATTCCGGGAAGAACCGATGGGATTCCGGGAGCGTCTGGCCCAGGGAGCATTCCAGATTGCAAAGGACATCAGCATGAACGAGGAAGATGCTGAAGATCTTGCCCGATGGGCCCACTTTACGGATCTGTCCGCCTTTGAAAAAGGCCACAGTAACCAGAAAGCAGACCTCTTCCCCATTGCGTCGAGAAGGAAACGGGATGATTTTCTAAAAGGAATGGAGCTTTACCTATCGAGCCCGGATGGAGCAAACAGCCATGAGATCAACTGGAAAACACGCTGGAAGAGCAAGGAAGCCACTGGAATATTCCATGCAACCCATATTATCCAGAAAAGCTGTCTTGGCCGCATAGGGCAACAACAGACATCTTTCCCGGATCTTCTTGCCCAGATGGAAAAAATGGGAATCGATCCATCCGTCATCGCCTCCATCTCCAAAAAGGGAGAGGCTCTCTGGAACCCTCTGTTTCCGTAGGAATCAGGGGAGGCTAGATTGCACGAATCCGTGGATCAATTTTCTCGACGAGCCAATCCCCCAGAAGCGTCATCAGTGCCAGAAGAACGGTATAGACCATCGTAGTGCCCATGATCATCGGATAGTCCCGGTTCATGACAGACAAGACAAAAACCCTTCCAAGCCCCGGAATGGCAAAGATCGATTCCACCACAAAAGATCCCGTCAAAAGAGATGCCGCCAAAGGGCCAAGAATCGACAAAAGCCCATTCAGGGACGGCGCAACAAGATGGCGGACCAGCAAAAATCCCCTGGCGATACCATGCCCCCTCGCAGCCTGATAGAAAGGACTTCCCATCGTTTCCTCAAGACTTGTGGCAAAAACCCGGGCCAGATATCCTGCGGGTGCCAAACTGATCGAAAGTGACGGAAGGAGAAGAGATTTCCAGCCCTCCCATAGGGCAGGAGGAAGAAGTCCCAGATAACTTGAAAACACTGCGATCAGGAGCGTTGCCAGCAAAAAGGAAGGAAGTGCCACAAGAGACGTCGAAAAAAAGCGCAGGAAAGAGGAGACCCTTTTCCCGGAAAGAGAAATCGCAAGCCCCAGAAAAACGGCGAGAACAAGGGATTCGAGAAGTGCTACCCCCCCCAGGGTCAGAGAAACAGGGAGAGCTCTGCCGATCATATCGTTTACGGATAGTCCGGGATTCTTGAAAGAAACTCCGAAATCTCCGCGAACGGCGTGTTTCAGTCCTTCAAGATACTGGGCCCAGAGAGGACGGTCGAGATGATAATAGGCCAGAAGATTCGACATGATTTCGGGTGGAAGTTTCCTGTCTCCGGAAAACGGATTCCCAGGAGCAAATCTTGAAAGAAAAAAGGTCAGGGTAAAGACCGCCCATAAAAGGAAGATCGCACCCAGAACTCTCCCGCGGAGGCGTTTCATGACGACCCTCCAATGCGTTCGGCAATCCACTGAAAGGAGAGAAGAGTAACGACAATCGCCAAAGCTGGCCAGACAAGAACCCATGGCGTCATCGGCAAGGCCTTGAATCCCTCGTTGACCAGGGTGCCCCAGCTGGAGTGCGGAGGAGCAATCCCAAGCCCAAGGAAACTCAGGGTAGACTCCCCCAGAATCCCGCCCGGTATCCGGAACAGGAGAAGAACCCCCATGACCGGCAAGAGATTGGGAATGAAATGCTTCAGGATCATCCGGACAGGACGTGTTCCAATGGATCGGGAGGCTTCCATATAAAGCTGCTCCCTTATTCTGAGCGTCTCTCCCCTGACAACCCTTGCGACCCCCATCCACCCTCCGAAGGTCAGTGCCACGACGACCGCCATTGCCCCATGGCCCAGAACAAGAAGCAATATCGTTGCAATCAGGATCTCCGGCAGGGCAAACCAGACCTCGAGGATCCTCATCATCATCTGGTCGACAACACCGCCGGAAGAACCGGAGACGACACCCCACAACGTTCCGAACGCTGTGGAAAAAAGTCCGACCATCAGTCCGATCCCCAAGGATACATAGGAGCCGGAAATCAGTCTTGAGAGATTATCCCTCCCCAAAAAATCGCAACCAAGCGGATGCCCTGGAGTTCCGGGAGGACAGAGAACCTCTTTTGAGTTCTGGACCTGAGGGTCAAAAACCGTTTGAGTGAGATGAAAAAGAATGGGCATTGCCATCAGGAATATGAGGAGCGGAAGGATCCAGACAGATCGAATCATCCCTTTCGAAATACGCATCAGAAGATTCTGTCAGGTAAAAGTAATAACGGAGGAAGCGGAAAGGATCAAAATGGCTGCCTCCTCGTCCGAGATAGCACCCTCACCGGAAACAATGCCCCGCCCCTCAAGATCAACGCGCAAGCGGTAGAGATCGCTGCAGTCCGGAATCGAGTTCAGGACTCCCTCGCCCGCAAGCAGGACCGCAACAGGCTCGGATCGAAGCCTGACTCTTTCGTAGGTTTCAATAAAACCTTCCGGTGGAGGAAAAAGAGTCAGGATCAAAAGCCTTCGTTCATTCATGCGACTCTCCCCTGCCCCCAGAATCCCAGAACCAGATCCGAATCCAGAACCAGATCGATCCCTTCGGCCCTTGAAATAATTTTTTCCGAGCCAGAAACCCGATGGCCCGGCAAATAGCGGGAAAGGCTTTCTGCCTCGACACAGATTCCGACGGAGAGGTCCGCAAGCAATGGAAGGACTTCCAACAGTTCCGGAGGCAACCCGATCAGGAGAGGGTGCACTTCCCTCAAGGCCAGGACACCTCGCCCCCGCAGAAGAATTTTCATTCCGCCATGGGTTACCGAAAAACCAAGAGCCATTCTCATCGCTTCAAAATGCCTCAGATGGGAGGTCGGAGACTCCTCGATGACGAAGAGAACTTTTTTATTTTTCTTTAACGGATTAACACTCATGGGTTCCTCGCAGAAAATCTGTTACCTACAGAAAGGGGAGAAAAACATCTGCCTCGGAAGATAATTGCCCCAAATGGACTTGGGTCTCAAAACAGACCCCCGGGGGCAGATTTTCAGAGAGAAGTCCTCGCGGTTCCGCAGTAGACTGGCAGACAAGAATCTCTCCCCCTGACGACAGAACCGAAGACAGGGGAAAAGATCCAGGATCCCTGTAATTTCTTGGCAGAAGACCAAGAACAGCATCATCCATCAGGAAAAGGGTGACCCGTGCCCCTGTTGACAGGAAAGCCATTGCCATCCTTATCACCAGAAAAAACTGTGTCATTTCCGGACTTTTGACAAGAAGCAGGACCACATGTTTTTTGCTGTCCGACACGACGCTAGATTCCTGACTCAATGGCATGGCACAGTCCTACCATATTCGACAGAGTCTTCTGAAAAGCGACCGGATTGGTTTCCTGAACACCGTCAAACTGCTTTGAAAAGAGAATGCGCCCGTCCCACACCAGTATCTGGTTAAAGGGAGTCATTTCGCCCAGAGCGTTTGTAACGGGTGGCATAGACAGCACACGCCGGGTTTCATCAGCATTCGGCGAACGAACGTCAAACGGTACAGGGATATCGAGAGCGGGACCGACTTCAGCCTGAAGCTTGACCAGATCCTCAGGTTTGGGTTTTCGGAAGCCATCTTTCTGAAGAAGGACAAAATGGGCATCAGAGGCAATACCAAGCTCGGAGACCAGATTCAGAACACTGACAGTGTGATTCTCCGATGTATGAAAAAAAACCCGGAGATCTCTTCCGTCCACATGCCCTTCAAACCAGGGGTATGAGATAATATTATCCCTCCCCGCCCGGCCATCGAATTTTTTTGCCAATTCCTGAAAATCTGCAAATATTTTTTGCCGGTTCATGAATCCATGAACAAAAAAGGCAAGTCCAACAACAGCTATCAATCCAAAAAATGTCAGTGGAATATAATTAATCATGAGCTGATCCTAGCATATATTGAGAATGAGGGGAAAAAGAATAAAAAAAGGGCTGGACCCAGCAAATCCCGGGAAGCCAGCCCTATTTTTTAAAGGACAGACGGATCAACTGTTTCCCAGGTGAAGAATCATGCCTCCAACACCAACGATCCAGCCACTACTCGCTCCCTGGAAGGAAATATTGTAAAGATCGAGTCCTGTTCCTGATGGGATCAGGCTCCAATGATTTCCACCATCAGTCGTTTTCAGGAGTATTCCCATAACACCGACCGCATAACCGGTCTTGTCATCGATAAAGGTAATGGCATGAAGATCGTTCAGCTCCCTTTCATCGCCCTCGATTCCTCGACCCAAAGGACCAACACCCATTCCATTCTGGATGGACCAGGAAAGGCCCCCATTCGAGGAAAACTCGATAATTCCATGGGTACCGACAGCCCATCCATGGGTGGCATCCGCAAAGTAGACTCCATAAAGATCTTTACCCACTGGATTGCGTTTTTTGCTCCAGGTTTTTCCTCCGTCGGTGGTCACGAGAATAAGACCGTCCTGCCCGACAGCCCAACCGTTTGAAGGATTGTTCTTCAGGAAAAAGATATCCATGATCCATTGGGCGGTATCAGTTGAAACCTTTGACCATGTGGCACCACCATCCTGAGTATGGAGAAGGGTCCCGGCAAAGCCTCCGGCAAAACCTTCCGTCGGGCTCAGGAAAGTGACCGTATATAGATCAAATCTGACTCCTGAATTCTGGGGAACCCAGGTTTGCCCGCCATCATCAGTTGTCAGGATTGTTCCCTGATTACCAACGATCCATCCCTTTGTAGGGCTTACAAAGGATGCAGACTGGAGCCAGTGAGTTGTTCCTGAAACCTGTGCCGTCCACGTCTTACCAGAATCAGATGTGTGGAGAATCGAGCCGGAAGCTCCTGTTACCCACCCCTCTGAGGGACTGACGAAGGAAAGGCCATTGAAAGGAATACTGATATCAAGGGAGTCCCTGAATACCCATCCGCCGAAGTTGGGATTGTCCGACGCAATGGCCTTGTTGACAGGACTGACCAGAACACCCAGGGACAAAACCAAACCCGCAAAAGCTCCCAAGGCCAAAGATGCCTTGTTTGCGAAACCAGTCTTTTCAGATTTCAGTACATTTTTAAAATTAGGTTCTGTCATCATACCTCCCCTGCATACCGATTCCCATGAGTTCTCCTTCTTCCCGCCGTTACCAAGACTCATGGCGGAAACAAAGACAACTCCATCAACCCAAAGCTCTTATTTAAGTCCGGCACCATATCCCATGGTCTAAACTGGAGAGAAATCCCTGTGGATCGAGAGCATTACCATAATAATTATTCAAAAATACAAAAAAAGTTACGATCAGCCAGAGAATGTTGGCAGATTCCCCGTCAAGGTTGATCATCAACAGGATCTTCCCTTAAATAGGGCATAAAATAATGACTTAAGTCGCGGAT
>JAKAYF010000071.1 GCA_021816465.1 Nitrospirota bacterium
TACGTCCGATCCTAGCCCAACCATTCATCATTCAGAAAGGGAGGCATTGTGAATCAACGACCTTTGATGACGATACTGGCTGTTTCCCTCCTTCTTGGAGGCATCTCTTCCGCAAAAACGGTCTGGGCAGATGAGACTTCCATCTATCCGCCCTGGAGCCATGGGCATAACAATCCATCTGTCGGAAAAGGGGTGAATGTCACCGTTCCGGATGTCGACAATCTTCCGGATCTCCACGGAAACATGAGCCATCCAGAACTGGTCATGTATGTGGGCGGGAATTATTTTTTTGCAATGGCCCCACTCGTTGAGGCCTTCGAGAAAAAATATCCAAAAATCCGGGGAAAACTGTTTTACGAGACCCTTCCGCCCGGCCTTTTGGCCAAACAGATCGCTGAGAAAGGGCGCCTCACTGTCGGAAATGCGACGATGACGGTTCCTGGAGATCTGTATGCGGCGGGCCTTGGACAGGTCCGGAAACTGATTGCGAAAAAGCTTCTGGTTGGTCCTCCGGTGGCCTATGCGACGAATGACCTGACGATCATGGTTCCAAAGGGGAACCCTGCGGGGATCAAGGGGCTTTCGGATCTTGGAAAACCAGGGGTTCGTCTTGTCATGCCCAATCCGGCATGGGAAGGTGTTTCCCGTCAGATCAAGGGCTCCCTGGTAAAGGCGGGCGGGGAGAAGCTTTCCAAGACTGTCTATGAGGACAAGGTCAAGAATGGAGAAACGACACTGACCCGCATCCACCATCGTCAGAGTCCGATGTTTTTGATGTCCAAGAAGGCTGATGCTGGTGTGACCTGGCGATCCGAGGCCATCTTCCAGGAGCAGGTCGGACATGCGATTGAAAATGTCGCTATTCCGGATAGTCAGAATGTCAAGGCGATCTATGCCGCTTCGATCATTCGTGGAGCCCGACACAAGCTGTGGGCAAAGCGGTGGCTCATCTTCCTCAAATCGCCGGAGGCCCAAAAAGTGTTCAGGCATTTTGGCTTCAAGTCGGTGACAAAAGCGGATCTGAAAAAGTAGAAGTCTGATGATTTCAGATGTCTTGAAAAGGGGCCGATCAAGGCCCCTTTTTGAGTCTTCGGGAGAAAAAATCACTGGAACGTTTTTAGAAAGTCTTCAAGGGCAGGAAGCGGGACGGGACGACAGATCTCGAAACCCTGAAGAACATGGCAACCCATCTCCATCAATCGTTTCTTTTCGGCATCGGTTTGGACCCCTTCTCCGACAACATCAATGCCCATGTTTTCCCCAAGGTGGATAATGGTCTTGACAAGCTGCCTGGTTCTGGCATGACGCTCCATATGAAGGACATAGGCCTGGGGAATCTTGATCTCGTCGACATGAAGTTCCGGAAGATTGGGAAGGAGTGCAGATCCCAGACCAAAATCATCGACCGAGATTCGAACCCCGAACCGCCGGAGTGCTTCCAGAAATTCAATGGATTTTTCAAGATTTTTCATCAACAGGCTTTCCGTTAGCTCAACTGTCAGCCACTTTGCGATGGCTGGGTCGTGTTCGATTCTTCGGAGAAACGATTCGGTAAATCCCGGGGACCAGAAATGGGTCGGGGAGATGTTGATCGACAGTCGAACGGGAGGTCGTCCCTCTTCGAGCCAGTGATGGATGGTTTCAATGGCGCGTTCAATGGTCCATTCCCCGAGAGCCATCATCAATCCGGACTCTTCTGCCGTGGGCAGGAAGACGTCGGGGAGCAGAAGTCCGTCCTCCGGGGAGTTCCACCTCAGGAGAGCTTCGATTTCCGTGACAAGACCTTTCTTAAGGTCGACAGCCGGCATGTAGTAGAGAGTGAATTCCCCCTTTTCAATCCCGTTGATAATGGCCTTAGCCTGACTGTGACGGCGCTGGACTCTTTTCTCCATCTCGGGGTCGAAAAATTGCCAGTTGTTCTTGTTATTGCTTTTTGCCTGATACATGGCGATATCGGATTTTCTGAGAAGGTCCCCGGCATCGGATGCGTCTTCAGGGAATGTTGCGACTCCCATGGAGGCGGTGATCCGGATCGGCTGGCCTTCGATCAGGATGGGCTCCAGTATGGCGTCGAAGATGCGCTGGATCAGAAAAAGGATCTCGTCGATTTCGACAAGGTCTGTGATCAGAAGAACAAATTCATCCCCTCCGAGGCGCGAGGCGGCATCGGTTGAACGAAGTGTCCTTGAGATCCTTTGCGCAACCGTCTTCAGCAGGATATCCCCTGCGGCGTGGCCAAAGGTATCGTTCACCTCCTTGAAGCCGTCGAGGTCGATGAAGAGAAGGGCAAGGCTTCTTTTGCTTCTCGCCGATCGTTCTGTTTCAGTCCTGAGGCGATCAAGAAGGGCAGGTCGATTGAGAAGACCTGTCAGTGCATCGATATGGGCCAGTTGCCAGATCTCCCTCTCCTGCTGGATCTTTAATGTCTGATCTTTCTGGATGGCGACAAAATGTGTGGTCTTCCCTTCTGAGTTTTGTATGGGAGTAATGCTGATCTCGACGGTGTAGGGAGTCTGGTCTTTCTTGAAAGCGTCCAGAACACCTTCAAACGGTCTCCCTTCCCGGACTGTTTTCAAAAGAGCCTCATGGATTTCAGGATGTCCGTTTCCGTAAGTGGTGAGCCAGGCATTTGTCCCGATCAGCTCTTTTTCAGAATATCCGCTCATCGAAACAAGTGCCGGGTTGACCCATCCGATCGTTCCGTCCGCCGAAGTGATCATGATGCCATTTGACACGTTTGCCATGGCGGCATCCTGAAGCCTCATCCTCTCCTGTTCGCTGAACCGCTCAAGAACGATGGAGATCCTTGACAGAAGCTGATTGATGAATAAGATCGAGCGATTTCCAATGTTGCTTGTCCGGTCCAGAAACAATGTCAGGGCTCCCACCGCCTTTCCCTTTTCACGGATGGGGAAGGAATGGATGGTTTCGCATCCTGAGGCCAAAAGAAGATTCCGGAAGGGGTATTCATCAGGAGAGTCCTTGAGACGGATTTCCTGATGGCGGTCTTTTCTGGATGCGAGGTGTGATGTTTCTTTTTTGAACCCCTCGATATCCGGAGAGCTTCCGGAGAGCCGAATGGCTGCCGAGAGCTTAGGGTCTTTTGAGACAAAGGAGCGGATCGAAAGTTTGTTGGTTTCATCCAACGTCGCGATTTGGACCGCAAGGGAGTCATAGATGGACTGGACGCCGGAGGCGAGAAGATCGAGAAGTCCCTGGAAATTGATGCCGCTTAAGACGTTGGCGTCAAGCTTTGCCAAAAGCTGATCGATCTCCATCTCTTCGCGCTCAATAGTCACATCTTTCTGATGGCCGAGGATATGGGCAATTTTTCCCCGATGATCTTTTAGCGGGGTAATCAGAGTCTGGGTGAAGATTCTTCCGCCGCTCTGGCTGATCCCTGAAATTTCTCCTTCGAAGGGTTTTCCGGAGCGTATGAGCTGAAGAAGCGACTTTGCTCCGGATGTTGTCGAAATGGGGTCGGAGAAGATGGATCCGAGAGAGATTTCTTTTACGGGAATCCGCTCCGACCCCAGCATCCGGAAAAACTCATTATTGGCCCACTCGACCTCCCCCTTGGGGTTGGTGATCCACATGGGGTTTTTGGCCGCCTCCATGGAGGCTTGCTGAATCCTGATCAGGTTCTGTTCTTCAAATCGGGAGAAGGTACTCCGGATCTTGAGGGAGAGGTCTTTCAGGAGGGTCACGACCCCATCTGAAAGGTTTTCCTTTTTTTGAACGGCGACGGTCAGCCCTCCGATGATCTGATTTCCGCTCTGTCTTGTGACCGGAAGGGAGATCATTCCCTCTATGTGATTGTTTTTGATCCACTCGTGAACGATCGGGGTTTGGGGGGCAGAGGCGTCATAGACTTGCGGAACTCCGGACGTAAGGGCACGGCCCAGAAGCGTCCTGTTTCCTGGCTGTGTGTTCCATTTGAGGGGCGCCAGAAATCCACGGATCTTTTCGTCGATTCCGGGGTGGTTTGAGGCGATTTCTATGATCTGGAAGGATCCGTCCGGCTGTGGCATTACAAAACAGGTCCAGTGAAATCCGAAAAGATCCTGGATTTTCCGGACGATGAAGGAGATCAGGTTGTCGAGCGGATCTCCGAGCAGAATCCGCTGGTCGAGCTCTGCCCAAAGCCGGTTCATTCCTTCAATGAGGATTTCCTGAGTAATGTCCCTGATATGAACCGTCAGGGCTTTTTTATCTCCATAAGGGATGAGCGATACACTTGTGCTGGTGGTAAAGATCGTTCCATCGGCACGCCTGATGCGGCTTCGGAAAAGGGAGGAATGGCCCGAATATCCGACCAGAAGCTCTGAGAGGAGACTGAAGTCCTGTTCTGAGCTGACGAGAAACTCCTTGATGTGTTTCCCGACCAGTGCTTTTTGACCGGAGACTCCCAGCATGTTGAAAAACACCTTGTTGCTCTCAAGAAGCAGAAGCCGTTCCGGGTCCAGCAGGAAAATGCCATCTGGAGCCTCATCGAAAATGGCCTTTTTCTGAATTTCGATCCGGTGTTCCTCAAACTGGGCAAAGGCAATCTCGATTCTGCCCGCCAGATTTGTGATCTGGTCCCGGATTTTTTCTGAAAGCTCTTCCGGTTTTTTGACGACGATACTCAGAACACCCCAGGGGGCCTGATGGTTTCCCTTCTGAATGGGGACTACAAATCCCGCTGCGATTCCCAGATCCCGGACCGCGTCTCCGATGGGAGATCCCCAGTTGATGTCATATTCATCGATTTCGACATAGATGGGACGTTTTTCGATAAAGGCTTTCCCCATGAGAGTCCGGGTGCCGGGTGGTGTATTCCACCTCAAGCCTGAAAAGGCTTTCAGGATGAAATCGGATATGTCTGTGGATTCTCCGCCAATCCGCAAAAGATTGAACTCCCCTCCTTCGATCGGGACCATGAAAAGTGTGCAGGCGAATCCGAAAAGACCGGACAGTCGGTCGACGATCAGCGAGAGAAGCTTGTCGAGAGGATCGCCCTTGAGGATCATCCGGTCAATCTCCACAACAAGGGCATTGATCCCTTTTGTCTCGTAGTCGTCCGTAATATCCCGGA
This sequence comes from Nitrospirota bacterium, assembly GCA_021816465.1. Lineage (GTDB taxonomy): Bacteria > Nitrospirota > Leptospirillia > Leptospirillales > Leptospirillaceae > Leptospirillum. The sequence goes on from JAKAYF010000071.1 coordinate 5,078, forward strand.
CATGGAGCAGAAGATAGGGTGTGTTGCGATTATGAATGACGGTACAGGTAAGGTCCGCAAAAAAACGGGTTCCGTCGAATCTGGTCAATGGCTCGACTGTCGATGAAAATCCAAATGACCTCGCTGTTTGGAGGATCTCCTGGAGTGTCTCTCCGGATCTTTTGAGGATTCGTGAGAGATCCCAGGAAGAGTGGTCTGGTGATGCGCCCACCATTTTCTGGAATGTTCGGTTGGACTCCATAACCTGGCAGGTTCTGGGATCCACCAGCAGAATGCCATCAGGGGCCAGATCGAACAGGCTGGATCGCCCGAAGGCATGAGAGTGTAATGAGTTCCGGTTCAGACAATCACCAATGGCAGATGACAGGATCTCCAGATCGTTCAGAAAAGTCTGATCAGCTTCCTCGCTTTTCTCAAGCCCGATCGTCAAAAGTCCAAAAGGGAGATCCTCCTCACCCTTGCCGAAGGGGAGGGTGAGGATTGTCTTGATGCCCATTTTCTGGAACTTGGCGAAAAGACCGGATTCCTTTTCAATGTCAGGGGTTTCAATCTGGATCTTTCCGGTGGCGATCGCTTTTCCGATCGCTGATTTCAGGCCGTCAGGTGTATTCCATCGAAAGGATCTGAATTGGGAGAGGAGGAGTTCCGGGTCTCCCTGATCCTTCCCGCTGATTCCTGAAATCTTCAGGGAGCCATCAGGGGAGAGAATGGAGAGGATAGAAAAATGGATTGGAAAAATCGTTCCGAGACCTTTCTGCAGATGGCCAAAAAAGAGGTCAAGCTCTTTTCGATCCGAAAAATCCTTTCCCGACTCTTCGAGAAGGTGGAGGATGGCGCCTCTTCTTGTAAACGTCGAGCGTTCCCGAAAGGTGAGAAGGAGGCAGACTTTTTCATCGACAAGAATAGGGCGACCATCGACCTCAAATGAGATCTGCCGCCCGGTCCTGTCAGGGAGATCCACTCCGATGGAAGAGAACGGCTCTCCTGTTTCGAGACTATTGGAAGTCGACATCTTGATGGATCGAAGAAATGAGATTGGCAGCGGATCGTTCGCGGACAAGCCGGTCCGTTCAGAAAAGGCCTGGTTGCTGTCGAGGATGGTGTTCGAGTCGGGGGAGAAAATAATGGAGGGTATTGGAAAAAGATCGAACAGGTATGATTGGTTCCTGATGGGATCCTTGGAATCAGCAGAACCCATTTCCCTTGACTCCCCCGGGATCATTGACTGAGGAACGATGTGTCTTTTGGAATAAAGAACTGAAACTCCTTTTTCCATCATGGCACAGGATGGTCCACGGGGTCGACCATCCTGACGCCAAGATAGGAAAAGCGATCATTGAAATCAAAGGGAAGATAGCGGAATGTCTAGAAAAGTGCAAGTTTTTTTGGGTTTTCAAGAGTCTTCCGAAGGATGCTCTGGTGGCTGTCGAAGCAGGACTGATGGGTGAGGGATCTGAAACGGATCGAACCCCATATATCCGTTACCTCGAGTTACCTCAGTGGGTGAAGTTATGAGTATAATGGGTCTGATCATTGGTTATCTTGAGGACACAATCCATCGTTGCCTTTGAATGGGATAAGCTATGGGAACAACGATTATGAAAAAGGAGGCTCCCTGTGCGTCTTGTTATGGTTCGACTGGAATCTTTGGGAGACGGCGCGATCATTTGTTCGGATATCATTGATCCCTTGGGAAGACTTCTGCTGAAGGCGCCAAAAACTCTCGATCCGCTTACGAAGAAAACGCTTCTGAAGAGGGGAATCACCGAAGTGGTGGTCGAGGATACTCGGGTGCAGAGTCAGGTCGAGGACCTGCAGGATATCGCAATGGAGATTGAGCTTCTTAAAAAGCGCTTGTTTCGTCTTTCTGAGAGCCCTGCGGGTGAAGAACTACGGAGGGTTATCCTTGAGACGGTCGAGAATTTTTATGCCAGGAACCATCATCCTTCCAGGAAGTGATCAAGACGGAAAGAATATGGATTTCAGGGGCTTTTTGAATTCGTTGGAGGAAACATGGAAATTGTGAATTTGTCAGAAAAGCTCTCTGATCCCAAAACCTTTCCGGCTCTTCCGGATGTGGTCACGAGTATCATCCACGAGATCGATCTGGGTGCGATATCCATTGCCAATCTGGGAAAGATCGTCCAGAAGGACGTGGGGTTCGCGACGCAGATCATCCGGCATGCGAACACCGGAGCTTATATTGCCGCCGGACAGGTGACGACGATTACCCAGGCGATTCGCCTGATCGGTTTTCGCATGTTGAAAGGGTTTTGTCTCACTGTTCCCCTTTTTACGAGTGTGAGACATGTGGCGGGGATCGATGCGCTCTGGTACCACAGCCGTGTCACGTCTCTTTGTTGCCGGATCCTTGCGGACCGGATCGGATTCGCCGAGCCTGAAATTGCGGAGACCTCAGGGCTTCTTCATGATATCGGGAAGGTCTACTTGGCGCTTCATGAGCAGAGTTTTTTTTCGGAGCGGACACAGCTTGCCGACCAGACGGGGCAGATGAGCGACTGGTTGTCGGAAAGGAATGCATTCCATGTCGATCATTGTTTTATCGGCGCCCGATACGGAAGGCTCTTCCAGTTCCCCCCTGCCATTATCGATTGTCTTCTCTGGCACCATGAACCGCACAAGTCGCCCGCCCATCAGGATCTCGTTCACCTGTTAAGGGTTGGTGACGAACTGGCGGTCATTTTGGGGGCCGAGCATCCTGATTCGATTTTTGTCGAGCCGTCCCTTCTCTTCTCCCTGGATTTTCTGGGGGTGAACAGAAGTGATTTCCGGAAGATTCTGGAGGAGTGTCTCGACAAGGTCCAGTCAGTGACGTTTGTAGACCTGTGATCAATAGCCCGGTATCGGGCATGCGTTGTTTCTTATCATTTTTTTCTTTATGAGAATCCTATAATCCTTTTCTCCTCAAGGGAATTTTCCAATCTTCAGCCATCCTTAGCCATCATCCTCTTCCTGATACTGCGTTCCCCCTAATTTTTCAAAATGAATGCCACTTAACAATTTTTCTATAAAAGCATTTTGAATATATCTTGTGGCAGGCCAACTATTAATTTTCTTGGGGGATAATGAAAGGGATTATGAGTATTGGGCTTTTCCGGGTTTTCTGGTCGGACAAGCGGTTAAACTGCGGTTGATAAAAAGGGTGTTGACAATGGTTATCGTATTGTTTAATCTCCAACAATCCATCGTCACCTCAAGATCTGTTGCAGGGTATATTATCCATATCTTCCCGGGCCATTTTCCCCCTTATTTGTGGGTTGGCCGGCAGATCGTCCGGAAGCCATTGATGGATCTTTTTATAGTCGGCGGAAATGTTCAGAAAGCGCAGTTCCCGGGTGTTTGATCTGGAAGTTGGTAGCTCTTTCCTTTCTGGTCCGGCTTTCTTTAAAAAAGATGGGTTCTGGGCAAGGCAGAGGTGATTGTTCTGGTGGTTCTTAGTCATTTTTTGTTCTCTATTTCTCGTTGATCCGGGCCTTTGTGGGTTTCCGGAGACCAGTCCATGAACTTTACAGAAAGGGAATCTGATGAGAAAAGCGGCTTTATTTTTTCTCTCCTTCTTCGCCGTCTTGTCCGTGGCGATGATGGTTGCCCCTAAAAAGGCGAATGCC
>JAKAYF010000072.1 GCA_021816465.1 Nitrospirota bacterium
ATCCCATTAAAACGAGCGAAGATGTCATCGTGAATACCGTCGGATGGGAACTGTACAAGAAATTTTACAGGGGCTATACGAGAAAACAGTGGGGTCTGGATCCGTCGGAGCTGTTCGCAAGCGTCGCATCCCGGGTTCCGGTCCGGACCAACCGGGACGACCGGTACTTTACCGACACATACCAGTTCATGCCGAAAAATGGATACACGTCCATGTTCCGGAAAATGCTTGACCATCCCAACATTTCGCTCGAAATTGGAACAGACTACGAGTCTTTGAGGGACAAGACAAGCGCCCGGCACATCGTCTACAGCGGACCGATCGATGAATATTTCAGAAATTGCTACGGAAATCTTCCCTACCGTTGCCTGACCTTCGAACATGAGCATCTGGCCGGTTGCGAGAAATTCCAGCCGGTGGGAACGGTCAACTACCCAAACGATCACGACTACACTCGCATCACCGAGTTCAAGCACCTGACAGGAGAAACACATTCGGGCACTTCGATCGTCCGGGAATATCCCCAGGCGACAGGAGATCCTTATTACCCCATTCCCCGTCCGGAAAATGATATTCTGTACAAAAAATACCAAGCCTTGGCCGAAAAAGAAGAAAACGTGACCTTCGTTGGCCGCCTTGCCCAATACCGCTACTATAATATGGACCAAGTCGTCGGGGCAGCCCTGTCAGCCGTTGACGGAATCAAAAAACAGCTGGGAGAAAAAACTTCGTGAAAACTTCATCCGTAACGTGGCTCCCTTGAGAAAGATTGAAGGCAATGAACAGAAAACGATCCCTCATGATGCCCAAAACGCGGATGTCGTACCTGCAGTCCGGGAAACCGTTGCTGCAGTCTTGGTCACATACAATAGAAAAAAGCTTCTGGTTGAATGTCTGGAAGGGCTCTCACGGCAGACGATTCCACTCGATGCAGTGATTCTGGTTGACAATGCGTCGACAGACGATACTCCCACCTATCTGATGGAGAAGGAGATCCTTCCGAAGATTCCGCCAAAAGGAGTTGCACTGCCCTTCGAGTCCCCCGGAACCCTTCCCGGGAGTCCTGGAACCAAACTCACCTACCGGCGTCTTCCTGATAACACCGGAGGGGCCGGTGGATTTCACGAAGGGGTCAAGGAAGGGTTCCTGGCGGGGTACGACTGGCTCTGGTTAATGGACGATGATGTCGAGCCACTTCCGGACTGCCTCTCCAACCTGCTCGCCTTCCGCACTCTCTCCCGATGCATCCATCCGAGCAAACTCTTCGAAGACGGGTCCCGGCACACTTGGGAAGGATACATCAGTCCGAAGACCGGACGGAGAATATTCCTTCCGGACATCTCATTCCAAAAGGGTCTGACCCACTGCGAAACCAATACCGGGTGTTTCGAAGGCATGCTCGTGCATCGGGAGATCGTTGAAAAGATCGGATTTCCCGACAAAAGATTTTTTATCGGCTCAGACGACTCGGTCTACGGCTTTCTCGCCCATCAACATACCCGGGTCCTCTATACCCGGGACCCTCTTCTCATCAAAAAAGCGGGACAAAACACAGGCCCCATTTCTGACCGCAGCATCTACTACGGTATGAGAAACAGCTTTCTCCGGGAGAAATACCTCAACACCCATATCCGGCGCTATCACCTCCTGCGATCATTCTTTCTCGCGATCAAGTTCTTCGACTACGTATCGAACATCTTCATGAGCCGCAAAGATAAAACCTCGGCGTTCCGCATTCTCCTTCGTGCCACCCGAGACGGCCTGGCCGGACGCTATGGAAAAGGCCTCTGATTCTCCCCATCAAATTGGCCAGAGACGCTGCACAGGTCGACTGTCCGTCTATTTTTCTGAGCACAAAAATATCAATAAAACATAAAATATTAAGAAATAACCCGCTGTAAATCTCCCCCCTTCTCCGCCATTACACTGTCAGTTTTTTTTACAACTTCATTCCTCTTCCAATTCTTTCCATGATCCTTCCCCGCAGTGATGAAGATCCTTTAACTGGCACCGCAATTGCTTAGGATCACATGTCTTGACTGAACGACATGTGGGACTTCTGACCGACTCACAAAGATTTTCCGAGTTCATAATACTAACAAGAGTGGACAGATCATGATCAGACTTTTCAATCACTATGTTTCGGTCACCGTACTTTTTGTCCTCTTCGGAGATCTTCTCGTGTTGACCGGATCCTTCCTGATGCTTTTCCATTTTGCCATTTTCTCTCCAGCCGAACTTCGCCTGATGCCGGGCGGGGGGCCACTGCTTCCGGCACTGGTCTGGATTGGCCTTGCCGTCTTTCTCTTCTTCCAGTCCGGCCTCTACGACACCGGTTATTTCGAAGACAAAAAAAACAGTGCGATCCGTATCGCCAGCGCCTTCGTCATCCTGTCCTGTTCGGAGTGGATTTTGATGGCGTTATTGGCTCAGTTCCGCCTCGGATGGAAGGACGCAGTTCTCCTGCCGGTGGTCAGCTTTACCGGAATTGTCATCTGGCGGCTCTTTCTTCTGCCCCACATTCCGATCTTCCGCTGGCAGCAGAGAACCCTCATTCTGGGAACTCATCAGCTTCCAAAGATCTTCGAGGAGCTGAACCGGTTCCGGCACAACATCACCATTCAGGGGGTCATCAGCCACGAAGGACTCATGGAGTTCGACCTCCTGGGCTATGCCCTGGAGCACAAGATCCACTCAATCGTCATTTCCATCAAGGATCGAAGAGGAACCCTTCCGATTCAGAGCATCCTCAAATGCAAGATGAGCGGCATCGATGTGATCGAATGGGGAACCTTCTACGAGAGAAACACCAACAAGATCGATATCATGAACATCAACCCGAGCCACCTGATCCTGAGCGACGGCTTCCAGAAGAAGCATCTGACCCTCTTTCTGAAAAATGTCATGGACTTTCTTCTGGCCCTTTTGGGACTCATCGTCTTTCTTCCTTTTGGCCTGATCATCTCCCTTCTCATCAAGCTTGAATCCCCAGGCCCCGTCTTCTATACCCAGGAACGGGTCGGACGAAACGGAAAACCTTTCAAAATCATCAAGTTCAGATCAATGGTTAGCGATGCCGAAAAGGATACAACCCCACAATGGGCACAGAAGAACGATCCCAGGATCACCCGACTGGGCCGATTCCTCCGGGAAATCAGGCTCGACGAGGTGCCCCAGCTCATCAATATCCTGAAAGGGGAAATCAGCTTCGTCGGCCCCCGTCCCGAACGCCCCTACTTCGTCGCCGAGCTTGAAAAATCGATTCCGTTCTACTCTCAACGTCATGTGACCAAGCCGGGACTCTCCGGATGGGCACAGATCCGCTACCGCTATGGAGCGACCGTCGACGATGCCATCAAGAAACTCGAATACGATCTTTACTACATCAAAAACCTTTCCATCTTTCTCGACCTCATGATCCTTCTCGAAACGATTCAGGTCGTCCTGTTCCGGCGAGGGAGCCGATAGCCCCATGCAGACCATCACCGAACAATCCGATTTGTCCACACAGAGCCGACCTCTTTCCGTCTGCCACATCTTTCCGGCTCTCCCCCTTCACGGAGCCGAGAATCATTTTCTCAAGCTGACAAAGGAGATCGATCCCCAAAAAATCAGGACGTCGATCTGCCTCATCTCCGACGGTGGGCCTCTGGTCAAAGACTTCGAGGAGATGGGCATCCCTGTAACCCTGATCCTGAAAAAGGGCCGATATGACCTTTCCATTCTTCCACGACTCAGGCAGTATCTGAGAAACGGCCAATTCGACATCATTCATACCCACCTTTTCACCGCCAATTTCTGGGGACGGGCCGCGGCTCTTTTCCTGCCGCCGGTTCTGGTCAGTTCGGCCCACAATGTCCAGTCACGCGAGCACGCTTTCATCTCCCATATCGAGACATTCCTCGACCGGACACTGACTCATGCGACCGATGCCGTCTTTTGCGTGACACCGATGGTTATGCGTTCGATGGAAAAAGAAACCGGTCTGCCCCGGGAAAAGCTGGTCACCATTGAAAACGGCATCCAGTGCCCCGACCAGGCGGACCTTCCTTCCAAAACGGAAGCGCGGATTCTTCTCGACATCCCTGAAGTCATTCCCTGTTTTGCCGTCATCGGACGATTTTCGACCCAGAAGAACCACCGAACTTTTCTCTCGGCACTGATTCCGGTCGTCGAACAGTTTCCGGATCTTCAGGTCCTGTTTGTCGGAGAAGGCGAACTGGAAAACGAAATTCGGAAGCATACCGATGAGCTGAATCTCGGGAAAACGGTCAGATTCATGGGACAAAGGCGGGATATCTACACCATTCTGAAAGCGCTTGATGCCCTGGTGGTACCGTCTCTCTGGGAAGGCCTGCCCAACGTGATGCTCGAAGCCATGGCCGTCGGAACACCAGTGATCGCCACACGGGTAGGGGGGATCCCCGATGTCCTGACCGATGGACAAACCGGCTTGCTGACCGAACCTGTCGCCGAAAGTCTGTCATCCGCCATGATCCGGGGACTGGAAAACCCCGGCGAAATGGCCTCTTATGCCCAGGCATCCCTCTCGCTCATCCGGGAGCGATATGACATTCGCCAGACCGCCGGCCGCTATACCGGATTTTACCGATCGCTTATGCGTCAGAGACGATTCGACCGCGGCATCCGGGACCGCGCCCGATCCACACTGACCCACCTTCTTTCGGAGCCGGAGACTTCACGAAAGCTTGTTTCATCACTTCGAGTGCTCATGTACCACCGCATCTCCGACGAGAAAGAGACTGATATCCTGTGCGTCACCCCTTTCCAGTTTGCCGAACAGATGCGATGGCTCAAGGAAAAAGGCTACGCAGCGCTTTCTCTCGACCAGGCCATGAAAGGGCTTTCAACGGGTACGCTCCCTTCCCGTCCCATCCTGATCACCTTTGACGACGGATACCGGGACAACTATGAGAGGGCCTATCCGGTTCTCCTCCGGGAAGGGCTTCCCGCCACGATCTTTCCAGTCACATCCTTTGTCCGTGGAGAGGGGCACCATCCGCGTTATGCGACAAGAAAGAACGATATTTCTTATCTGACGTCTGAGCAGATCCGGGAAATGGCCGCAAACAACATCCAGTTCGGTGGCCATACCGATAGCCACAGACTCATGACGGGACTCTCCGATGAAGAGATCCGCAAGGAGATACAACATTCAACAAAGAATCTTGAGGATTGGACAGGAAAGCCAGTGGAATACTTTGCTTACCCCAACGGAGATTACCATCCCCGGCATTTTTCCATTCTCGAGGAGGCAGGAATCAGGGGAGCCTTTACAACCGAGCCAGGGATCAACACCCCGGAGACCAATCCCTTCCGGATGAGGCGAACCGAGATCAGCGGACGCGACTCTCTGGGGGATTTCATCCGGAAAATGGAAGGTGGATTCGACCGTCTTCACCAGTTATACCAACTGATGAATCGGAGCAAAAGACCATGAATGACAAGCCTTCCCGTTTTCATTTGCTGTACATTCTGACCGAACCCTTTGGCATGGGTGGTGTTCAGAGCGACATGAAGTCCCTGGGACCCTACTTCGTCTCCAGGGGCCACCAGGTGACTATCGCCTGTCCTCCCGGCGATCAACTTTCAGAACTGGAAAAAGGCGGCGTGCGCCACATTCCTTTCAATGTTCACTTCCGGTCCCGGGCAGAATTTAAAGATCAGGCCAGACAACTCCGGTCCCTGATCGAAGAGGTCCGGCCGACCGTGCTCGCGCCCCAGTCGATCCGGGCCTCCTGGGTCTGCCATTCGGCCGCCAAAGATCTGCCCCTCAAGAGGATCACAACCATCCACAACATCCATACCACCATGAACTATCTGTTTGCGGGATTTTTGCTGAATCGCTGTTCCGACCGGATCATCTTCGAATCGCAGACCGAACACGACCGGCTGACCCGACTTGGTCTGTCGCGAAAAAAAACGCAGATCATCCCCAGCGGCATCGATACCGACATGTTCTACCGGACGCCCCGTCCGGAAGAACTATGGAAAGAGCTTCCGGAAAAAAGCCGCAACTGTGTTATCTTCGGATGCGTTGCCAGACTTTCTCCGGAAAAAGCCCACAAAGACCTTCTGAAGGCTTTTCGCCGGATTCACGACCGCTATCCGGCAACCCGCCTCCTTCTCGTCGGGGATGGGCCCCTCCGGGAGGAACTTGTCGCGCAGATGAAGGCTCTTGATCTCTCGTCTTCAGTTGTTTTTGCCGGCCAACGCTCCAACATTCGGGACTATCTCAACATGTTCGACGTATTCGTCCTGGCCTCGACCCGGGAATCCCTGCCAAGAGCTGCCCGGGAAGCGATGGCTTGCGGCCGCCCGGTGATTGCGACCAGTGTCGGAGCATCGAAAGAAGTGGTCCATCACGGAAAGACAGGACTCCTTGTCTCTCCCGGGAATCCGGGCCAGCTGGCCCGGGCCATGGAGGAGATGATCCTCCATCCGCATCGGAGAAAGGAGATGGGGGAGGCGGCACTTTCCCTCATAGAGAATCGTTTTTCCCTGACCCAATGGCTTGGTGATAACGAGAAGGTCTACCTCAAGGCCCATTGTCCGGAGTTTCTGGAGAGCCGGAATTCGGAACCTGATCCGGATCATGAATCATGACGGATTTTCTAAAATCCTGAATTGGACCGATTTTCATCCACAATCATAAAAACATTTAAACATCAGTGAATTATGTACTCATAGAAAAAAATTCTGTCAGTTTTCTTTACAAGGTTAAAGACCCGGGATTCGGAAAATCAAAAAACATACATCCGGAAGAGGCTCCTTTAAGAATTAACAATGGCATGAAGTTTGCTTTTCAAATACCAACAGTGACACTTATCCATCAAAGGAGACCAATCATGGAGTTGATCAAACGGGGAGTTCCCGCCCTTTTCCTTTTTCTGGCCCTTGTAATCGTGGCCGTATTGAGCCCGGTCCGGGCCCATGCATCGGAGCCCTACCGGATCGGAGTCGGAGACAACCTCTCCATTCTGGTCTGGAACGAGGCGCAACTGAACCAGTCACTGACCGTTCTCCCCGACGGGAATATCTCCTTCCCACTGATTGGAACCTTGCACGTAGCCGGCTACACGACCGAGGAGCTCGCCCAACACCTGGCCAACCGGCTCACGACTGTTTTCAAAAAGAGACCATCCGTTTCGGTCATTGTCCGCTCCATCGGAAACAATTTCTTCTATATCATGGGGGCCGTCGGCCATGCCGGGACAATTTCCTTCACTCACAACATCAAGCTGCTTCAGGCAATCATCCTGGCCGGCGGAACGACCCTTGCCGCCAAGAAGAATGCGGTCGTCCTTATTCGCCATAACAAGCCAAGGATCATTTCGATCGAGAACCTCGAAAAAGGAACGGATCTCAAAGAAAATATCTCCATCCACCCCCAGGACATCATCATTGTCCCTGTCCGGAACGACCAGGTCTTTCTTTTGGGAGAGGTATCGGCACCGGGAGCTTACTATTATGAAAAAAAGATGACCATCATGAAGGCCATCATCAATGCTCATGGGTTTACCCAGTTTGCATCCCCGGGCTCGGTGAAAATCGTCCGGGAATCTCCCGATGGAACGAAAAAGATCATTCATATCGATGTCAACAAGATCGAAAACGAAAAACGGGCACACAAAAAAGAATATCTTCAGCCTGGCGATATGATCTATGTTCCACAGCGGCTCTTCTGATGAGAAGGAGTCTCCCTGTGAGAGTTCAAGCCCGGTCCAGTCAAGCGCTTTCCAACCCGGTCGGCCCGTTCTGTGCCAGGCCTCCCCTTGGCGGACTCAGGACAGGCCGTGCAAGCGGACCAGATGACCAGACACCAGGGAGCAGGTCACTTCCTGATTCAAGGAACCTCCTCCTTCCATCAGAAATCTCCTCCAGAGCCCTTGCATCTCCGCTGACAAAACTGTTGGAGCTTAAGGGGAGTGCCAAACAGAGCGCTCCCTTCATGGACCAGACGACCGCCCGTTTGAAGTGTCCCTTTGCACACACAACTCTTTGCTTAAATAACCATGCGCACTTCCGGACAATTCTTTCAGGATGATAAAAGCACCATGCAACCGGGACCTTCCACCTAATCAAAAGGATCCAAGATGAATATTTTTGAACCAAAAACCCTGCTGGCCCTGGCACTTCTTGGACTCAAGCGCCACAAACTGATCAGCATCATCACCTTTTTCCTCATCCTCATTCCGGTGGCCGCTGCGGGACTGATGAAAAAGCCCGTCTACGAGTCCAAGGCGATCGTCTACCTGAAGGCAAATAACTACTCGACCTCAAGTCTCGACAGCCGGGTCCACCCTCCCCGCAGTCTGGGGATTCAGCTGGCCATTCTGAAAAGTACCTATTTGTCCTCGAAGGTGGTGGCATCATTGCCCGACAAAACTCTTCGGGACCTTGAAAACAATGCCGAATATACCAACTATGAAGCCAAGATCCTGAACCTGATCCGGACCACTCTGGGGAAGCCCCCCATCATCGACAGCCCCCAGGAGAAGGCGGCATCGGAACTCAGAAATGCCCGGATGAACTTCAAGGGCGTGGGGCCGGGGGGTATCATCCAGATTGCGGCCGAATCACAGGATCCCAAGATTTCCCGGGATCTGGTCAACGCCTATATTGATGTCTTCAAG
>JAKAYF010000013.1 GCA_021816465.1 Nitrospirota bacterium
CGGAAAATTCTACTTGCTACTAACAGGGAGAGAGAGGAAAAAGCTTCAGGAAATCTCCTGTTATTGCCGTATCAGACCTGTTTGGCGTATAATGGAGCAGTGATTCCATGGGAGCTTTTCTTGACTTCGCCGGCCACCAAAAAAGCACGGCAGAATATCTGGTGTTTGCCTTTTTCGTGAATTCCTGGCTCCTCTCCGATTCCCTCAAACAGACCTACAAGGACCCCTGAAAAACTCATGATCAGTCTTGTCAATCTTTCAAAGCACTATCCGACCCGCACACTCTTCGACAATCTCTCACTCAAGATCAGCCTTCGGGAACGGATGGCCATTGTAGGGCCCAACGGAGCCGGAAAGTCCTCTCTTCTGAAGATGATCGCAGGCCAGCTCGAACCCGACTCCGGCCAGGTCATCCTCCCTGTCTCAGCCAGGATAGGCTATCTTCCGCAGGACCTTGAAATCGTATCCGACCGGACGGCGGTCGGCGAGGTCGTTGGGGGGGATGCGACACTCATGGAGGTCGAAGATGAGATGAAGCGCATTGAGACCAGACTGTCGGACCCGGACTTCCAGGGTGACTCGGGATACGAAAAGATGCTTGTCCGCTACGGAGACCTCCAGACCCGCTTCGGAGCCCTCGGTGGGTTCGAGCAGGAAGCCCGCGCCCGAAAGATTCTCAATGGTCTGAATTTTTCTTCCCGGCAGATGGACATGCGGGTGGAAGAGCTCTCCGGAGGTTGGCGAATGAGGGTTGCCTTGGCCAAAACGCTCATCACCGACCCGGACATTCTTCTTCTTGACGAACCGACCAACCACCTTGATATTCCCTCCATCGAATGGCTCGAAGGTTTTCTCAATGAGTTCTCTGGATCGGTTCTCCTGATCTCCCATGACAGGACCTTCATGAACAACGTCATCAACGGGGTGATTGAGCTTTCAAGCGGGCGCGCAACCGTCTACTCGGGCCACTACGACAGCTATCTCGAGGAAAAAGCCGCCAGACAGGAAGCACTCGAGACAGCCTACGAACGCCAGCAGGGAGAAATTGCCCGGATAGAATCCTTTGTCGAGCGTTTTCGGGCAAAGGCATCCAAGGCCACCCAGGCACAGTCGCGGCTCAAGGCCCTCGAAAAGATGGAGAGGATCGAGCTTGATTCCCAGGAAAAGACCGTAAAATTCAAGTTTCCACAGCCACAGCGATCGGGAAATATCGTTGTTTCACTGAAAGGGGTCACCAAGGGTTTTGAAGGCCGGACCATCATCCCCCCCCTCGACCTTGTCATCCACAGAAGCGTCAAGGTTGCTCTCGTAGGACCAAACGGAGCGGGCAAATCAACGCTTTTGAGAATGCTTGCAGGGGTCATGCATCCTGACCAGGGATCGATCATTCCCGGAGCCAATGTCACCATCACCTATTTTGCCCAGCATCAGCTTGAAACGCTCGACCCCCATCATACGGTTCTTGAGTCCATGGAATCCCAGGCTCCCGACTCGGAAACACAGACCAAGATCAGAAGCCTTCTCGGAGCCTTTCTCTTCCGAAAAGACGAGGTCACCAAAAAGGTCGGAGTCCTTTCCGGAGGAGAAAAAAGCCGTCTGGCCCTGGCGAGGATGCTTCTCGTCCCGGCAAATTTCATCCTGCTCGACGAACCGACCAACCATCTTGACATCGCCTCCCGGGAATGTCTCGAGTTTGCACTCCAGGCCTATGGAGGGACGCTCATCTTCATCACCCATGACCGCCATCTCATCGAAACGGTCGCAACGGACATCATCGAAGTCCTTCCCGGGAAAGTCACCCCCCTGTGGAATACCCCCTATGAAGCTTATGTCGCAAAAAGGCGGCTCGAAGCCGCTGGACAGCAAACGACACCAGCACTGACGCGGGAATCAGAGCAACCGGGAAAGCCCCAAAGCGCCAAAAGCAGCCATCAACAGAAATCGGCGACAAACAGTTCAACGGGCCACGAACGGGAACTTCTGAAAATCCGGCTATCGAGGATCGAAGAGGAGATGGAAACCATCACCCGGAAGATCACCGCTTATGAAGAAGAAATTGCCGCACGCGTTTCGGGCCAAATGGATTACAAGGCCAAAAGCGATGTCAAAAAGATCGAGGTCAAGATCAATGAATCCAGAAAGTCCCTTGACGCCCTGACCTTGGAATGGGACAAGCTTGCCGAGATGATTTCGCAATAACAAGCCAACGGGAGAAAGAACATGCCAACGGATCAGAAAAAATCTTCCCTCGAACAAGCTCCTGTCGTTGTTTTTTACCACCAGGACTGCTCCGACGGTTTTGGGGCCGCCCTTTCTGCATGGCTCCGGCATGAGGGGAAAAAGCCGATCACACTGACTCCCCTGTCTTACGGAGATCCTCTTCCCAGCCTCCCATCAGGATCAGACGTCTACATTCTCGACTTTTCGCTTCCGGTCCCGGTGTTCCTTGAACTCAGGAAAAACAACCTCCGGGTTTCCATGATCGACCACCATCAAACAGCCCAGGAAAATTACGGAAAAACCTTTGAAGAAGATCCCGACATCATCTTCGACATGAACCATTCGGGAGCCGCCCTGGCCTGGCTTCACTTTCACCCGGGAACCGAGCTGCCGGCACTGATCCGCTATATCGAAGACAAGGATCTCTGGAGATGGAATCTCCCGGGAAGTCTTGAAATCAATTCGGCACTGGCATCCTATCCAATGGATTTTGCCCTCTGGAACCGTTTTCTTGTCGAGCTTGAAAGCAGCCCCCCCGAAAACACCGATCTTTACAAGGAAGGCTCCGCCATATTGCGCTATCAGGGAAGGCTGCTTGACCAGGCAATCAGGAACACAGGCACACTCGGAAGACTTGATGGCGGAGAGGTTGGTTTTTTTGTGAACAGCCCGATTCTGAACTCTGAAATTGGAGGAAGGGCCAAGACACTCAACAGCATGGTCGGAATCTGGTCGGTCAAACCCGACGGACGCGTCTCGTACAGTCTCAGGTCAAGTGAGTCAGGCCCGGATGTCTCCCGGATCGCCCAGCGCTTCGGGGGAGGTGGCCATAAAAGGGCCGCAGGGTTCATCGTCGACCGGATCATTCACACACCGATCCCACCAAAATAAAAAAAGGGGGAGCATCGCCCCCCCCTTTTCTGCAACCGCTCAAACCCTCTTTCGATCAGCCGACCTGAATCTCGACAATCTTCGGCTTGGCCTCCGCCCGCTTTCCGATCCGGACATTTAAAACACCGTCCTGCATCTGGGCTGAAACCGAAGCACCGTCAGCATCATCCGGCATGACAAAAGACCGGTAGAACTTCCCGGTAATCCGCTCGATCCGGTGATAGGTCTTCCCGTCTCCTTCTTCCGTCTTCCGGTTACGCTCACCGGAAATGACGAGAACCCCATTCTCGATAACAACCTTCACGTCCTCCTTCTTGACGTCAGGGATCTCGGCGACCACATGATAAGCGGAATCATCCTCCGAGATATCAACGACCGGTGCCCAATTCGCCACCGAGATCTCCGGCTTTTTCAATTCGCCGCTTTCCCTTCTCTCGAACGGACGGGCAAAAACCGGAGTCAAACGACGTCCAAGTGCCTCAAGTTCCCTGACAGGATCCCAACGGAGCGTACCATTTAGCGTGTTCATCTGAAACCTCCAATCAATCAGGCCCCAACACCGGGCCGCTGTTTAATCTTATAGGGGCAATCAACTCATCTGCCCGCCACCTTTGGGGAGATCCCCCGCTTCTTTCACCCCTATTATATCCCCTCTTTTTATTCTGTCAAGGATTATGTCAAGAACAAAACCCTCCCCGCCAACAAAGTGCGATGTCACATCCCAGAGTCCACCAATCTGCCTCATCCCTTCTTCCCCCAGACAAAGATCCCCAAAACGGATCCTGATCAGATGGAGAACCGTATAGCCAAGAGACGAGAGTATTTTTCGGATTTCCCTGTTTTTCCCTTCGCAAAGGGTTATCTCGAGCCAGGTTGTCCTCTCGTTGTTCCTTGTGACCTCGACCGTCGGAGCCATGAACCCCCAAGGTCTGCCTGCATCCCCTCTTCTCAGAATCTCAAGGTCTTTTTCTTTCAGTGCCGGCCTGACCTGAACACGGTAGGTTTTAGGAATCTCCATCGCGGGATCAAGAAGCGCGGAGAGGATTCCCGGGCGAGTCGTCAAAAGAATCAGTCCGGAAGAAGCCATATCAAGCCGCCCAACTGGAGAGAGCTTTCCCTCAAATCCGCTCTCCTGCCCCCACCTGCTTTTTTCGATCAGACGGTCCAGTTCCCTCTCCCTTCTGGACGGATCCTGACCAACGAGGATTCCTCTGGGCTTATTCATGGCCAGAACTAAAAAAGGCGAGGAAGAAAAGGGTTTCCCGTCGAGCAGGATCGCAGGAAGTTCCCCCGGGGGAGCCGATAGCGTCACATCAGGAGAAGAAACAGGTCGGCCATTAACCGATACCCTCCCCTCCTTAATCATTCTGGCCGCTTCTGATCGGGTAGCGACCCCCGATTTGGAAAACCACCGATCGATCGTATGCGCAATTTTTTGAGCCTGGGACTTTGGCCGGTTCAATCAAAACCTCTCTTTTTAAAATTCATACATCAAGCATCAATCTTCTAAAAAACCTGAAAAAGACTGTTTTAAGTCAAATAAGTCAAATTTTCTCTTTAATCAAGCACCAGATCGAATAATCTCGCTTTTTCTTGACCAGGCTCAACAGATCGAATTATAATGGAGGAACCTAAGAGATAAAATTTTGGATTCCCTGTGGAATTCGTTCGAAAAACCGAAAGGAATACCATGAGCTGGCTTATAACCCAGTCCGTGTCCTGGTGTATTGGGGCACATCTTCTGACATCATCAGTTCCCTATCAGGCAACCATTACAAAAATCGCCTGTACGCATCACGTGAATCCAACACTGGTCGCCGCCATTATCCAGAAAGAATCCGGGTTCCATCGGCGAAAAAGACGGGTTGAGCCCGCCATTCACGACATTTCAAGGGGACTTATGCAGATCACCCTCGGAACAGCAAGAATGATGGGTTTCCGGGGAAACCCCCGCAAGCTTTATTCCCCATTGGTCAATATCCGGTATGGAGTCCGTTATCTGGCTTATTTGCTGAAACGATACCCTTCGGGAGAGGATGCTATTGCGGCCTATAATGATGGACACCCCCACTTCAGGCGGGGACACTATGTCAACTCAAGAGGGGGATATTCTGTCCAGCGCTACGTCAGCGATGTCCTCAGGAACACCAAAAATCTCATGATCGCATCTGTCGAGAACTGGGATCTGGGAAACCATCTGGGATTCATGGGGGAACGCCCACCCTCACTTAACTCCAGATGGCTTCTGGCCGATATTGGTCTTTCCGGGAATAACCATCCTGGGAGTGGCAGGACGGGTTTTTAGGTGGGTATTCCTGTAGTTGAAATAGGCGCCGGCGTTGGCGATAAATGCGTCGGCACCTGATTCCATCTTTCGGTGCTCCATCGATTCGTAAAAAAGAACAAGACCGGCCAGCATCACGGTTCCGCCGAGTGTCAGGGCAACGACTGAACGTATTTGATGGCGGATCCCAAGGCCTATGACAAGAGAAACCACTCCCAGAGCGATTATCAGAGTCGAAAGGCTTAAAAACAGAAGCATTGTCATCTTTTTCCCCCTCGTCCATCGGGTTTTCTTCCTGAATTCTCCACCTTCTCCAATCTAGCGTGTTAATAGAGTATTAGCAAGGGCAGGAGCATCACCCAAGGTTCTCCAATGACTCTTTTACAACAAGATTCAGATGCCCGCTTCCAGAGGAAGACCCTTCTCGTCTCTGGATAAAAGCCCTGACCATCACCCGCCTGACCGGAAGAGAAAGGAGAAGATCTACCATCGGGTCGCTCGAAAGCGTCTTTAAAAGCGGATCCCAAACCAGAAGGCCCCTCTTCTGAAAGTCAGAAGGATTTTCAGGGCGGGTATCCCTTGAGGCAATATCAATTCTCAAGTCTCCTTCAGACAACCCCAGCGACAAGCAAATCTCTTTTTCCCGGGAACTGACTGAAAGCTCTTCAGGAAAGAGCGTCTGGACCCTCTCTGCCCGCCACTCAGACTCATAGACAAGCTCCCACTGTTTCTTTCTCGAAAGAAACGACGACCACTTCTCCCCCAGAGCTTTCCTGAGCGGGTTGGGATCCTTCCTCCAGAGACGGACCGACTCAATCAGAAAGTGATCGGTAAGACACAAATAATCATCCAGATGCTCAAGAGGATTCCCCGGAGACAGAAGGTCGACCGTCTCCCCCAGCACCCCCTCGAGAGACATGTCGAACAGCCTGGTAGTCCGGTGAAAGTAGATCTGCTGATACATGAAAGAGCGGATCACGAGGAATATCTCAAGGGCACCTAACCCCGCACGGTGAAAAGAAAGGTACTTTTCCTCAAATCGGGTATAAAAAAGGATCCGATCAAGATCGATCGGCCCAATGGAAACGCCGCACATGTATGAGTCCCGGAGGATGTAATCAAGGTTGTCGACCGTAAACAGACCGGAAAAAAGTGGCTTCAGCCGCTTGATGAATTCTGGTGGCTCAGGAATGGAAAGATCCTGTCGGCTCCCCTTTCCGACAAGGTAGGCCACCCAATCGGCAGAGAGGCTCTCACCGGACAAGAAGTGCCCCGATGGAGACCGGTCAAGATTTTCAATCACCCCTCTCATCGGCCCCCGGATAATCTCCTGACTCAGCCGTTCATGAGAGATTCCGAAGCGATCCTTGAGAACATGGTCATCATAAAAATGGCAGAATGGACCATGGCCACTATCATGGAAAAGTGCCGATACACGGAGAAGGGATTCAAACAGGGAGGGGGAGAGCACGTCCGGGAAACTTTCATTGAATCCGGGATACAGATGCGCGGCGAAGCGCCCGGCAATGTGCATCGCCCCCAGGGAATGAACGAACCGGCTGTGTTCCGCCGATGGAAAAACCAGCCTTGCGCTTTGAAGCTGCAGGATCGAACGAAGACGCTGTATCCAGTCGGAATCGATCAGATCCCTTTCAGAAGAGCGATCAGGTCGAACCGGCTTGGATACAAAGGGAATATAACCGTGTATCGGATCGGAAAAAAGAGAAACATCCGAAAGATGGGAAAGATTGGGGTGGAGGCCCTCGTTCCTGGACATAAACCTCCCCGGGTCCGTGAAAGATGTTCGTAAGCCGAGTTCTGTCATACCTCCCCCGAAAGGAAGGTGGGTGACCATTACTCTAGGCGAAAAGTTACCCTTTCGCTCAAGCGACCTTACCCGGGAGCATAGACCGGGCCAATCTTATCCCTTGCGGGAGCGCCCCCCTATTTGGTCTTGCACCAGGCGGGGTTTACCATGCCGTCCCTGTCACCAGGTCCGCGGTGAGCTCTTACCTCGCCTTTTCACCCTTACCCGGACGAATCCGGGCGGTATTTTTTCTGTGGCACTTTCCTTCCCGTCACCGGGACTGGGAGTTACCCAGCGCCTCGCCCTGTGGTGCTCGGACTTTCCTCCCGGACGAATCCGGGCGGCCACCTGAACATCTTTCACTGGACCCGGAGAAGAAATCCGGAAAACTACCGGGAGGGGAATGCCTGGTCAAGAGCCATGTTGGCCAGTGCATCCGCCCGTTTGTTCTGCTCCCGTGGGACATGTTCAAAAGAAATCCGGTCAAATCGGCCGGACAGTTCCATCACTTTCTGGTACAGGGGAAAAAGCCCGGGACTTTTGACCTTGTAACGCCCTGTTACCTGCCGGATCACAAGCTCGGAGTCAGCCCGGACCACCAGCTGCCGCACACCCAGCTCAAGTGCTGCGCCCAAACCCGCAACCATCGCTTGATACTCAGCGACATTGTTCGTACCGTCAGGAAGCCTTTTCCCCTCTTCCCCGATACATTTTCCCGACTCGTCCACAAGAGTCCAGCCAAAAGACGATGGTCCGGGATTTCCTCGGGAGGCACCATCGCAGTAGAGGATCAAGAGACCTTCCCATCCTCGATATAGAGCCAGCGCTGACAATACTGGCAGCTCATGATCCGCTTTCTCTTCTTAACTTCGGTGACGGTTCTCGGCGGAAGGGTGATACGGCATGATTCACAGGCACCATCGATCACGCGGGTGATGACCTGACCGTTTTTCTGGGAAGACCTGAGACGCTGATAAGTTTCAAGGAGATCTTCATCAAAGCTCTTTTCAAGATCCTTTCTGGCCGTTTCGATCTCCTCAATGCGAAGCTTGCGCTCTTCGTTCTGAGCAGAGACACGAGCCGCCTCTTCCCGGTACAGCTCTTTTTTACGGAGCAGATCTTCTTGCAGAAGCTCGATCTTTTTTGCCAGACTGGCCTGAGCTTCCAGATTGGCAAGAATCTCTTCCTCCATCCGGTCCTTCTCATCCCGACGAAACTCCGCTTCAGCCAAAAAGGCCTGAATATCACGGGCATGCTTTAAATCCTTCTGCCTCTTCTTTCCTTCCAGAAGAAGCATTTCCGTATCCTTCAGGTCCATCTCGATCTTTTGGTGGCTGGCCTCAAGCCCGATCAACTCCTCCTTCGAGCTGTCAAGACTTTTCTCAAGGGACTCAAGATTGGCCTTTTCCGTTTGAATCGCAGCCAAAGCAACTTCTGTCTGGGCTCTTAGCCTTTGGCCTTCAAGGTCCATGGATTGCAAACGATAAATCAGAGACAATGTCTCTTGGAGTGACTGGTCCCCTGACAACCGACCCCCTTTCCCGAACCTCCGGGCGATTATTTATTTATATGGTGGGCCCACCAGGACTCGAACCTGGAACCAACCGGTTATGAGCCGGTAGCTCTGCCCATTGAGCTATAGGCCCCCGCTTATCCCTACCAGTCCACAAAGCTCTTAAGCTGCTTGCTTCTGGCGGGATGACGAAGCTTTCTGAGTGCTTTGGCCTCAATTTGCCGGATTCTTTCCCGGGTCACATCAAAGTCCTGACCGACCTCTTCAAGAGTATGATCCGTCGACTCGCCGATTCCGAACCGTAAACGTATAACTCTTTCCTCGCGATCAGTCAAGGTTCCAAGCGCTTTCCCGATTTTCCGGACAAGATCGTACCGGACAGCGGAGTCAATCGGCGAGATTGATTTCTTGTCCTCGATGAAGTCTCCGAGATGGCTATCTTCCTCCTCGCCGATCGGCGTTTCAAGAGATATCGGCTCCCTTGCAATTTTCAAGACTCTCCGGACCTTCTCAACCGGCATCTGCATCTCTTTGGCCAGCTCTTCCGGAAGCGGCTCCCGGCCATACTGCTGGACAAGCTGACGAGTTGTCCTGATCAGTTTGTTGATCGTCTCGATCATGTGGACAGGAATACGGATCGTCCTTGCCTGATCTGCGATGGCCCTTGTAATCGCCTGCCTGATCCACCATGTCGCATACGTGGAGAACTTGAAGCCTCTTCGGTACTCAAACTTGTCGACCGCTTTCATCAGGCCGATATTCCCTTCCTGGATCAGGTCAAGGAACTGCAATCCCCTGTTGGTGTAGCGTTTGGCAATGGAGACGACAAGCCGCAGGTTGGCCTTGATCAACTCAGCCTTGGCCTCCCTGACCTTTTCTTCGCCAATTTCAAGCTGCTTGGCCCTTTCTCCAATCTCATCCGCCGAGAGAAGGGCATCAGCCTCGGCACTTCGAACCTTTTCCAGCGACTCCCGATAACGCAGGAGAAGCTCCTGGCGATCGGGATCGGAAAATTTCTCGGGAGCAGCACCGTCGGGACCCATGGCTTCGATCGCCTTGAGAATCTCTTCCCTGGGAACAGCAAGCTTTCGGCGAATCTGGTCCATTTGCCTGGTCGACTTCTCTATGAGCGAAACGACCTCATGGAGCTGGCGAATCATGAGCTCAACCTGTTTCCGGTGAAGCTTCATTTCCATGATCAGCTCGACAATATCGGACTTGACCTTGTTGATCTGGTCACGCCCGGCTCTCCGGCGGGAAGAGGTCTTGGGGAGGGAATGCCAGTTTTCAGCCAGCTCGTTCATCTTTGCAAAATGGGCAGCGAGTTTCTCAGACTGGAGCATGAACTGATCCCGGGCTTCCCTGACGGCGGAAGAGGTCTCTCCTTCCTCAGAATCCTCAGACTCTTCCTCTTCGAAAACATCGACGATCTCCCTGATCCCCACAACTCCTGTCTCAAATCGCTCTCTCAACAGAAGAATCGTCTTGATGGTAAAAGGCATTCCAAAGAGAATTCCTGAAACCTCTTTTTGCCCCTCTTCGATTCGCTGGGCAATGGCAATCTCTCCCTCCCTCGTCAAAAGGGGAACAGCTCCCATTTCCTTTAAATAGAGGCGAACAGGATCATCGATTTTGGAGAGGGCTCCCGGCGTCATATCCATTCCCTCATCGGGATCGTCGTCGCCTTCCACGATAGCGTGGGGATCCACCTCGTCGAAACCTTCCTCGTCTTCGGAATCAACATCCCCGAAGGCTCCGGCACCACCATCCTCCTCGACGATGTCAATATTCATGTCCCCGAAATAGCTCATCAGGTGATCGAGCTGGTCGGAACCGATCGCTTCCGGAGGCAGGACATTGTTCAACTCATCATATGTGAGGTATCCCCGCTCTTTGCCGAGGCTTATCAGGTCTTTCATTTCATTGAGTTTTTCGCCTTTGCTCATTCCACTCCTCTCAATATCCGGTATTCAGGACTGAACTCTATAGGAACCGCACAAAAAACCACACACGAAATCTGCTGCACTCACCAGCAGCTGCCTGGAAAGGGGGCCGCCCTTCCCTTTGGCCTTACGGCATCACAAAAGCCCCAGGTTCTGTCCAGCGCGCTTTCGCGCCTGAAGACCAAGGCGCCGAACCATCATGACAAGGTCCCCCAAACGCTCATCCCGCCCTTCCGTTCCTGGCGGAAGAGCCAGCCATGAGGAAATAAGGGGCGGCGAAGCAGAGATCAGCTGCTGTATTTCAAGGTGGGAAGCCCGTGGATTTTCCCAGAGGCTTCCCAGAATCTCCAGGTAATCTTTTCTTTCCAGAAAAGAGAAATCCCCAAGAGACAAGACTTCGGAAGGATGAGGATCACAACCATCCCCCCACAGCCGGAAAAGCTCCACAAGGAGATTTTGCTCCTTGAGCTCTCCGTTTGTGATCCGGGATTTCTTGTCCGGCCCGGAAGAAGGGCCGGAGGGCTTTCTCTCTCCTCCCTGAAGGATCCTTAAAGCCAGAAGGCTTTTGTCGATACCGAAAATACCGGCACCCATCGAAAGAAGGTGATCCTGCTCGACAGGGTCGGGGACCCGCCTCACCAGCACCTCGAAGCCGGAAAGGATTTCTTCCTTGCCATCACTTGAAAGAGCAAGGACCTGCTTCATCTGCTCGACAACATAAGTCGAAAGAAGCGGAGCTGAGGAGATCCTGTTTCTCACCGCCTCAAGCCCGTCCCTCCTGACCCACTCGTCAGGGTCAAGCCCATCCGGGATGCCTGCGGCACGAACGGAAATTCTTGAATCAAAAACCGTTTTTTCAAGAAGACGGGCCATTGCATCTCTTCCGGCACGATCTCCGTCAAACATCAGGACGACCTCATCAACCATCCGGGACAGATGGATGAAGTGGGAGGAGGTCAGTGCCGTTCCCAGCGGGGCTACAACATTGACGAGACCGCACTCCGAGAGGACAATCACGTCAAAATAACCTTCCACCACAACAGCCTGCCGGGTCTTCTCAAGAGACTCCCTGGCCTGGTCCAGACCAAAAAGAACATCTTTTTTCCGGTAAAAGGCATGCTCTGGAGAGTTCATGTACTTTGGACCGGCTCCGTCGGAAAGGATCCTGCCACCAAAAGCCACCGTCGCCCCATTCTCTGTCCGGATGGGAATAATCAGACGGCCGTTCATGAAGTCTCTCGCCCCACCACCTCTCATCGGTCGAATGAGTCCAAACAATTCCATTTCCTTCAACCGTTGGGAGCTGGCATCACGAAGCAACGGGGAAGAACCCTGGGGAGAAAAGCCCAACCCGAAACGTTCCGCAGTTTTTTTGGAAATTTGACGTTTTTCGAAAAGATATTCCCTGGCAGGTCCTCCGTCAGGAGAAAAAAGGGATTTACGGTAGTGCGCCTCAAACTCTCGATAAAGCCCCAGACAAACCTTCCTCCGATCGGAAGCCTCGGAAGAACCGGCACGATCCGGAGGCTGAATGCCGGCCCGGTCAGCAAGATACTGCAGTGCCTCAGGAAAGCTCTTGTGCTCGAGTTTCTCAACGAAACGAAAAACATCCCCACCGGACTGGCAACCGAAGCAATAGAAAAGCTGCCGCTCCGGATCGATCTGGAAAGACGGAGTTTTTTCCTCGTGAAACGGGCAAAGAGCCACCCATACCCGGCCCCGCTTTCGCAGAGAAAGACGTCCTCCCGCTATTGCAAGGAGATCCGATGCCTTCCGAACTCTTTCAAGGTAATCCTTCCGGTCAGAAAAATCTCCCAGAACCGTAGCTTACCCCCCCAGCAGCGCTTTCACCTTTTGACTGACAATCCGGTTGTCCGCTCGACCCATCGTCCGGGGGGTCAGCCACTTCATGACAGCCCCCATCTCCTTCGCTGACGTGGCATGCGTCTCCCTGATCGCTTCGGCGACCAGAGCATCGATCTGCTCACCGGAAAGAGGCTCCGGCATGAACTCCCGGATAATGAGCATCTCGGACTTTTCCTTTTCGGCGAGATCTTCCCGGCCACCGGCAGTGAACTGGGCAACCGACTCTTCCATCCTCCGCAGCATCCCCGAGAGGAGATCCACAATCTCTTCCTCCGTCAGCTGCGCATCCCGGCCTTTCTCGATCGCCTTGTTCTTGATCTGGGCCATCACCATCCGCAGAATGGACAACCGCTCTTTCTGACCTGAACGAAGACTGTCCTTGATATCAGCCTGGATTCTTTCAAGGAGAGAAACAGACATAAACTACCGAACCGCCATGCGAGCGCGCTTCAAAGCTTTCTTCCTGGCAGAAAGGGCCTTCTTCTTTAACCGCACGCTTGGCTTTTCGTAATGTTCCCGCTTCTTGATCTCAGAGAGGATCCCAGCTTTCTCACACTGTTTCTTAAACCGTTTCAAAGCACTCTCAAAGGACTCATTTTCCTTGATGCGAACACCTGTCATAAACTCTCCTTCGTTTTTATCTGACCCCCAATTTCAAAAAAATGGACATTTGTTTAGTTTAACTCCTGGAGGAACTTCTGTCAAAGAGTCTTTTTCTATCGCCACCTGATACGGTGACAGAAGCCATGCTGGAAGACTGATGGCATATCCGCTTTTATCGTCATGTCAAAATATGGCTCTGGTGCAGGGAATGTCGAGCATTTCAGATTTCCTCACCCATAGTTTTCATGAACGAAAAGAACCCGTGGCCTGTTTTTTCCAATGAATTGTTGTCCTCAAGCATCCACAGGATTTGCGAAATCTTTTTTTGTCTGATAGCATCGCACCGATATGCCGGCAATATCTCAGGAAGCATGGGCTTCAGAACGGCATAAACAGGCCCCAATCCTAATCGGGGTTCACCTTCATGAGCCATCATCCATAAGATGAGATCTCATTCGAACAAAGGAGCCTTCCATGGCCAAATCCACCATGACCAAGTCCGACCTGATCGATGCTATCGCAGCCAAAAGCCCAACCTTGACCAAAAAAGCTGTTGGCGAAGTGGTAGATCATCTGTTCAAGACCGTTACGGAAAGTGTTGCCAAAGGGAACGAAGTCAGCGTCGTAGGCTTCGGAAAGTTTCACTCCGTCAAGAGGAAAGCAAGAATGGGCAGAAACCCGGCAACGGGCGCAGCCATCAAGATTGCGGCAACAACGTCTCCACGTTTTTCAGCTGGAAAAGCCTTCAAGGATGCAGTCGCCAAAAAGAAGTAATCATTCTACGTTATCATAATGCCATCGGGCCTCCCAGCCGGGGTCCGATGTTTTTTTTCAAACGCCTGCCGCCAGACTCCCCTTCCAAACGAGAAATCCGATCTCCAAACTATCCCGGTGGCCAGGAAAATGGCCGTCCACCCAAAAGGTGCAAGTGGAGATGATCGACCGTCTGCCCTCCATGGCCTCCCGTGTTGATGACCAGGCGAAATCCGTCCCCCATCAGATTTGACCCGGTGGCCGCCTGGACGGAAAGGGCCATCACTTCCCCCCACTCGGACAGGGGTCCTTCAAGGGACCATGAAACCATGTCCTTTGCGTGTCTCCTCGGAATGACAAGAAGGTGAACTGGCGCCTTGGGAGCAATATCCCTGATGACGATGGCCGAATCATTCTGAAAAACAGGGGTTACCGCAATTTCACCCCGAACCATCTTGCAAAACAGACAATCAGCTTCCACCGCTCTCCCCCTTCTTCTCTCTTGAAGCTTTTTCTGCAATGCCACCCTTTCCTGTCCGGCGGTCAAGAACGTCCATCACCTCATCGAAAGAGACATGGCTCCGCTCCATCGCAACCCTGACATGAAAAAGGAGGTCGGCCCACTCTCCCCGGAGGGCCGAGACATTGTCGGACTTGAGCATCTCCACCAGAACCTCGCAGGACTCCTCCACCACTTTTCTTGCCGACTTTTCAGGGAGAGCCTTCAGGAGGGAAGCCACGTAAGATTCAGCCGGCGAGGCATCCCACCGCGTCTTGACCGTTTTTCCGAGATTGGCCCATACCTCGAAGGACGGACGGGAACCGCGGAAACTGGCCGTATCAAAACAGCTTTCAAGACCGGTATGACAGGTTGGCCCCTGAGGAGAGGTCAGAAGAAGGATCGCATCCCCGTCACAATCGACCCTCAGATCCTCCAGAAGAAGTCCGTTTCCCGATGTCTCCCCTTTTTCCCACAACCTGTTGCGGCTTCTGCTCCAGAATACGACTCTGCCTCTTGCGAGGGTCTCCCGAAGAGATTCTTCATTCATGTACCCCAGCATCAGAACCCGACCGGTCGACTTGTCCTGGACAATTGCCGGAAGAAGTCCGTCCGGGGGAAAGCAAATTTCCGGAATCATCTCAACTCACCAGAAAGATTGATCGTTTCCGCCGGTTCGGGCAGGGCACGAACAAGCGACCCTTGTTTTGAAAGATATTTTTTCAGCTCCGGAAGGGAAATCTCGCCGAAATGAAACAGGCTTGCAGCCAGTGCCGCATCGGCGCCAGACTCAAATGCCTTTTGAAAATCTTCCATACTGCCCGCACCACCGCTTGCGATGATTGGAACATTCACCCTTTGGGAAACGCGACGAATCAGGTCCAGATCATATCCTGACTTAGTTCCGTCACGATCGATCGCAGTCAGGAGGATCTCCCCCGCACCCCGGGAGACCCCCTGGGAGATCCATTCGAACACATCGATGCCAGTATCCCTGGTCCCTCCATGGGTGAAGACGCGGTAGCCCGCCCCCGCTTTTTTGGCATCCACCGCAAGAACGACACACTGGCTCCCAAAACGTCGGGCGCAATCGGACAGGAGGGATGGGTCGGAGATCGCCGCCGAGTTGACGGAAACCTTGTCCGCTCCGGCAAGAAGCAGCCTTCTCATATCTTCGACCTGCCGGACTCCCCCTCCAACCGTAAGAGGGAGAAAAACCTTTGCAGCGGTTCGGTGCACGACATCCCAGAGGGCTTCCCTGTCCTCAAGCGTCGCCGTAATATCCAGAAGACAAATTTCGTCCGCTCCCATCCGGTCATAGAGCGAAGCGGTCTCGACAGGATCTCCCGCATCGCGAAGATCCGCAAACATGACACCCTTCACCACCCTTCCCGCCTTCATGTCCAGACAGGGAATGATTCTCTTGAGGAGCACGGCTAACTCCTTCCCTGCAAGACGGAAAGCGCTTCGCAAAGATCCATGTCTCCCGTGTAGAGGGCACGGCCAACGATCGCGCCGTCAATGCCTCTTTCCCGCAGCTGCTGGAGATCCATCAGGGATGTGACCCCTCCGCTTGCGATGACCGGGACGCGAACCGAGTGCTTGACCTCTTCGGTCCGGTCAAAGTTCGGCCCCGACAAGAGCCCGTCCCGTGAAATATCCGTATAGACAAATCCCCGGACCCCTTCCTCGACAAGCCGCACCATGACCTCAAGCGGATCCCGGGTATCAACCGACAGCCACCCTCTCAAGGCAATCGCGCCTTCCTTGACATCAACTCCCACATAAAAGCAGTCCTGATGCTTCTCAACCATTTTTTTCAGGAAGAACGGATCGGTCAGGGCGGAGGTCCCCAGAATCAGGCGGGAAACGCCGGCATCCAGGTAATTTTGGGCAATTTCCGGCGACCGGATCCCTCCCCCTGTCTGGACAAAGCCGTCAAAAACCCGAACGATGGAGGAAATGATTCCGATATTGACAGGGTTTCCCTCCCGTGCGCCGTCAAGATCCACAACATGCAGGTGGGTCGCCCCGGCGGACTTGAACTGGATAGCCATCTGGACAGGGTCTTCCGCGTAGATCGTCTCTTTCGAAAAGTCCCCCTGGGTCAAGCGGACGACATGTCCATTCCTGATATCAATTGCTGGATAAAGTTTCATCTCTCACCTTTTTGGCATCGGGCAAAATTACTCAGGATGGCAAGGCCTGCAGTCTGGCTTTTTTCAGGATGAAACTGAACGCCAAAAACAGATCCGCTTGCAACGATCGAAGTGAATTTCCCCTGATAATCGGTTATTCCTGCAATATCCTCTTCTCTCCCCGGAACCACATGAAACGAGTGGACAAAATAGGCCTCAAAAAGGTCCGGCAACCCGTTCAGCAGGACTGTCTCCCTTTTTTTCTCGATCTGGTTCCACCCCATGTGAGGAATCTTTCCTTTTAAGGGGTCAAAACCGACCACCGATCCCCGGAAGACCCCCAGCCCGCGGAAATGTCCAAATTCATAACTCTCTTCGAAGAGAAGCTGCATCCCAAGACATATCCCCAGAAACGGCCTTCCCGAGGAGACCCAGTCAAGGATAATACGGTCGAAACCCCGAGAGACAAGACTTTCCATCCCTTGGGCAAAAGCACCGACTCCCGGGAGAACCAGATGCGTCACACCTTCTGACGGAGAGCCGGAAGAGACCATCTCCACCTCATGCCCGGAACACTCAAGCGCCTTGGCGACGGAAAACAGATTCCCCATCCCGTAATCGAGAACAGCTGTCAGCACTTTTTTTTCCGGCTTCACCTACAGCGTCCCCTTGGTTGACGGAATGCTCTTCTGGCGTGGATCAAGCGCCACCGCCATCTGGAGACATCTTGCGAACGCCTTGAAAATCGCCTCTATCTTGTGATGCAGGTTTCTGCCATAAAGAATGCGCCCATGGATCGTCGACCGCGAGGAAACAGCCACCGCCTGAAAAAAGTCCATGATCAGATCCGGGTCCATGTTCCCGACCCGCTCTCCTCGTTCAAATGGCAGGTCCCAGACGAGGTAGGGGCGACCGGAAAGATCGATAACCACATGGGCAAGCGACTCATCAAGCGGCGTAAAAAAGTGTCCAAAACGGGTGATCCCGACCCGATCTCCAAGACATCGGTCGACAAGCTCCCCAAAAACAAGGCCGGCGTCCTCCACGGAATGATGGAGATCAACCTCGAG
This sequence comes from Nitrospirota bacterium, assembly GCA_021816465.1. GTDB lineage: Bacteria > Nitrospirota > Leptospirillia > Leptospirillales > Leptospirillaceae > Leptospirillum. The sequence continues at coordinate 17,588 of JAKAYF010000013.1, forward strand.
GTCTCCCTTCACAGACATTTCGATATCCATATGGCCATGGCGTGCGATCTGGTCGATCATATGGTCAAGGAAGGGAATCCCCGTATTCACACTGGACTGCCCCGAACCGTCCAGATTCAGTGAGGCGACAATCTGTGTTTCCCTTGTCCTTCTTTCAAGCGAAAACCTTCTGTTGCCCAACACTTCTGTTTGTATGCTCATGACCTTGCCCCTTCAGAAAAATGTCTCAAGATGGTTCCAATCGTCCGGATATCCTCACGCGACCCCGCAGAGATACGAATACAATCCTCCAGAAAAGGATGGTGGGAAGAAACATCCCGGACCATGATCCTGTTCTCCAGAAGCTTCGAAGAAACCAAAGGCACCGATCCCGGCCAGAGCCTGAGGAGAAGAAAATTCGTCCGGGATGGAAAAAATACAATTCCAGGAATTTCTGAAAGCTCTCTTTCCATCTCTTCCCGCAAGCGGACGATCTTTGAAGTCGCCTCCGAAAGAAGGTCGAAGTGGTCCCTTATGAGAAAAAGGGCCGCCTCCTGAGTCAGGGAATTCAGATTGTAGGGAAGCCGGACTTTTTCGACCTCGCGGATCACAGCCTCCCCGGCAAGAAGAACCCCAAGGCGGATCGCCGCAAGCCCCATCTTGGAGAAGGTCCTGAGCACCAGAAGATTTTCGGATTCATCAAGCGCATCAAGAACGCTTTCCTGATGGTATGGAAAATACGCTTCATCCACCAGAAGGGAAAATCCTCTCCTCCCCGCAATTTGAAGAAGCTGGAACAGCTCGTCGAAAGAGCAGGCCCTTCCGGTCGGATTATTGGGGGATGCCACAACAAGAATGCCCGGAGCACACTGGGAGGCAACCACCCTTTCGATCGCATCAACGTCAATCGTCAGATCCGGAGTCATGTCGACAGGAATGAAAGACTTGCCCGCGACATGCGCAATAACCTCATACATGGAGAACGATGGCACAGGACAGACTACCGGGCCGCCAGTCGCCAGAAAGAGGTTCAGAAGAATCTCGTCGGATCCGTTTCCAAGATGGATGCTCCCGGAAGAGACGCCCCAAAGCCCGGAAAGGGCTTCGACAAGGTCACCCGCCTTGTGATCCGGGTATCGGTTCAGGGAAACTCCTGAAATTTTCAACGACAGGGCGCTTCTTACCTCGGGAGAAAGCAGGAAAGGCCCTTCTGCTGAATCAGTGCCGGCCGCAAAGGAAGAGGAGTCTGCAAGAAACGCATTTTTCATGGTCCGGATATCTTCCCGGATCCAGGAGGTCATCAGATGATCTCTTTTCCGCAGGACTCCGACCGTTGAAGTGCTGATCTCGCATGCCCCTCAAGACCTTCAAGCCTGGCAAGAACGGCGGTCATCCTGACCATCGCCTCCTGTTCCTCCCTGCTCCCGAATCCCCTGATCAGACTCGTTCTTTTCAAAAAAGTCTCAACCGACACCGGAGATGAAAATCGCGCTGATCCTGAGGTCGGGAGAACATGGCTTGGCCCGTACATATAGTCCCCAAAAACCTCTGCACTGTTTTCGCCGATAAAAATAGCTCCTGCATGGGCCAGCCGAGGCACAAGAGAAACGGGATCAGCAACATGAAGCTCAAGGTGCTCCGGAGCAATCCGGTCCGATATCCTCAGCGCTTCGTCCATCTCCCGAACAACCAGAAGATACCCGTAACGTCCAACAGACTCCGCGGCGATCGCCGACCTTGGCAGCGTCCCGAGCATCTCGTCCATCTCCCGCGCCGTCTCCTGCGCCAATGCCAATGAGTCGGTCAGAAGAATCGCAGACGACCGGGTATCGTGTTCGGCCTGGGCCAGGAGATCCGCGGCAATCCATCGCGGATTGGCCGTCTTGTCCGCAATGACCACGACCTCTGTCGGGCCGGCGATCATGTCAATATCCACAAGCCCGAACACCTGTCGCTTGGCCTCGGCCACAAATCGGTTGCCTGGCCCCGCAATCTTGTCCACACGCATGATACTCTCTGTCCCGTAAGCCAGTGCTCCAATCCCCTGGACTCCGCCGACTCCGATCACTTCCGTCACTCCGGACAGATGAAAGGCAGCAAGAATCGATTCAGGAACATGTCCGTTTTTGGCGGGCGTCACGCCGACAATATTTTTCACACCGGCCACCCTGGCGACAAGGGCGGTCATCAGAACAGTGGAAGGGTAAGCTGCCGTCCCACCGGGAACATAGATGCCAACGCGGTCGAGAGGAGTCAGGCGGAACCCGGCCTGTCCGGGAGCAGGAAGCTGGTCATGCAAAAGGGACAAGGCGGAAAGATGGTAGTCGCAGATTCTTTTCTTCGCTTCCTGAAAGGCTTCCCGTACAGGAGATGAAAGACTGTTCCATGCCAGGGGAAGCTTTTCCTGATCGATTCTGAAATCCTTCGCATCCCCGGAAAATCCGTCAAGGGACCGCGCCCACTTCAGAACACCCGCGTCACCCTTTGTCCGGACATCAAGAAGGATTTCCCGAACAGACTCCCTGACCTCCTGCGCATCGGCATCTTCTGAGCGCTCAAAAATTGGACGAAGGAGCTCTGCCGCCTCGGTCTCCGACCTGGGAGAAAAAATACGGCTTTTTGCGGAAAAGATGGATGAATCACTCATGGGCAAGAAGACTCCTCGAAGAAAGGATCATCGTTCAGGAAGATATGACCGGATCTTTCGGAATATGGGGGGAGATGCGCTCCAGAAAGGACCTGATCGCCTGATTCCTTTGAGGCCATGCCGACCGGCTGACGACGATCCGTCCAGTCGATACAAGGATCTCGTCCACAATCTCAAGATGATTTTCCCGGATTGTTTTGCCGGTGGCGACAAGATCAACGATACGGTCGGACAGTCCCACCTTTGGTGCGAGCTCAAGAGATCCGTGAAGTTTCAGGATTTCGACGGAAACCCCCCTTGAAACATAGTATTTTTCTGCAAGCCTTGGGTATTTTGTCGCGACCCTGATCGGACGTCCAAGCGGGGGAGGCTCCTCCTGCCCGATAGGGGCAGCCACAACAAGACGGCAAAGACCAATTTTCAGATCCAGCGGCTCAAGCACAGGCCTGTCCTCCTCCAGGATCAGGTCCAGCCCCACAACCCCCATATGGGCCCCACCATATTCAACATACGACAGGACATCGGATCCCCTCACCATCAGGATCTCAATGCTTCCGTCCCCGGATTGGAACCGGAGCTTCCTGCTCCCCGGAGAAAAACCGGGGAAACGGTAGCCGGAACGTTCCAAGATCTCCATCGTATCAGTCAGGAGCTTGCCTTTCGCCAAAGCCAGGGACAGGGGTAGCACACCCTGTCCGGGTGGATTCGGGGGACATTCCGCCTTCTTCAAGGAAACACCATCGCTGTCAAACCTCTTCACTTTCGCGCCAGATTCTTCCGCCAACTCCCGATAACTTTTCCTCGATCCTCTCATATCCCCGGTCAATATGGTAGACCCGCTGGACAACGGTCTCTCCATGAGCCACGAGTCCAGCAAGAACCAATCCCGCAGAGGCCCGGAGATCAGACGCCATCACGCACGCTCCCTCAAGGGAACACTCTCCCCTGACAAAGGCATGGGAACCCCGAACTTCAATATTGGCTCCCATACGATTCATTTCCATGACATGGGTGAACCGGCTTTCAAAGACCGTTTCAATCAGCGTCGATGGACCGGTCGCCGTTGCCATCAGGGGAAGAATCTGAGCCTGCATGTCCGTCGGAAAGCCGGGATAGGGATCGGTCATCACCGTCGCACCCTGCGGGGAAACAACTCTGGAAAGGGTGATCCGGTCTCCCATGATCTCAATTTCGGCTCCCATCTCTCCAAGCGTTGCGAGAATCGAGGACATCTGTTCCGGAACAACCCCCGAAACAGTCAGGGGATCTCCCATGAGAGCTCCCGCAACAAGGAATGTCCCTGCCTCGATCCTGTCGAACATAACGTCATAACTGGCATCCCTGAGTTCAGCGACACCCGATATCTCCAGCACAGATGATCCAATCCCCGAAATTTTTGCGCCCCTGGCCACCAGGCAGTTGGCCAGATCAGCAATCTCGGGCTCCTGTGCGGCATTCGAAATCCTGGTTGTCCCGGAAGCAAGGACCGCTGCCATGAGAATATTTTCGGTGCCGGTCACCGTCGGGTAGGACAAGTGAATGTCGCAACCCACCAAACCATCGGTTGAAGCATCAATATAGCCATGGTCAATCGAGATGCGGGCCCCCATTTTCTGGAGAGCATGGAGGTGCAGGTCGACCGGCCGAGCCCCGATCAGACACCCGCCAGGAAGCGACACCCGGGCTCTCCGGCGTCTGGACAAAAGGGGACCAAGACAGAGGATTGAGGCTCGCATGACCCTGACAAGATCATACGGAGCCTCAGTCGGAGAAAGATCCATTTCCGAAAAAGAGACGGAACCGGTCCAGTCAGCCGGAGAGGCAATGGACTCTGCCTGAACTCCCAGCTGGACCAGGAGTTTGATGGCGGTTGTAATATCTCTCAAATGCGGGATGTTCCCGACTCTGAGGTTCCCTCCCAGCAATGTGGAAAACAAAATGGGCAAAGCTGCGTTTTTTGATCCCGATACAGGGATCATTCCGTTTAGCAACTGCCGGCCCTCGATACGGAAGCGGTCCAATTTCTATCCTTTCCTTTTCCAGATCACAACCCGCCCATGCCCTGCCCAATCGGAGACGACTTCAGCCGGATCGAAACCCTCCAGCTCAAAAAAAGGACCGGATCGCTCAAAGGCCCATCGTTGCCCCGCACCGATCTCCATGACCATCAGTCCCCCCGGCATTACCCGGGAGTCAATATTTGAGCCCAGTATTTCCCGGTAGCAGTCCAGACCGTCCACCCCGCCGTCCAGAGCCCGATGCGGTTCATATTGAACGACTTCCGCCATCAGACCGTCGATCTCTGCCGAGGCGATATAGGGGGGATTGGAAACAAGCAGGTCGAAACAAAGACCACCCGCGATCGAATCGTCCCAGTTTCCCCTCAGGAGATGCAACCGGGAATCCAGCGATAGCCTTTTCCTGTTTTCCAACATGCACCGAATCGGATCCGGCTCGATGTCGACGGCCACACCGCTTGCCCCGGGATAAAGCAAAAGAAGGGAGCAGATGATGGCACCCGAGCCGCCCCCCAGTTCAAGAATACTCTGGGGAGGGCAGGACTTTGTACGGACAGACACCTGCTCTACCAGAAGCTCTGTCTCCGGCCTCGGGATCAAGACACCGGAACGGACAGAAAAAAGATTCCCGAAAAAAGGCACCTCTCCGGTAATGAGGTGAAATGGCTCCCTCTTCTGGCGTCTTTCCACCCATTCAACGTAACGATCGGCCAGTTCAGGCGGCAAGGGAGAAGCTCCACGGGTCACAACGGAAGCAGCACTCCCCAGAAGGGATGCCATCAACCCTCTCGCTTCCCGTCCGGCCGGATCGTCAAGATCCAGAAGCATACGAGTCGCCCAGACCAGCCAGGAATCAACTGTTATGGGGCGTTCATGGGCAGAAGGATGCTCTACCATGAACGCCCCTTTTGTGGAAACAGCACGAAGTCATCAAACATGAGAGATCGGAAAGAGAAAGCCCTCAACCAAACTGCTCAATCTCCCGGGCCCGTTCCTGTGCCCTGAGGGCTGCAATAAATGGGTCGATCTCCCCTTCCATCACCTGGTCCAGCTGATAGAGGGTCAGCCCTATCCTGTGGTCCGTCACGCGATTCTGGGGAAAATTGTAGGTACGAATTCTCTCGGAGCGATCGCCGCTTCCAACCTGGCTTTTCCGATCGGAAGCGATAATCTCGTTCTGGCGGCTCATCTCCCTTTCAAGAAGCCGGGATCGGAGAACTTTCATGGCCTTGGCCCGGTTTTTAAGCTGGGAGCGTTCATCCTGGCAGGACACCACGATGTTGCTGGGGATATGGGTGATACGAACAGCAGAATAGGTTGTGTTGACACTCTGTCCTCCGGCGGAGGATGCGCAAAACGTATCGATTCTCAAATCCTTGGCGTCAATCTGGACGTCGACCTCATCAGCCTCCGGCATGACAGCAACCGTCACCGTCGAAGTATGAATCCGGCCCCCGGCTTCGGTCACCGGAACACGCTGGACCCGATGGACCCCGCTTTCAAACTTGAGCAAGCTGTAGGCACCCCGACCCTGGACATGGATAACGATTTCCTTCGATCCACCGATTTCGGTGTCGCTCGTTTCCATGATTTCCGCCTTCAGGTGGTGACGATCCATGAATCTCATATAAAGGCGGCCCAGCTCCCGGGCAAAAAGACCCGCTTCATCGCCACCGGCCCCGGCCCGGATCTCGAGATAAAGATTTTTCTGGTCAAAGGGATCCGGCGGAAAGATCGAATCGAGGAGCTTTCCCTCAAGAGAAGTGATCTCCCTGGAAATACGCTCTTCTTCTGCACCGATAAGATCGGCCATTGAAGGATCGTTCCGGATTTCATCAAGGTCGGACCGCTCTTTTTCCATCTGGCAAAAACGTTCGTAGGCCTCAACAATCGAAGAAAGCTCCGACTGGTCCTTCGCAAGCTTCATGTAGAGGACATGATCCTTTGAAACAGAAGGATCCCCCATCTTGCCGGTAATCTCCCTGTATCGCTCGATCATGGCCTCGATACGAGGACGTACCTTTTCAATCATGCCAGAGGGGGGCAATCCTGATCCCTTCTTCTCGGATTACTTGCCAGCCTGACGATATCTCTTGTTGAAGCGATCAACACGACCTTCAGCGTCAATGATTTTCATCGTACCGGTAAAGAAAGGATGACAGAGGTTGCAGATTTCGATCTTCAGATCGCCAATCGTATTTCTTGTCTCGAATGTATTCCCGCACGCACAGCTTACCGTTGCAACTTCATACTCGGGATGGATTCCTTGCTTCATCGTATTCTCCTAACCAGGTTGATGTTTTAATGGACAACGAAAGGGACTCAGCCCTTCATCATCCGTTCCAGAAACTCCTTGTTGCCCTTGGTCCCCTTCATGTTACCCAACAGATATTCCATGTCATCCTGTGGGTTGTTCGAATTCAGGGCCTTTCTCAATATCCACATCTTGTTGAGTTCGTCCTTGTCGAGGAGAAGCTCTTCCTTGCGCGTTCCCGAACGTGTCGGATCGATTGCGGGGAAAATTCTCCGGTCGGCAAGATGCCGGTCCAGATGAAGCTCCATGTTGCCCGTTCCCTTGAACTCCTCAAAGATGACATCGTCCATACGGCTTCCGGTATCGACAAGTGCCGTGGCAATAATCGTGATGCTGCCGCCTTCCTCAATATTCCTGGCTGATCCGAAAAACCTTTTCGGACGCTGGAGGGCATTGGAATCAAGACCGCCAGAAAGGACCTTTCCCGAGGGAGGTGCCACGGTATTGAAAGCCCTTGCAAGACGGGTGATGCTGTCCAGCAGGATAACAACGTCCTTCTGGGACTCCGCAAGTCGCTTGGCTTTTTCCAAAACCATTTCAGCCACCTGGATATGTCGCTGCGGAGGCTCGTCAAAAGTACTGCTGACAACCTCGCCCTTGACCTGGCGCAACATGTCGGTCACCTCTTCGGGACGCTCGTCGATCAGCAAAACGATCAGGACAATCTCGGGATGATTCCGTGCAATAGCCTTTGCGATTCCCTGAAGCAGGACCGTCTTTCCCGTACGGGGAGGCGCAACGATCAATCCACGCTGGCCTTTTCCGATTGGAGTGGCAAGATCCATGACCCTCATCGACAGATCATCCGGTGTTGTCTCAAGACGGATCCGCTCCATCGGATAAAGCGGAGTCAGATTGTCGAAGAGGATTTTTTCCCGACCGGTATCCGAATCTTCAAGGTTGACCTTTTCCACCTTGAGCATTGCAAAATATCGCTCACCTTCCTTCGGCGGACGGATCTGCCCCCAGACGGTATCGCCAGTCCGCAGATTGAAACGGCGGATCTGCGACGGAGACACATAGATATCATCCGGACCTGGAAGGTAATTATAAAGTGGAGAACGGAGAAAACCAAAACCGTCCTGAAGGATCTCGAGGACCCCTTCACCATAGATGGTTCCATTTTTCTCGGCTTGCGCCTGAAGAAGGGCGAAAATCAAGTCCTGTTTCCGGAGATTGACCGCGCCTTCGATATGGAGTTCCTTGGCGAGATCCGTCAAATCGGCAATGCTTTTTTCTTTTAGTTCCGCAAGATTCATGAATGCCTCTCGCCTGTCAGAGCTCAACGTTAAGCTTCCTTCATTTAACAGACGTCAGATCGGGTGATGGTTGTCCAGCGATGTTCCACAAAACAAAGGCGATCGCCAGTCTAAAACCGTTATTTGTCATGGACATGAATAACGGCACACAAGTCCTAAAAACCTGAGGATACCCTCTCATCGGGTGACCACCGGAATACGGCAAAAATTCCCTGGAAAAAGATCTTTCAACAGAAGGTCTTTTGGGTCATCTTGGGCGACTTCTCAGAATTTTTGAGGGATATTGGAATGTTCCTATATAAAGTGGACCCGGGATCAGGGGGAAAATTCGGTTGCGAACCTCGAAATAATACTCTATCAACCATTCAGGAGAAACTGACAAAAGAATACTTCAGGAAAAGTACAGCAACATATGCCCCGTGTCAAGGCCAAGAGCAGGAGGGCAGAAGGAGATCCACCCACCCCCCCGTTCACAAGAACAAATTCTCTATTACCTGGCGCTCAGGTTCAAAAGCTCTGGCTTGAGGTTTCCGGCGGCCTCTTCCTTGACCGGCTGCTTGGCAACCCAGCTGGCGCTTCCGGCAACACAGTCCATATCACTGCCACATCCGAGACTTCTCTCATAGAGGGCTGCTTCCCAGGCCTGCTTTTCGGTGATCTGTCCGGCGCTCACGAAGCCGACCATGGCGGGCTGGAGCGGGGAACCGTTGGCGATAACCCAAAACATTTCGCCAGCTGTTCTCACCTGAACAAACTGCTTGTTGGTGAAATTGCGGGGAGCAGGATCCATTCCGGCGGCGCCAGGGCCGTTTCCGTCACCGGCAACACCATGACATGTATAGCAAGTACCGGCACCATTGAAAACTTCCTTGCCCTTCGCAATTGCATCAGCAGTCACGGGGAAAGGGGGATTCATTGCCTTTGCAGCTGCAAGCTGGTCAGCGGGAACACGGGGTTTCAAAATGTCGAGTTCACCAGCAAACGCCTGAGCTGAAGCGAAACCGATCACGGCTGCACCCATAACAGCCATTGTCCAAATCCTCATGAATTGAGCCCTCCAAAAAATAATAGTGATAGAATGTCACCCTAATGGTCCGATTGAAACATGAGCCAAAGGCTCACACCCTTCACAGGAATGTCCTGCCTCAATACGATGAAATAAGGCAAAGGCGGACAATCCCCGAGGGGACATGGCTGATGGCACACATTTTCGTCAGGATCCCAGAACATTCAACCATTCCCTCAAGTTGATGTCAAGCGCTTTGATCACATCGTTTGGGAAAAATACAAACCGTTGACGCTGCCAGTTTTCCTGTTTCACATTGCAAAGCGGATTTATCCATGCGTATAAGGCAAACGGGGCCTCCCCCAAAAAGATCTTAACCAATCCACGGAGTCGAAAATGATCAAATCCTATTTCGTCAGGGAATCCCTTTTGCATGACTCCGGTCCGTCCCATCCGGAATCAGCCGAGAGGGCAAGAACGCTCAGGGCCCTCCTGACCGGGATGGAAAAAGAGGGAACGGCCAAAATGATTGAGCCTCATCCATCCAGAGACCTTTCCCTTTTTCGACTGGCCCATGATCCGGCCTACATTGATTTTCTCGAGCGGCACGACAACAGGCTTCCAATCGATCTCGACCCGGATACCAGGCTTTCCAGTGGCTCCCTCGATGCCATGCGGGGAATCGCCGGAGCGATCAACATGATCAATCTCGAAAAAGACAGATCCCAACCAGTCTTTCTTGTCGCAAGACCACCCGGCCACCACGCAAGGCGAAGGGCTGGAATGGGGTTTTGCCTGGTCAATACCGCCGCCACGCAGGCGATGTCCCTTCTGCAGTCAGATCCCACATTGCGCATAGCCATCTATGACTTTGACGTTCACCACGGAAACGGAACAGAAGAAATTCTCGGAGCCCTACCCGGCACACTGTATATCAGCACCCATCAGTACCCGTTTTATCCTGGCACGGGAAGCGGCCGGGAGAATCGTACCGGCCCGGATGGGGACGGCATCCTGGATATTCCCCTGCCCCAGGGAACAAACGATGATGTCTACTCAAGAACCCTGCAAGAGACGATCCTGCCACGCCTCGCCTCTTTTGCTCCGGATATCCTTCTCGTTTCAGCAGGCTTCGACGGTCACAGGGATGATCCTCTCGGAGGATTCCTTCTCACGGAAAAGATCTACCGCCATATTGGAGAGCAGATCGCTTTAACGCTCCCGGGGGTTTTTATTGTCTCGATCCTCGAAGGCGGGTATAATCTTCTGGCGCTGAAAAAAAGTGTCCGATCTTACATGGAGGGATTAAACCGTTGACCACAAAAAATCCGGCCGATCCCCGCGACTTCGACCACATCCTGCAGACGACCCTGCAAGGCTGGAAAGTCATCTCCAACAGTATCCCCCTTGTCAGGAAAGATCTGCCCGGAGCCCCGGGGGAATGGTGTTTCAGTCCCAGGGAAGAAGACAGCGCCGGCATTCGCACCCTGATTTCCCATTGGGACAAAATGGAAGAGAACCTTCTCCCGATCCTGTCCTCGGCCAATCCGCTCCTGGGCGGTGAAATGAGGGAGCTTTTGCGCATTGTAAGGGCCAAGATTCTTTTCAACGAACGGAATCACCATTTCGTCGGATACGCCCTCGCCAACGATCCGACAGGACAAGGCAGCCGATCCCGCTTCATCGAGTCCATGGAACGCACTATCGCCCATATTGAAAAGAGACTTCAGGAAGCATTCCCGACCCTATCAGAACCAAATGACAAGAGGCCATCAACTTGAGCGACGATGACCATCCATCCCATCAGGACCATCCACCCATCCCCGCCAGCCCGCAAGTTCTTTCAGGAATATGCGATGCCTGCGGAAAAGAGGGGGTGGACCTTTACAAGGTGAGCCTGGGAAAAGACTTTTTTAATCGAACCTATGACCGCCTGTCACATACCGAAGACCTCCATCCCAAGTGGTTCTGCTCTCCCTGCTCCCTGGAGAAAGGGTACCAGAGGGACGTCAGAAGCATTCATCAGGAACTTGAGAAGCTTGTGGCAAACGGTTCATCGTTGCTCTCCGAGGAAACAACACTCCTCCATGCAATCAGCCATGTCGAAAAAATCGAAAAATACGTCAAAAAGGGAAGAAAGATCCATGTTCTTCTCCCCCCTCGGGAGGTCGGACTTCTTCTCATCGAGTTGCAGCAAGTTCTGGCCGCAAGGCTTCCGACTGAAGACACTCAACACTGATATGAAGAAAGAGGCTCATAGCATGCATCAGGAACCCAAATCCGGAACCCGCCTGAAAACGCCTGAAGAAGTCATTCTGGGAACCCCGGGACTTTCCTCCGACCTCAGGCAAAAACTTGTCCCGATCATCTCCGCCCTGACCAGAGGCGGCAAGATTATGGCCTCCCTGATCTCAAGGGGTCCGCTTCTGGGCATAACCGGATCCGCCGGAAAGGAAAACATCCAGGGAGAAGAGGTCCAGACCCTCGACAGAATCGGGCAAGATACATTCTGTCAGGCTCTCGGACAGACTCAAAAAGTGAGGGAGCTCCTTTCGGAAGAGGAACCCCTTCCGACCTTCTTTCCGGAATCCGACCCCGATGGACTTCTCGTCGCCATGGACCCTCTCGATGGATCATCGAACATCTCAGTCAATGCTTCGATCGGGTCCATCTTTGCCATCTTCCGCCGATCCCGGACACAGGAGCCGGAAGATCTGTTTGGAGGAGACCGGAGGGAGATTCTGGCCGGAGCCTACATCCTCTACAGCGCCTCCACATCATTTGTCATGGCCATCGACCAAAAGACCTATCTTTTCACGATGGACCCCTCTTTTGGAGGCGAGTTTCTCGGAACAGGAGAGCCGGTATTCTTTCCCTCCGGAGGGAAAATCTACAGCACCAACGAGTCCTACGCCCCGCTCTGGGAACAAGGGATCCAGGACTACATCACCTGGGTCAAGACAGCAAGGCAACCTGTGATGACGAGCCGTTACATCGGCGCCCTCGTGGGAGATCTTCATCGCAATCTGCTCAAGGGAGGAATCTATCTTTACCCCGCTGAAGGGGTTCCGGGAAAAGGCCACGGGAAACTGCGACTTCTCTACGAGGCTTATCCCATGGCCCTGATCTGCCAGTTTTCCGGAGGTATCGCAACGGATGGGGTCAACCCTATTTTATCGATCAAGCCAGGATCAGACCTTCATGCAAGGGTGCCACTCATCGCCGGACCAATGGATCTGGTTTCAGAATTTCACAAAAGGACAGGGCATCCTCTATAATCGATCTGATATCTTCCGCTCAAAGATGAAGGCCAATCGTTACAGGGACGAAAAAAAACGGACTTCCACCCTGTGGGAGCCCGCCGGGAGAAAAGAGGGCAACGTAGTCGACCTCGACTGTGACAAAGGAAATATTCATTCCCAGCCCCACATCAAGGTAGGCAGAGGAAGCCGTCCCGGAAAAGGCGTTTGTCACATCAAGACCGCTCAGGGCGGAACCTCCGTCAATCGCCAGGTAAAGAAAGCTTGTCTGACTCCCTAAAAGCTTCAGAACCGTCCCCAAGGTCACTTCCCCAACCTGAAAAGACATTCCTCCTGTCTGTTTCGGAAAATCCTCTATCCCCATATTCAATCGAAAGCCAATGTCCTGATTGATCCAGCTGTTGATGGACAGCCCACCCTCGTAACCATTCCTGACAAATGAATTGATTCTTGGATTCCCTGAGGGTACCGGCACCCCGAACAGATCATCGAGCGTAGGAACGGTCATTCCCCCGTAAAGGGTCACCCCTACTCCGTTAAAGGCAGGGGAGGATTCGGCGGAAGGTGGTGGTGGACAGGCATCCGTGACCCATTGCCAGTCGGTCGTGGGAGGATAGCCGACCTCTTCGTCAGCCAATGGGTCACACCCATCTCCATAAGCATCTTTCGGCATTTTTTGAACGCTCAGGCAACAAAAGAGAGCAAAGACGGCAGAAAGGATGACCCATTTTCGGAGCCCTGATTTTTCTCTCATCACCGCCTCCACCAAAGGAATCGTGAATATCGGGCATTTTTGCATCTTGTCATCTGATCTTGATTATCAAGTCATATTGGTGTGAGAATCTACAGTTGGCAAAAGACGAAAGAAAAATCATCCTGCGGATAGTCCGCAGTTCAAGGAGAACACAATGCAAAAAATTCAGCCATCCAATGAGTCCGTTCCTGTCCTGAACAAATCCACCATCATCGTCGAATGCGAGCTTTGCGATGCTCCACAGATCATCCTTTCGGATCGCTCCGATGGCATCATGATCTGCCGAAGCTGCCGGGAAGAAATTGCCCGGGACGATTTTCACGGTTCAGACGATTCCAGAATCGCCTGAACCATCAAGCGCCCGGGAGATTCCTGAACAGGTCGTCCCCGATCATCCATGAAGACGGTACGCCAGAAGTCTGGGACGGGTCATCTCTTCCATTGCATAGGCAACACCCTCCCATCCCTTGCCCGACTCTTTCACTCCTCCATAAGGCCAGTGATCGAGCCGGAATGTCGGGATTTCATTAACAAGAACCCCGCCCGTCTCAATCGCACCGGCCATCAGTATCCCTTTTTCCAATGAACCGGTCATGATCGACGCCTGGATCCCGAATCGTGAATGATTGACCCTTTGAACCGCCTCTTCGGGAGAATCAAAAGGATTCACTGTCACCACCGGTCCAAAAATCTCATCTTGCTCAATGGGATCATCGGCATCGGTCCCGCTCAGGATCACCGGATCGAGAAGGGATTCCCTGCGTGTCACCGGAAGGGAGGATGATGCTCCTCTCGCCATTGCGGACAGGACTTTTTCATGAACCCGCCGGGCATGAGCCTCCGAAATCAGTGGCCCCATCAAGGTTCCCTGTGCGCCCGGATCTCCGACCCCCCCATCCTTCACCATCTTCTCCACACGCCGGACAAAGCCGTCAAGGAAGCGGTCATAACGCGAACGATCAACCAGAATCCGCTGAATCGAGATACAGACCTGACCGGAGTAGGCGAATGCACCGGCCATCAGACGATCGAACAGTCCTTCTTCCGGAGCATCGTTTAGAACCATGACCGCTGCGTTTCCCCCAAGCTCGAGAAGAACCTGCTTTCTTGGGGCACGGTCCCTCAGGGACCAGCCGACATCCGCCGATCCGGTAAAAGAAACCACAGGGATTTGAGGAGCATCCACCATCGCGAGGATTTCCGGAATATCACATGGAACAATCGACAGGGCTTCAGGAGGAAGACCGGCCGAAAGAAGGATCTTTCCCAGCGCCAGGGCCGAGAGAACTCCCTTCGGAGCCGGCTTGACAATGACAGGACATCCTGAAGCCAAAGCCGGAGCAACCTTGTGCGCCAGAAGATTCAACGGAAAATTGTAGGGGGTGATGGCAAGAACCGGACCGATCGGGACCCGCTCAACCATACCGGTCATACGCACCCCCTGGGGCACGATATCTCCGGGAAGCAGCCGGCTCCCGAAATCTCCCGCCAACCGGGAAGCAAGCAGAAAGGTCGTTGCTGCCCGCTCAACTTCGAACCGGGAAGCCGCGATCGGTTTTCCGACTTCGCAGACAAGAAGGTTTGCCAGAGCATCCCTGTTGATCTCGAGGAGCCTTGCTGTCTCCGCCAAAATGGCGGAGCGGCGGTTACGGGTCATTGCCCCCATCACCCTGGAAGCTTGAGGAAGCCCCTCAAGAACCGATGAAACGGTCTGAGTGTCCCCAAGTGCATATCGCCATGGATCGCTTCCCTCAGGGCCAGCAATCAAACGCGTCAGCGGCATTCCGGATTCCTGCTTCCGGCCACTTTCCCATCTTCCCCATAACAGCAGCGGAAATTGCCCATCCTTTTTTTCTGGCAAAATCGACAACATATTCAGCTCTCCCGATTTTTTGCCCCGGAGCGCCCCAACGGCTTCTCGAAGGCCAACGATACGTGTGACAAACTGTGCCCGCAGAAACTTTCCGTTTCCCAGGAACAAAAATACGTCGAAAAGGATACAGATCGCTACTTTACCACGAATCGAAAGACAGATCGCCGTCCAGGACGGGCAAGATCAGCGCGGACGGAACGGTCGTTCCTCATATTCCCCCTTTTCGGCATCTTGTAAGTGAGGAAGCACTACAACAGAGCCTGCCACCCTCGGGGGGAGTTGGATCAAGAGATGCAGCTCGCGTCACAAAGACCAAGTGGAAAAGCAATATCTTCCGCGCCTGAGTTCGATTGACTTTTCCCTGAGGCCAATGATAATTTCCGGCGTAAACAACCCGCCATGAAGCTGGCGTTGCAATTTGGACCTTTGCGTTTTATCGGGATCGCAGGAGGCGTTGACCCAGGACCGTTCCTGCCCTCTGTGGACCCGGCAGTGAGCACTCAAGTTTCCAGAGAACGGATCCAGCCTCTCGCAGGGACATGTTCTCCGGCACATAAACCCAACCGGCTCCGCCTGCGATTATTAAGGAGAACGCCGACACCAATGCCGAAAAGAGTACTCTCAGGACTGGGCAAGCCCGCAGCGACTCTCCGGAGGCGAAAAAGTCCCTTCGGCGGTCTGACCTTTCAGGCCCCTCGATCCATCCCCTTCTCCAAAAGGGGAGTCGTCAGGAAGAGAATTCAAACTTCTCCGACAACAGAAAACATGGCCATCTTGCAAGGATCTAGACAGGAGAAACAGACTTGAGACCTCCGGCTGGCTTTGGGTGGAACACCAGAAAACGTCCACTCACCTTGAACTCCTTTCGTGGACTGTTTTCTGTCTTCGTCGGACTTTTCCTTATCATATCCCTCTCGGCATTCATGGTTCCCGTTCCCAAAGACAAAAAATACTTTCTGACGCTTCCACTACCGCCAGGGACCCATATTCAGGACAGCTTTCTCTTCGCATCCAGGGATGCCAGGCGATTTCTCTTTTTCAACCCGGAAGGCCCGGCTGTCCTTCACATGTTCACGCTTGACCATCCGATGGGATCTTCCCATTTTTTTCATGAGCAGTGGGTCGACATCCCGCTTCCGGCACCAGAAACCCTCTCACGGATCTCGTCGATCGCACTTGGAAACCATCTGGCCTACCTTTCTGGCCTCAGCCCGTCAGGAGAGCCAATTCTGAGAGTCCTGAAACTCTCTCCAGACCAGAAACAGATTGCAGGCTATACGGATTTCATGCCAAAAAGCGGACGAACCCCGATCCGGGAGATGACCCTCGACAAGGCGAATGAAACCCTGTGGATTTCATTCAACAACGGAGAGGTCTTAAACGGACATAGCCTCCTCTTCACCCCGGGAACCATTATTTCAACATCCCCGGTCGAGGCCCTGACAGAAAAACTCTCAACGGGATCTCCGGAGGGACCGGAGACCTTGCCGGCCATTCGAAGAAGCCGGGTCGAAAAAAACGACTGCCTCTCCTGCAGGCTATTCCTGCTCAAACGGGAAAGACCGACCGAAAAGTCGGTCTCGAATCTCCCCATCAGGATACCCGGGACCGTCGACGTCTCCATGGGGATGATTCCGATAGGACAGACCGGAGTCCTTTTTGCGGGAGACCCGTCCGTTGTCTGCCAGATCCCTTCCGGAGAGATCTCATCGAAGATCGGGCCATGCCACCCGGTCGATACCGCTACATTGCCGGCAGACGGCATCCTTTCAGGGACCCGGGAGACATTCCTTCTGCACCTCAAAAGAAACGGGAGCTGGACCCTCGCAACGATCAACCGGGCCTATCTTGAAGATGTCATCTCCCACAGACGCCCTCTCGCAAGAAATTTCCCGGAAACACTCCTCCTGAAAAAAGCCATCATCATAAGCCTTCCGGACAATGCACGCCCCATCCCGGGATTCTGGTCAACGGACCAAAAGAAGCTGGCCATTTTTGGCCATAAACATCTTTACCTTCTTCTCTACAAGAACTGAAGGAGATTTTCTCAGTCGGGCCCCTTGCTTTCCCCCGAAATCACGGTCCTGTTCCGGCCCTCTTTCTTCGCCCGATAAAGGGCCTCGTCCGCCTCTTTCATCACACCTGACAGGACACTGTCGGGGGCAAACTCCGAAATCCCTGCAGATATGCTGACATTGAGCCCCCGGGATGGTCCCCAGTTCTCAGAAACCTTTTTCCGGATCTTCTCCGCCACAACAAAAGCCTGCTCCCGCCCGCCATGAACAATCAGCGCAAACTCTTCCCCACCGATCCTTGCTGGCATGTCTTCCCCCTGCCGCATGCTTCCCCGGATAATATCCGACACCTCCTTCAGAACCTTGTCTCCTGTTTCATGGCCATGGGCGTCATTGATTTCCTTGAAGTGGTCGATGTCCAGCATGATAAAGCTATGGGTCTTCCCGTGCCGTCTCATGAGAGAAGAAACCCTCTGAAAGAAATCCTCCAGATATCTCCTGTTGTACAAGCCGGTCAGAGGATCGAGGATCGCCTCATTCCTGTGACGGTGCAAAAGCCTGAGCTTTGAAAGCGCCATGCCGACATGAGCCGCAACATCCCGGAGAAAGGTTCGATCTTCGTCCGTCCAGTCGATCCGGGTACCCGATCTCAAGGTAATGGTTCCCAGCGTTTCTTCCGCAGACTGAATGGGAGAGCACAAATAGGTCCGGCCTTCCTGGGCATGCTCGCATTGATGACAGCGGACCAGACCGCTCCAGTCCTGATCGCTGATCAGACCTCCTTTCCTGATCGCCCAGCATTCGTCGATCCCTTCCTCTTTCCGGAGATTGAAATGGATTTCGACCGTCTCGTCTTCGAACACCGTCATCAGTGCCTGACGGGAGACATCGATGACATCCTGTTCCCTGGACATAAATCCTGATGCCTGGATAATCATCGACAACAGTTCGTTATGCTGGAGCTTTCGACGGGTTTGTCCCAACGCCATGACAAGCGAGTCCTTCATCATGTTGATCGACTCGACCAGATCCCTCATCTCCGCATCTTTGGGTATCGATTCCGGTGAAAAAGAGTCGGGAGAATCGCCCTTTGCCACAGACAAAGCCCAGACCGCGAGACGTTCCAGCGGTTTCAGGACCGCATTCTCCATCAGCTCCTTCAGGAGACCCTCAAGCCACAAAAACAAAACAATCTCGGAAACAAAAAACAGGAGATTAAAGAAAATCACCAGAATGATCCGGTGGATGGTCCGGCGCTCACTGGCCCTCAGGTGGCGAAGGAACGGATGGATATCGTTGTGCACGGCCTCAAAAAGGAGGTTCGTCAGAGAAAGAGTCAGCTGTTGCCGCTCTCCGGGTGTAATCCCGGGAACGAACAGGGCATTTCCAAGCGCCTGCACCTGGAAAAGCATTCCCCTGACCCGTTCGGCAAACAAACGGGAACGACTTTCCGCCAGGATGCCCGAACCAGCAGGCATTCTGGCAAGAGTCTCCTGAAGGATGGTGTCAAACCGGATTTTCTGGGAGGGACTTTGTGTTTCAAGGTAGACAATCAGTGGCTCCTGAAGGGAGAGGAAGCTGTTTTCAATCTTTTCAGTGGTCCGGATCCTGTCTTCTTCTTGCAGAATGCTCTGCCCTGTGAAAACGTACAAAAGGACAAAGCCTGCCCAGACGATAAAAAAAGCCCCCGCCCCCAGACGAAGTCGCCTGAGAAGCGAGTGGAGCCGATCACGAATGGTCTGGTCTCTCATCGATTCCATCACGTCCCTTTCGACTTTTGTCCCAAAGGAATCAGGAGCGAAAGATACTCCGCCGGATCAAATGAGTCCTGAATAAAACGCGTATGGCTATGAACAGATTCCAGCTGATCGAAAAAGGACTTCGGAATCTCGAGGAATCCGTCAACAACATCCGGATCAAAAAGGACTCCAGCGTTTTGACGGATCTCGTCGATCGCCTCATCATGGGACTTCGGAACATTGTAAGACCTGCGAGAAACCATCGCATCGTAACTGTCAACCACTCCAAAAACCCGGGACTCAATCAGGATATCCGAAGACTTGAGGCCATGAGGATATCCTGACCCGTTCCATCTCTCGTGGTGCTGACAGACGACATCCCCGGCAAAGGAAAGCGTCGGTATCCTTGAAAGAATGGCGCGGCCATGGAGTGGATGTTCTTTCATCGCTGTCCATTCAGCCGCATCGAGCGGACCCGACTTGTTGAGAAGTTCCTGCGGCACCCTGATTTTCCCGACATCGTGGAGAAGCGCTCCCGCCCTGAGTGTCATCAGACGGTTCGCTGGCAGGGAAATTCTCTTGCCGACCTCAATCGCCAGCAGACTGACCCGGTAAGAATGGAACCGGCGCTCATATGTCCACCGGTCGAGCTGGTCCATCATCTCCTCAAGAAAAACCAACGTTGTCCGATGGAGGATTTCAAAAAGAGATGTACCCGGATCGCCTGAAATCGGTCCGCTCCCCTCGACCAGATTCATGTCTTCTCCTGCACGCAATTGATGATGGATCGATCCTCATACTAAGGACGGCTCTGCCGTCCGCGCTATCCTTCCCCGCCCTGAAGGACGAGGTTTGCCGCGCATCTGATCAAGAATACATGACCTTGTCCCCCGAAAGAAAGTACATTTAAAATGTATTTTTTATGTTTTTTCAAAAGCTCCGGGCATCGTCGCAGTGACTGCTCCCGCCACTAAACCATGAAATGGTTGTCGTGGGGGCTTCTCGGGGCTAACCCGGAGACTCCAGCCCGAGTCTCAAAATATTCAGGGAGGCGTTGTGGTCCCGATCCTTTTCCATTCCACAGCACGGACA
>JAKAYF010000073.1 GCA_021816465.1 Nitrospirota bacterium
ACATGGTAGATCGTGATCTGTCCGCCATTGTTTGGCGTGTTCGTGGATGCGTCCGCCAAAAAGACCAGTCCGTTGGGGTCGATGGCCATCCCGTTGATATTTGGGCCTGAAACAGGGTAGTTCGGAAGAGGAGTCAGTTGTGTTGTAAAGACGGTCGGAAACGATGTCAAAGTGTTTGCTCCTGCAATGGAAAAGTAGCTTCCATTGTTTGTAACTCCGAACAACACATTCTTGTAAATGCCCAGTCCGGTTATTGTGCCGGAACTGATTGTGATTGGAGAAGGAAAGGCAGTACATGATGATGATAGGTTAATAAATCCGTACAGAGTATTTCCTGACGCGGCGAAGATATTGGTGGTAGAAGGACTTGAAACTCCCGCGACAGCTGCGATTGGTGAACTTCCCGTTGAGCAATAAGAAGATGGGACCGATGGCGAACTATCGACGCTGTTGACCACACTGACCACACCATTACTTTCCCCAACGACAAGTCCAGGACTATTGGGAGTGGTTGTAGTGGATATGAAGGTGTTTAATGCAGTTACTCCATTTGCGCCAGCTGATGTTGATGATGATGTGGAACAGTTCGTAAGGGAAAGTCCACTGGTGGTGGTGGTGGCAAAGCAATCAGCAGGGTTGCCGTTGGAGGTGATGAGGGATCCTGCCTGACCGTTGGGAAGGGGAATGGGGGTGCTTGAGGTATTGTTGTTCCCCGAACAGGCTGAAAGGGCCACCAGTGTTGCCAGCAGGAAGGTGGTGAGCTTTCCGTGGAGTGATCGGTCAGGTTTTTTCTGCAGAGACAATATTTTCATGGGAACAGATCCTCACATTGTAACGGTTGACTGCTGTTTTGATTCTTTGCCTGGCCAGTGGAACAAACGTTGTCGCCTGGTATGCCGGCGGCCGGTTATTTGAGCTCCGGGTTTACCGGAGTCACGTCATATGTCGGTGGCGTATCGCCTCCATAGAAAATCTGGGTGTTGTAGCCATAGATGGCATCGCCTGTCTGCTGGAAGACAAACAGATTTTCGTTGATCGAGTCAAAGGTGAGACCGTAGGGGGTATTCAGGTTGGCGTTCGGACCGTTGATTCTCCGTGTCGGATTGTAGTTCCCTCCGCTGGACAGAAAATTGTCCCAGACCAGAATGTTCCCGCTGGTATCGGCAACATAAAGGGTATTGTTGTTGACCCAGACACCGACAGGGCTTGAAATGTAAGTATTTCCCCCGGCATAAAAAATCGGCGGCGGGTCGTTTGAAAAGTTCTTGGCGAACAATGCTCCGTCCGGGTAGAGATTGACCGTTCCGGCTCCGGTATTGGCCACGACAAGGGTATTGGTATCGTTTGAAAAATAGATGCCGGCCGGGGCGTTCAGTTCTGTGGGCTGGGATTGGGGGGCTCCCGGCGTTCCGTTGGTGCCGGGGTTGATTCCTCCCGAGGGGGAGAGGTTGTAGGTGCCCGGGGAGGGGATCTTTGAGGTGTCGAACGCAAGAACATTGCTGCCGGCCAGGTTGGTGACAAAAATGAACGGAGCGGTGATCGTTCCTCCCGTTTTCGGGACGGTGTCCACCGCGACTCCCTCCGGAGAGCTCAACTGGGTATTTGCGCCCTGAATGATGACGTCAGGCGCTTGTTTCGGGCTGATATAGGAGAAGTTACAGAAAATCGATATCGAGTTTGCCACCGCATCGGTGACGATAAGTGTCGGAGTGATGGGTGTTCCGCATGCAGGTATTGCCTTGATCTCACTAGCGTATGTAAGTGTTGTGCTTGTTGCATGCGGATACACAAAGACCCCGGAAGGCCCCTGAAACGGCCCTGAAATCGTTGCAACAGGGGAGATCTGAGTCGGGGCCGTCGATGGGCTTGGGTATTGGGTCAGGTCCGTTCCCGGATACAGCAACACCTGACGAATTCCGTAATCCGTCACGGCAACAAAAGAGTGAGTTGCTGTTGAAGATGCATACATCGCTATTCCGGCGGAAAAATTCAAATTGTTGGCCGCTCCGGACGGAGTGTTCTGTCCGCAGCCGGCGAATCCAAAAAAGAGCGCAGACAGGGAGCTTGCCAGAAAAGGGAGTTTCGATATCTTTTCAGAGGTAAAAGAGAGGGAGAACCGGATGTTATTTTGAAAAAGCTTCATATCAATGCGACAACCCCCGGGTTTTGGCGACTGCCAAACGCCCAAGACAAAGATCGATTGCCTGAATCCTCCCGCAAACCATGTTGACCATTGACCCAGCGCTTTCTTCCAGGGTTTCAACCTGAAGTCTTACCCAAAAAGACGACGAAACTCCATCGTCACAGAATCTTCCACCACTCGATCATAAGCTCAAAACTCCCAATACTATCGGGGATTTTCCGAGATAAGTCAATTTATTTTCCGTCACGCACCATCTTCTTTCCCTTTCAGGAAAAACCCCTGATTCCCCAGGAATGTCTTGACGTGTTCGATCCTCCATGCTATATATAATATATTAGTAACTTATTAAACATTTATTTTGGTGATTCAATTCAACGATAAAATGAGGATGTCGAATATGTCCAAAGATCCCGCAGTCAAATCCGCCGCAAGAATCAAGGCCGATGCCCATGAGGAGTCCAAGGCGATTGTGAATCCGTGGACCCAGCTTGAAGAGATCTGCGATATGGCCCGGTCCGGATATGATGCTTTTCCGCCCGAGGTTTTAAACCTCAGGCTCAGATGGTGGGGCGTTTATCCCCAGGGGGATGGAGCAGGGAAGGCGGGGGGGAGTGTTCCGTTCTTTATGCTCAGAACCCGTATTGCCGGCGGGATCCTCAAAGCTGCGGCTCTCAGGCAGATGGCTTATATCTCCGAGCGGTACGCCAAAAGTACCGCCGACATCACGGTTCGCCAGAATATCCAGTTCCACTGGGTTACGCCCTCGGATCTTCCTGAGATATTCCGCCTGTTGGGAGAGGTCGGGATTGATTCGATGGGGGCCTGTGGCGATGTGACGAGAAACATCACCGGATGCCCTGTCTCGGACCTTTCCGGCGATCCGTTGGCCCAGCGCCACAGAAATCTTCTGGAAGAGGCCAATGCCGCGTTGAAGGGGCATCCCGACTTCTGGAACCTCCCCAGAAAGTTCAAGATCACGATCGCCTCCTGCAAGAGCCAGTGTTCTCTTCCGGAGATCAATGATGTCGGGATTGTTCCGGTCACACACCCCGTTCATGGAGACGGATATGCCATACGGGTGGCCGGTGGACTTTCGACCCGGCCACACTTTTCCGTTCCCCTTCATTTTTTCTTCAGGTACGAGGAAGTGATCCCTGTTCTCAGGGGTGTTGCCTCCCTGTTCCGCGATCGTTCCGAGCTTCGCGAAAACAGGGACCGTGCCCGTCTGAAATTTCTGTTCCTGGAACATGGTTGGGACAGAAGCCGCTTTGAAGAGGCTCTTTTGCCCTATCTCAGTTTTTCGCCGGTTGTCTGGGAGCCATCGGGGATTGAGGTCGAAGGCTTCAAATCCGCCAGGGACCATATCGGGGTCCATCAGGTCCCCGATGGCTCAGGTCGTTACTACATCGGCCTTTCGATCAATCAGGGCGCACTTTCTCCAGAAGTGATGCGCGGATTGGCCGATCTCTCGGAGTCTCTGGGAAACGGGGAGATCCGCCTGACTTCCATGCAGAACCTGATCCTGACAGGCGTAGAGGAAAAAAATCTCTCCCTGGTTCTTGAAAAAATTGCGCTTCTTGGTCTCAATGCCTCTGACGGATCCTTTCTTTCGAGAACGGTTTCCTGCACGGGAAATGTATTCTGCCGTCTCGCTCTTGTTGAAACCAAGGAGTTTTCACGTGAGCTCGCCAGCACCCTTCATGAGCGTTTTGGGGAGCTCTCGAACCCCCTCAACCTTCATGTGACGGCCTGTCCGAATGATTGTGGCCAGCAGCGCATTTCCGAGATCGGACTCCAGGGTGTCTCGATCAAGAATGAGGAAGGCGCGCCTGTCGACGGGTACGAGCTTTTTCTGGGAGGACAGACCGGGAGCAGAAAGTCCTTCAACCAGCGGACAGGTGTCCGGCTATCCGGAGAGCAGGTCGCTCCTGTCCTGACTAAAATTGTTGATGCCTATCTCTCGGAGAAGGTGTCCGATCAGGATTTTCGGGATTTCATCGAAATCAAGGGAATGGACTGGGTCAGGGAGATCTCGGGGGTGAAGCGAAAGAAGGAAGGGCTCAAGGTTGGTGAGTAGCCCAGTAGAGGACGAAGTAGTAAATTCCGATGAGAAGGATCAGGAGTCCTGCCCGCCCGTATTTTCCCAGGGCGCTGCCATAGAAAGAGGCCAGAAAGGCGAGGCTCAGAAAAAGAAGGAGGAGCCTGAGATCGAAGTGGGCAAACCACGGCGTAACGGGCTTTGCTGAAACTGCCGGGGAGACGTTTGGCAGAGTGGGGTTGTTTGTTGTTGTAATCGGACTCTCCGGGTTGTCAGGACAAAGAAAAGGGAAGGAACTGTTTTGTCGTTCCCTCCCTTTTTCCGATTTCCTGTTATGAAGCGGTATGCCCCGACCTGTCGGAAAAACCTTCCCGTCAGGTGGCGTAAGTGATTTTCAGATTCAGCCGTTCCCGAATTTTATGGGCCATTTTCAAAACGGCCGGAGCGGCCGGAATGTTTTCTTTCTGGGCGAGTTTCTCGAGGAGCGAGACAAGGATGGACTGCGGGGCATTGCGGTCATATCCCGGAGCTTCCCTGGCCATTTTGATCGCCCGTCTTCTGTAGTCCTTCATGGTGTTGTGAAGAGGCATCTTGTAGTTGAATACAACTTCCTCGATCTGGGGAAGGACATCCTCGCCAAAGGTCCTGATAAAGGTTTCGACCATCTGCGCAAAGAAGGCATAGTGTCTCGCCTCATCCTTTGAGAGAAAGCCCAGAAGCTTCAGGAGGACCGGCTCGGTTACCCCCTTGGCCAAAGACTGGTAGTACATCTGTGTGGCCTTTTCCTGGAGAAGGGTATAGGTAAAGACCTGCACCGGCTCGGAAAATCCGATGGAAAAGTCCTTCAGGTTTTCCTGGATCATCTGGACTTCCAGTGCTTCCTCGGAAGGTTCGATACCCGAGTTGATCTGGTAAAGGGCCAATGCCTGGGCATGCCTGTCCTCTTCAAGCCCCCACCTGACGGTGAAGTGAAAAAGCTCCCTGTTATGGATGGCCGCTTCCTGATTCGGGGCGGTTTCAATGGGAAAGAGTTTCTGATACTCCTGAAAATAGCCAGGGAGATGGTCTTCCACGATGGTTACAAAGGAGACAGCCCCTTTTTGCCCTTCGGTCAAAAGATCCGGACGGTGAGCGTCCCACGGAAGATCCCTGAACCTGTTCCAGTTCGAATCATCGGCTATCTGATTGAAGCCCCTGACAACATTTCTCAGTTCTGAAATAGGTAGATGCACAACATCCCTTTCTGAACGTAAGCAAGGCCAATACCTCGGCCTGATGTTCCTTTTTTTAATCCCACCACTTGCGAACATGACCCATTTGGCTCCACTATAATCCTGTCTGTCGAAAATATCCACTCCCCGCAAAATGGTGTGCGCCGGATGGCAGGTTCCGTTTTCGGGTTTTGGGAAATAGTGTTCATATTGAAACAAGTTGGAGATGATGAATAATAAACAGTCTTTGAATTCCCGGAAACGTGGTCGGATCGTTCCGTTTCTCGACACTCCGGGTTCCCTTCTTTTTTTAACCTCCGAGATTTCTCCCTTTATGAAGACAGGTGGCCTGGGCGACTATTCCCAGGCGCTTCCTCCGGCACTTCTGAGAGCGATGGAGGATGGCGGGGAGGTCAGGGTTTTCTGTCCAGGTTTTGGGGGGGCGGACAAGGACCCAAGACTTGTCCGCGCGGGAGGCCCCCTGAAATTTGAGACCCCCTGGGGAGAAAAAACACTCAGGGTCCTGAGGTCGGGGAAGAAGGGGGATGCGGGAGATTCCCAGCCTTCTCCTGTCATCGACTTTCTCCTTGTCGATGACCTTTTTGACCGTAAAGGCCTCTATGGGGAGTCAGGGCAGGATTATCCCGACAACTTCATCCGCTATTTCTCCTGGTCACTTGCGGTCTTTGCCTGGATGCGGGAGACCGGGTTTATTCCGGATGTTGTGCACGGAAATGACTGGCAGACGGGAATGTTTTTCCCTCTTTTAAGACTCAGGTCGATGGAGGATCCTTCGCTTTCCTCTATCAGGACAGTCTTTACGATTCATAACCTTGCCTTCAAGGGACTTTTTCCTTTCGAACTCTTTTCTCTGACAGGTTTTCCTGACTCATGGGGCGGTTTTGACGGTCTTGAGTATTACGGCGACCTCTCAATGATCAAGGGAGGGATTGTTTTTTCCGATTATGTCACGACGGTGAGCCCGACTTACCGAAACGAGGTTCTCTCCGAACCGCTGGGCGCCGGACTTTCGGGGGCCTTGAAATATCGGGGAGAGCGTTTTCTTGGGATCCTGAACGGGATCGACAATGATATCTGGAACCCCTCGACGGATCCGATGATCGAGGTTCCTTTTTCAAGTGCAGAACATTCCGGTAAGGATCTGGACCGAAAATGTCTTCAGGGAAAGGGGAGGTTCGTTCTCCCTGATGCGCCTGTCATCGGGTGTGTGACAAGAATGACTCCGCAAAAGGGAATCGACCTTTTGCTTGCAGGCATCGAGGAATGGTTTTCAAGGAAAGGAAGTCCTTTTTCCTTTTTTCTTCTGGGAACGGGCGATCCTGTCCTTGAGAAAAAAGCGCGGGAGCTTGAGTCGAAATACAGTGGAATGGTCAGGGCGGTGATAGGCTTTGATGAACCTCTTTCTCACCAGATTTATGCGGGATCCGATTTTTTCATAATGCCGTCACGCTATGAACCATGCGGTCTGGCACAGATGTACGCCATGCGCTATGGATCAGTCCCTCTGGTTTTTCCCACAGGCGGGCTCAGGGATACTGTCAGTGACGGGGTGGATGGTCTCTGGATGTCGGCTCTTTCCGTTGAGGGAGTCACCGACATCCTGGATCGTGCATTGAAGATCTACCGGGATAAAAAGGCCTTCCTCCCGCTGAGAAGACATGCGATGGAAAAGAACAACAGCTGGGAAGAGAGGACAGGGGAATACCTCAGGCTCTACAAGGGGCTTCCTTCTTCTGTTCCGGGATCAGGTCAGGATTTGTTGATGGCCCGGATGGCCTTGAAAATGTAATAGATCCCCATGCTGATTCCGATGACGACCCCCGCCACGATGATATAGTCAGTTGGTCCCCATTGGGAAAGTGTCGGGTTTGTGTAAGGCTGCATGGTCTGTCTCCGTTAGTGTGTTCAGATGGGGTTCGATTGGCTCTCTTTCCGGAGCCGGGCTTCGTTGACCAGAAAGATCTTGTTGTCCTTGATCCGTATCGTGTCTGTCTGGACGAATGTTCCAAGCGACCTTGAGACGGTTTCCCGGGTCAGTCCGGACAGGGATGCCAGTTCCTGTCTGGTAAGCCTGTCCTGGATGAAGGGGACGCCATCGTCCGTTTTTTGTCCTTCTTTTTCCATCAGGTTCAGGAGTGTCCGGGCAATTTTTGAGTAGGCATCGCCAAAGGCCATGTGCATCAGCCGGTTGTCCATCTCGCGGATGCGATTGCCCATTACGGACAGGATCTTGAGTGCAATAACCGGGTTCTTTTTCAGGAGGGCGAGAAAGTCTTCCCGTTCCATGGAGATCAGTGTACTCGTTTCCAGGGCAGAGACAGAAGCGCTTCTGATATCGTTCGTGAAAATCGCCATTTCGCCAAAAAAATCATTGGGATACCCGATGGTCAGGATCATCTCCCGGCCTTCGAAGTCTTCCGTATAGATCTTGACAGATCCCGAGACAAGAAAAAACAGTTCGGTGCCCGAATCCGCCTCCTGAATGATGACTTGCCCCGATCGATAGCTCCTTAGTCGACAGATGGATGACATCTCTTCAAGATCATCAGGCGGGAGTTCCTTGAACAGTTCGATTTGCTGAAGAGTTTCCAGAAGGGGAGTTGTTGCACTTATTTTTTTTGAATTGGTCATGATATACCGGCTTCCTGTGTGTTTTTTCTGCGTGAATTTTTTGGGATGCGATGATGCCGAAAAGGGATACTCATCCTACAAGGATACACGAAAGATCTCTTTTTGGGAGTGTCCGCCGTCAAATAATCTCATCTCTTGAACATCTGCCCGAGCATTCCCCTTCTTAGCCCGAAGGGCAAGAGGGGGTCAAGCGGGCGGTTTTGTTTTTCTTCTTCCTGCTTTTTCAGTCGTTCCCTGAGCTTCCACATAGCGTCGGACCGTTTCGAGTGTTGCGCCGCCCACACTCCCCACATAGTAAGCCCGGTGCCAGAAATACGGTTTCTGATAGAACGGCTTGAGATGCTCGGCAAAGCGGTTGCGGATGCGCCTGGAACTGGCCGTTTTCAGATTGTTGATCAGTGTGGAGATATTGAGTGCGGGATGGATCTCCACCAGCAGATGCACGTGATCCGCTTCCCC
>JAKAYF010000014.1 GCA_021816465.1 Nitrospirota bacterium
TGTCCGAATCAAAGCGGCCTTCAGAAGCGGGACGTCCTCCCTCTCTTGGACGCTCGGACCTTTCTCTCGATTGAAAACGATCGCCGGAGGACCTGTCCGGTCTGTCGGAAAAGGATCTCTTCGGCCTATCCGAATCAAAGCGGCCTTCAGAAGCGGGACGTCCTCCCTCTCTTGGACGCTCGGACCTTTCTCTCGATTGAAAACGATCGCCGGAGGACCTGTTCGGTCTGTCGGAAAAGGATCTCTTTGGCCTATCCGAATCAAAGCGGCCTTCAGAAGCGGGACGTCCTCCCTCTCTTGGACGCTCGGACCTTTCCCTCGATTGAAAACGATCGCCGGAGGACCTGCCCGGAGACGATCTTCTCGCATCGCGGTGTTGGTTATCTTCGGACTGAACTGGTTCCATTTCCAGAGAAGAGTGCTTTGAGGATGACAAGGGATCTTCTATTTCAATAATGGCGGCTGTAGGAGGTGTCCGTTGATTCCGTTCCTCAATATATTTTGACCTTCCATTGGGTTCTGATCTGGATTCGCGACCTCTTTGCTGGCCTTGGAGTCTGGCATTGTTCTCCCGGGAGGATTTCTGTGAGTAAGGTTGTTCGGGGTTCAGAAGCTGTTTGATTTCATCAGGCGATACAACCCTGAATTCTCCCGGTTCAAGGCCTTTGAGGTCGAGATTGCCAAAGGAAATTCTGGTAAGTTTGAGAACGAAATAATTGAACGTTTCAAAAATTCTGCGGACTTCCCTGTTTCTGCCCTCAGTAAGGGTGATCCTGTACCATGCATTGGTTTCGGTCGTTCTTTCGTGCTCGACTTCTATCGGTGCGACCGGATGCCCGTCAAGCCGGACCTTACCAAGCCGGATAAGATCAAGGTGCCTGGGGTCGACCCCGCCTTGTATCTTCACCAGATAGGTTCTGGGTATCGCAAATCTTGGATGAAGGATTCGTTGCGAGAGGTCTCCGTTATTGGTCAGAAGCAGAACGCCCTCGGTCTGAAAATCAAGCCTGCCAATATGCAAAAGGGGAGAGATATTGGGGAAGAAGTCCTTAAGAGTTGGTTTTCCGTCGGGGTCAAAGACTGCAGATATGACGCCCTTGGGTTTGTAGAAGAGAAACAGGAATGTTTCCTTCTCCCTTGGGAGCATCCTGCCCTCAACAACTACAACATCTCTTTGAGGGTCGACCTTTGTTCCTGGAGTGGTTTCCACCTTTCCATTGACCGTGACGAGCCCACCTGCAATCAGTTCCTCGGCATTTCTTCGGGAGGTGATTCCTCGGTGAGCCAGAAGCTTTTGAAGTCTGACCTCCCCAGACAAGGTCGTTGCATATTCGGTGTCAGATTTGTTGCTTGTGGTTTTTTTCTGGTAATCATCCTGATCAGACATGGTGTTTCAACCGTTCTATTCCCATTCAATTGTGCTGGGAGGTTTGGGGGATATATCGTGAACGACTCGGTTAATCCCTCTGACTTCGGAAATGATCCGGTGTGAGATTCGGCAGAGAAGGGTATGTGGGATTTCACCGATATCGGCTGTCATGCCGTCGACGCTTGTGACCGTCCGCACGGCAATCGCATTCTCATAAGTTCTTTGATCGCCCATGACTCCAACAGAGTGAACAGGAAGAAGAACTGCAAAATATTGCCACAGGGTCTTTCCGGTATCCGTACCATCAAGCTCTTCGCGGACAATCCGGTCAGCTTCACGAACCATTCGGATGCGTTCGGGGGTGATGGATCCCAGAATACGGATGGCAAGTCCAGGGCCGGGAAAAGGTTGGCGATGGACAAAATGGTCTGGCAATCCCAGCTCTTTTCCGATGATACGCACTTCATCCTTGAACAGTTCCCTGAGCGGTTCAACGAGAGAAAAAGGCATCCTTTTGGGAAGTCCTCCCACGTTGTGGTGGCTTTTGATGACGCTGGAGGAGCCTTTGCTGGAAACGCTTTCTATAACATCAGGGTAAAGTGTTCCCTGCGCCAGAAACTTTGGCATTCCCAACTGCTTTGCTTCTTTTTGGAAAACATGAATAAACGTTCGTCCAATCAGTTTTCTCTTCCTCTCAGGGTCTTTTACTCCGGACAGACGTTTAAGAAAGAGATCTGAACTGTGGGAGACAACCAAAGGGAGTTTTAGTGACTGAAGGTCTTTGATGATTGCCTGTGTCTCTCCGTCACGCATCAATCCATTGTCAACGTAGACTGCCGTGAACTGTCTCCCAACTGCCCGATGGCAAAGAAGGGCTGTGACTGTTGAGTCTATCCCTCCAGATAGAGCACAAATCAGGTGATCTTTCTGAACCGTTTCCCGAATTTCCTCGATCTTTCTGTCAATGTATCCTGTCAGAGACCAATTTGGAGTAATTTTTGCAATTTTTTTAAGAAAGGATTGTAGAAACTCAATTCCATTCCGGGTTTGGGTTACTTCGGGATGAAATTGCACCCCAAACAGTTTTTCTTTTTCATTTTCCATTGCTGCATAAGGGGTTGTTTTTGTATGTCCTGTCGAGACAAATCCGGGAGGGAGATGGAGAATGCTGTCTCCATGGCTCATAAGAACCGGATCACCATCGGGAAAAACTGACCATATGGGAGAAATCTTCTTTTCGCGATGAAATCCCGTTACACCGTATTCCCTAACATCTGAAGGGACTACCTTTCCTCCAAGAAGTTTTGCCATAAGCTGCATTCCATAACAAATCCCAAGAACCGGGACCCCAAGACTGAAAATTTCGGCAGGGACTGAAGGTGCATCCGGCTCAAAGACAGAGGATGGGCCCCCGGAAAGAATGATCGCAAGAGGCTCCATTTTCCTGACCTGGGTGATTGATGTTGTAAAGGGATGGATCTCAGAGTAGATCCCCATTTCCCTTACCCTTCGTGCGATATTCTGTGTCAGTTGGGAGCCGAAGTCCAGAATCACGACAGGCCGGGGTATTGAATGACTGGTCACTTGCAAATTCTCCGATTGAAAGCGGGAAGTGTTGTTTTTTGGATGAAAAGAGTTGGAGAGTCAGCTTTCGTCCCATTCTCGCCGGTAGTTGGGAGCTTCTTTTGTGACGATGACATCATGAACATGGCTTTCCCTGAGGCCGGAGGAGGAGATTCTGACAAAGAAAGCTTTTTCCTGCAGTTCGGAAATTGTCTTGCATCCGCAATACCCCATTCCGGATCTGAGGCCGCCTGCAAGCTGATAGACCATATCCGCCAGTCTTCCCTTATGGGGAACTCTTCCCTCAATTCCTTCTGGAACAAGTTTTTTGGCGCCGGCCTGACCGTATCTGTCTGCGCCTCCCCGCTCCATGGCACCGATCGATCCCATTCCACGGTAAGTTTTGTAAGATCTTCCCTGAAAGAGAACTGTTTCTCCCGGAGACTCTTCTGTTCCGGCAAAAAGTGATCCCAGCATGACAGCTGTCGCACCTGCGGCAAGTGCTTTTGTGATATCGCCAGAATATTTGATTCCGCCATCAGCAATAACCGGGACGGCATGTTGTTTGGCGACCTTGCTGACATTTGAAATGGCGGTCAGCTGGGGAACTCCTGCGCCTGCAACGATTCTTGTCGTACAGATCGATCCTGGTCCAACCCCGACCTTTAGGACGTTTGCACCGGCCTTGATCAATGTCTCTGCGGCTTCGCCCGTGGCAATGTTCCCGGCCATGATCGGTAGGTCCGGATGGTTTTTTCGGATCTCGCGAATCATCTCCACAACGGCTTTGGAATGGCCATGGGCTGTATCGATGACCAGAATGTCAACCTGAGCTTTGACGAGTAATTGAGCCCGTTCCACTGCAGCGGCCCCAACACCTACCGCGGCGCCGACAACAAGTCTTCCTTTTGAGTCTTTTGCAGAGTTCGGGTATTTGATCTTTTTCTCAATATCCTTGATCGTGATCAGTCCCTGAAGGTAGCCTTCAGAATCGACAACAGGGAGCTTTTCTATATGATGGAGCTGAAACAGCTCCTTTGCCGAATCAAGGGTCGTTCCAACGGGTACTGTAATCAGATTCCTGCTGGTCATGACTTCCGAGATTTTTTTTGAGGAGCCGGTCTCGAACCTCAGATCCCGGTTGGTGACAATCCCGACGAGTTTCCTGTTTTTTATAACCGGGATTCCGGAGATGCGAAAGGTACTCATGATTCCGAACGCTTCCCCGACGGTCTGGTCCGGTCCGATTGTAATAGGGTCAGTGATCATCCCTGACTCGGATTTTTTGACCTTGTCGACTTCATGAGCCTGATCTTCTGCGGACATGGCCCGATGAATGATTCCCATTCCTCCTTCACGGGCAAGGGCAATTGCCATTCTGGCCTCTGTTACCGTATCCATTGCGGCTGAGAGGATGGGGAGGTTCAGTGTGATACCGGGAACGATCGTAACGGTTGTATCGACATCACCAGGCATATATTCTGAGTATTGGGGGACGAGAATAACATCATCAAAGGTTAGACCAGTCGGGACGGGTTCTTGCAGCATGCTGACCTCTCTTTTAAAATTTTATATCTGAGTAATATATTCCTTTTTGAATGGATGGGTCAAATATTTCTGTCGGGACAGTCTGTCACTGGCAATGGTGCTATTGGTCGCGAAATACAATGGGCTTTGCCTGGGGATGGGGAAAGAAGAGGAGTCTCTGCCGACTATTGTGGATGTCGGACTACCTCAAGGCTGGAGAGTGCCAGTCCTCGATGAGGCCTCGTCTGACCATTTTTGCAAAAAGGCTGGCTGTTCGTCCTGATCTGGATCCCCGTTCAAGAGAAAATTTCTTTGCCATCAGGAATGTTCCCGATAGAGGAGTTTTGGCGGCTGATCGGGACACTTCCCATTCAGTAGTCTCAAAGATCGAAAACTCAGATTCCCATCCTGACGGAATGGTCTCAATCGCTCCCTCTTCAAGGAGCTTGGAGAGAACAATCCGGATATATGTCTTCATATCGGGTTCCCATGTCGAAATCGTCAATCCGAAACGGTCTGAAAGAGCCATGGTTTCATCGATGATCTCAGATGACCTGAGTGCATCCTCCCGGAAAGAATGCCTTTCTTCGATCAGGTGCCGGTGATTCGAAGTCACAATAAGTGCCACATGGGGCGGAAACTCCATGATGCCTCCGTCAAGAATTCCGCGGAATGTATGCAGGAGGGGATCCCCGTCCCTGAAATACAGGTCGTCGATCAGGATGATCGACGGAGCTGTTGTCTCGGAGAGGACGTCAATAAGTGGAACAATATCGTGAATGCCTTCCCTTGCGATCTGGACCAGATGACAAGGTGCGCTATGAGCGGGGAAAGGAGGTGTGTTCAGTTTTTGCCAGGCAGCAAGGGCAAGAGATGTTTTTCCTGTTCCCCTGAACCCTTCAATCAGTGTTGGCAGTGGGCTGAGTCCGGTTCGTATCCCGAGCAGATTCTGGACGAGTTGCTCGTGCGCTTTTTCCATCCCGACCAGATGTTCTGGAGAGATGATCCTGGGGTGGTGGATCGGATACAGGACGGAGTTTCCCCCAGGTTCTGACAACAGGCGGAAAACAAGCCCTTCCCGGGAAAGAGCTCCTACGGCTGCTTGTCGGTCAAGCATCTATAGCAACGGATCGCATGTCCCGCTCCCTGGTTCGATGGAGGAGGTGTCTTCTGTAAAATCGAATTTTCTGAACAAAAGGAGGTCGTACAGCCGGCCAGCCTCGATCCTGATGGAGGGGGATTCAAGCAGAAACTGTTTTTCCGTCGGGGTGAATGGAAGAAATGCCGACCAGTGATGTATCAGTGATTCCTGGTCAAGGTTTGATTCCTTGATCCATGAAAGTTCCCTGTCCAGATCAAGAGTTTCAACCATTTCATCGACAACATTGGTCAGACGTTCAAACAGGGCAGGAGAAAGGATGTCCTCGGAGGGTTCCTCCCTTGTCTCAATCAGTCCGGTGCGGAATGGTTCCGAGGGAATCTCCGAAATCAGGTCAAAGGATGAAATGCCCAAAAGCGTAATATAGTAGCGACCGTCAGGAAGCTGGTTGTGCTGGATGATTCTTCCAAGACATCCGACTGGTTCAACCGGAGGATTTTGATCATACTGATTCTCCCAGCCGTCTTTTAAAAACAGCATCCCGATGAGACCATCGGCCGAAATCGCCTCAGCAATCATGGCGCGGTAACGCGGCTCAAAAATATGAAGGGGCCTCAGTGTTTTGGGAAAAAGGACAACATTGGGCAGTGGAAAGAGGGGTACGGTCATATTCATGGAGTTTCTCCGCATATGAAATCAGTCAGAATTGTCGAATATCCTATCGGTCATGCCGGCCCAAAAGGTGAGCGATCACTTAAATCTTTTCCTAATCCTCCATAAACAGGACGTAACCTGCAGAATTTTTTTTGATAACGCCCTTGGCATCAGGGAAGGCGATTCCAAATAGTGCCAGATTCCCGAACCAGACCGTTATGTCCGGCGAGTAGTTGAATGTCAGGATCTTCCCGGAGACCCTTTCGGACAGATGACTCAATGCCTGGTCCATGTTCGGATACTCCCCGACCTTGACCAGATGGTGGCTCATGACGATTTTATTCTGATAGCTTCGGTCACGCAGGTGATTCTTTCCCCAGATGGTGAAGAAGGTCATTAAGACGACGAGTAATACAACCATTACCTTGATCTGGGCGATCATGATCTTGAGTGCCGCTGTCCATGCATTATCGGCATCTTTTTGTGGCTGGGACAACAAAACCTCCTGTCAGTCGGCTCTTCAAAATGGAAGGCTCGCATGGTTCAGTCTATCACTTACAAAGCTCCTGATGAAATGATAGCCTTTTCTGGAAAGAGTGGACAACTTTTATCTGGAGGACCATTTGGAATACACAATAAGACAGGCAGGTCTATCGGATATCGATACGATTGCCGCTTTTTGGGTCAGGCTGATGGAGGAGGAGGCCCCTCCCTTGTCGGATGCTGGGCCAACCGGGTTTTCAGATTGCAGAAAAGCCCTTATGAACATGTTGCCGGTCAAGGATCGCGTTCATGGCATCATTCTCAGCTATGGGCAGACTCCGGTCGGCTTTTCTCTGGGATATACCTACGAACGACCCTATGGATCCCCAAGACTGGCTGGACAGATTCTCCACTGGTATGTTCTTTCTGAGCACCGGGGCAAAGGGGAGGGGCGCAAGCTTCTGAAATCACTGATGGACTGGATGGTTGGACAGAAAGTGCAGATCCTCGAGGTGATGGCAAAAGATGACCCGTCAAGAAATGCGGCATGGGAGTCCATGGGGTTTTGCGTCACACTGAAAATTCATGGAAAAAAGGTGTAAGGGGGGAATGCTATCCATCCGGCCCGGAGGGCTGGATGGATGCGATCCCCGGTTGGAGCGTTCTATTCGTTAGTCCTCAGGGAGGTCATCGTGGCTGCTTCCCGAACCAAGCGTTCCCTCCCATCGGGCAAGAAGAAATCCCCGGATGAATGTGTCTATCTCTCCGTCAAGAATGTCATTCACCCGGGAGGATTCGAGACCGGTTCGATGATCCTTGATTAACTGGTATGGTTGAAGAACATAGGACCTTATCTGGTGTCCCCAGCCAATTTCCTTTTTATTCTGTGCCCCCGCGATCTTGTCAAGTTCTTCCTTCTGCCTTGTCTTTTCAAGCTCATAAAGTTTTGCCCGGAGGACCTTGAAGGCCATCTCCCTGTTCTGAAGCTGTGATCGCTCGTTCTGGCTCGAGATCACAATCCCGGTGGGCATATGGGTGAGCCTGATAGCGGAAGAAGTTTTATTGACATGCTGACCGCCGGCAGAAGATGCCCGGAAGGTGTCAACTCTGATGTCTTCGTCTCTGATGTCGACAATGATGTCATCGTCTAGTTCCGGGTATACAAAAACCGAGGCAAAAGATGTGTGCCTTCTTTTGTTGGAGTCAAACGGAGATATTCTGACCAGACGATGGATTCCGGCCTCTGAGCTCAGATATCCAAAGGCGTGCTCTCCCTTGATCCTGATGGTTGCACTTTTGATCCCTGCCTCATCGCCACTTTGGAGATCGATCACTTCAACGGTCATCCCGTGTCGCTCTCCCCAGCGCATGTACATTCGGAGAAGCATCTGGGCCCAGTCTTGTGACTCGGTTCCCCCTGCCCCAGGATGAATGTCGATGAGGGCAGGATTGTCAGACTCTTTGTCGGACAGGATTTCATTGAGCTCAAATTGTTGGACAAATTCTGAAAATGCAGGGGCAACAGCTGAAAGCTCCCTTAAAAACTCGGGATCATCGGAAAGATCGATAAGTGTCTTGATCTCCTCCTCTTTTGCGCAGAGAGAATTGATCTGATCAAGCCTTTTTTCAAGAAGGGCCTTTTCTTTTAGGAGCCTGGTCGCTCTTGAGGAATCTTTCCAGAACTCGGGAGATTGCGTCTGGGATTCGATCTGCTCGAGTTGGCCTTTAATCCTTCCCTGGTCAAAGATGCCTCCGGATCTGGTCCAGTCTTTTTTCATCAGACTGAAACTGTTCCCTGAGTGCCTCAATGGATGTGACTTGTTCGCTCATGCAAATTTCCTTTCAATGGCGGTATTGTTAGACGAAATCTGTTGTTTTTGCCTGGATTGATTGGGACCCGATGAATGTTCACTCCTCCGGATGTCCGGTTGTGTTGCCTATGTTTGCAAGGGCTCTCTATTCTGGAAATCTTGCATAGTTATGGGGATATTGCAAGCGAGCGTCTCAAATCCTGATTGCAAGAAGAAAAAGAAAGATGAGGAGGGAGAGACGAAATATCCACTCTCCGTGCTTCTGGTAAAATGTTGGGTGGCTGTCGAGTGGAACCGTTACCACAATGGACTCTTTTGTAAATCTTCCACTTGTCCGGAGCAGTCTGCCCTCTCCCGATATTGCTCCCGAATACCCGCTGTTGGCAGCTCTCACCATTGGAACACCTTCCTCGACTGCACGCATCATGGTTTGCTGGTAGAGCTGGTGGGATGCCGCCGTTTTTCCATACCAGGCATCATCAGTGATGACAACGAGCATATTTGCTCCATTGAGGACAAGCTGGTGTACAAGAGACGGATACATGGCCTCGTAGCATATGACCGGTCCGACCCGGATACTGCTGCCGTTATTCGCCGACGTGGACCGGTATGGGGCGTTGCTGAATGGGGTAAACAGTTTCTGCTGTTTGCCTGGAACAAGGTCGCCTGCGATCCCGGTTAAGTTTCTGAGCCAGCCGAAGATCGATGGAAAGGGAATGTATTCACCAAACGGGACGAGGTGCATTTTTGTATAGCTTCCGAGCGTTTGTCCTGTTTGGGATCTGATGATGGCATCGTTTGAAAAGGAGTAATCAAAACGATCCTTTCCCCGGACAAGCCCTATTGTTCCGGTAACGAGTGGAACAGGAAGCTCCAGTGCTTTTTTCAGGTCAGAGGCGACGGATCGTGGAGGGGAGTCGATTACGACAGGAACTGCCGTTTCAGGCCAGACAAGGATTTTTGCTCCTTGTGCCAGAGCCTGTTCTGAAAGCTCATGATAGGTTTTGAGAATATCTTTCAGATATTGGGAGGTCCACTTTTGATCCTGGGGGATATTCCCCTGAATGATTCCGACCTTTATCGAGGGTATTGGGGAACTCCCTGATTTGTTCCCGAGAACCTCTCCTGAAATGAGAAGCGAGGAAATCGTCAGAAAAAGAAAAAAAATGGAAGAAAGGTATTTGGGCTGAACGTCCTTCCAGAGGCGTCCTCCAGAGACTTTTCTGAGAAGAGGCGCAAT
Source organism: Nitrospirota bacterium (assembly GCA_021816465.1). GTDB lineage: Bacteria > Nitrospirota > Leptospirillia > Leptospirillales > Leptospirillaceae > Leptospirillum. Next base: position 9,747 of record JAKAYF010000014.1, read on the forward strand.
GCTTTCACAGAAAAGTCCGGAAATGAAAATAGTTGCAAAAGAAATCCCTGTGGCGCCGAGTATCGATACGTCGGGGAGCAGAAGCTTTTCCCCCCAGACTAGGTCTCCAAGGGGGTTGAGCGGAAATCCGGTAAAGAGTTCGGACCTGAGTACCTCCGTGATAACCCAGAGACATGCCCCAAAAAGGGGTAAAATGGCGGCATTGGAGAGGACGGATGATCCTTTTCTTTTCCAAAGGTCGATGCCTGACTGAAAAAAACCTGTAAAAAGTCCCAGATAGGATGAAAGCAGAAAAAGGGAGAGAAACGACAGGGAGAAGGGGAGATGTCCAAAATGTTCAATGGTCGGGACAACCCACCAAAGGCTGGTGATTGCTTCCGCTGTTCCGAATGTCCATCCGAGGAAAAAAGACATTCCCTGACTCCGTTTTTCTGGTAAGAACAGGGGGATGAACACGAGCGGAAGTAATGCAAGAAGCGGCGGAGAGACCCGGTCAGGAATAAAGAAAAGTCCAAGAAGAAAGCCCGACAGCGCAAAAAGCAGAACTTCTCCCCAGTGATTTCCAATGGCTGAAAAAAAAGAAAGCCACCCTCTACGGGAGGACTTTTCCCTATCTGTGGTCAGAGCTTCTCCCAGTGATTTTTGTTGCATCAACAACGGTCATGAGGTATGTCGAGGTGCATCCTTGACTTGTATGTTTTCCGAGGCCGTCCTAATGGGAGGTGTTGGGGTTGAACCCTCCTCCCTGACCTTCGATCCACCAGTTCCCGGGCCAGTTTCCTCCAGGGACGCCACCTGCTGTTGTCGTTCCCTGTGAGGGTGGGGGGGTATAGGCGCCGGATGCCGCAGGGCCACCCAGAAGATGGTGCAGAACCCTGTCCATCGTTCCTTCCGACTGCAGCTGGGAATTTGTCGGGGCCTTCTCAGGTCCGGATCCCATTGGCTCAAGTCCCAGCGGCGTCGGGTTGACCGGAGCCATCTCCTGTCGGATCTTTTGTTTTTCGCTTTGCGCTCGGGAGTGTTTGGTTGATGGTGGTGCATCGCCTTGGGCGGCATGGCTTACACCCCCCAGAAAAAGCACCCCGGCGAAAAGGGAAACAATGAAGATGAATGAGACAACGTTCCAGTGGCCGTCAACAGACTTCCTGAACATGGAGTACCTCACTGTTCTACCCAATATGGGGATAACCTCCGAAAAAACGTACCTTCACCCGGACAACCAAAGCCCCCGGCACTGCCATCCCGGAGGGCCTCCATTTACAGATGTATGAATAGTTCCCTTTTTCCCTGTTGTTTTAAGTATACTCCTTTTTGGAGGATGAAGGCGAAAAAAATTCTCACTTCAGTGTGACGGAGGTATGCGTGGGCTTTTCAGTTGATGAGGTCAGTGAAGAGTTTCTCAAGATGGAGGGGACCAAGGGCAGAACCGAACTGGCCGGAATCCTTGGAAATCTTTTCATCCGCTGCGATGAGGAAGAAATATCTCCGCTTGTATATGTCGTGCAGGGACAGCTCTCGCCTCCCTTTCTTGGGGGGCCCATGGGAATGGCTTCAAGGCTTCTGATCCGCTCTCTTTCGGAGGTTAAGACACAGAAGCCGTTTTCTGAACTCTCTCCTGAGGAAGCCAAGCGGATGGAGAAATCCCTTGATGTGATGCTTGCTCATTATGGGGATCCGGGAGCCCTCGCGCAGGAGGTCCTGTCCCGAAACGGACCCTCAAAGCTGTCTTTTCTTGAAGTGTTCAGGATTCTTGAGCGGCTGTCAAGGATGGAAGGGGAAGGTTCGCAACTTGACAAGGTAGGCGAGCTTGCAAGCCTTTTTTCCAGGCTGTCGCCATTGTCGGCCCGTTTTGTTGCGCGATTCGTCATGGGAAAACTGCGTCTTGGGGCCGGTGATTCAACCATTATCGAGGCACTGGCTGTTTCAGGTGGCGGCAGAAATGCAAAAACAATCGTTGAGAAAGCTTATAATATTTGCTCGGATCTTGGTCTTGTTGGGACAAAGATTAAGCAGGGCGGGTTGGAAAGCCTGTCTTCTCTGACTCCTTCTCCCGGCTTTCCGATAAGGGTTGCGTTATGTGAGCGTCTGTCTTCCGGGGAAGAGATCATTGCCAAGATCGGACGATGTGCTATCGAGAGCAAGTATGACGGTTTCAGATGCCAGATCCATATCATTTCCGGAAAGGTCGAAATCTTTTCAAGGAATCTTGATTTGATGACCTCCATGTTTCCGGAGATTGTTCGAGCCACAAAAGAAATTTTTGGTAACCGAAGTGCCATCTTTGAGGGAGAAGCTCTGGGGATTGATCCCGAATCGGGAACATATCAGCCTTTTCAGGTCACGATTACCCGAAAGAGAAAACATAATGTTCTGGAAAAATCCATGGAGATCCCTTTGCGGCTTCTGGTTTTTGACCTGCTCTTCCTTGACGGAGTTTCATGGATGGATCGTCCTTTTATCGAGCGGCGGGCTGAGGTTGAAGCCATCTTTGGGGCAGAACAGTTTGCCATTGAAGACGTGGAGAGACCACCACAGGGAGTTATTGGTTCTTCCCGACTGATTTTTACCGGGGATGCTTCCGAAGTGAATGAGTTTTTTGAGGAAGTGCTTGAAGAGGGCTTCGAGGGGATTATTGCGAAGCGTCTGGACGGAAACTATACTGCGGGATCAAGAAATTTTAACTGGATCAAGCTTAAGAAGAGTTACCAGGGAAAAGTTTCAGATACACTGGATCTCGTTATCATTGGTTACTTTTTGGGAAAGGGGCAAAGGCTCAAGCTGGGTATCGGGGCCATTCTGGCCGCTGTTCGGGATCGCGAGTCCGGGACCTTTCCCTCTATTGCCCGTATTGGATCCGGGTTGACCGAAGAGAAGTGGATGATGCTTGCCGAAATGTTGAGGGAGAGTGTTGTCCCGGATCGTCCTGTGGATGTTGTGAGTGACATTGTTCCCGACTTCTGGGTCCTTCCCAGGTTTGTTGTGACGGTCAGGGCTGATGAAATCAGTCGTTCCACCATGCATGCCTGTGGCAGGGGGGGGGCATTTTCCTCCGGGGGCCAGATGGAAGGGTATGCCCTTCGCTTTCCCCGGATGGTATCTTTTGTGCGTGCCGATAAAAAGCCGGAAGATGCCACGGAAGTTTCTGAAATTGTCTCCCTGTTTGATTTGCAGAGAAACCTCTCCAGGAGATCGTCAGAGGAAAAGACTTCTTCTCCCCTGGAGTGATTTACGGTAGCAATTAACGAGCAATGACCCTTTTCTGAACAGAGACCTGTTGCAGGGCAGGTCCGGCAACAGGTCTCTCTGGTCAGGCGAGTTGATCTTCTTTTTGCAAGCGATGTTCCTTGTGGCACCAAGATCTCTATCGAGACGTGGTCTTCAAGGAAGGAGAGCCGTGCTTGGTGCTTGTAACCGGATTTGGCGGGATAGACCGGACAGAGGAGGTAGTGGAGATATTTCGTGTGCTTGCCGCAATCCCGGGAGCGCTATCGGCTCCGGCAGCATTTCAGGCGATAAAGCTTCTCAACAGGTCGAGGGCCCGTTTTTCTGATTGGCTCTCCTGGTCATCTCCCGCCACTTTTCTTGCGGAGAATCCCTCGGGATTCTCAAGGGTCTCCCCGGACAGTGCTTTTTCCATGGAATGCATGCCAGGTCACGGAAGAACATGACGACAACCATCCAGCAGAAGAAAGGAGTAGCGCATTTTTCCTGTTTCCCTGGCAGGAAACGTCAAGGAAAGGCATCCTGCGCTAAACACAGATGAAGCCACATGATATTGATACTCTTTTTTTGCAGTTGGCCGGAGCCCTTTCAAGGGGACTCACTCCTGAAATCGTTTTTCGCTCATCCGGAGAGCCCAGGTGGCAGCCGATGACTGATATCTATGAAACCGAAGGCGAGGTTGTCATCAAAATTGAACTTGCCGGGGTCCCGAAGGAAGAGATATCGATTGGAATGGATGGCAACCGGTTACTGGTCAGGGGGGTGCGAAAGGATGAGTCAAAGAGTTATGCACCCCAGAAGAAAAAGAACTATCTTCAGATGGAGATCAACTACGGGGAGTTTGAAAGGGCATTTTTGTTGCCGGAAGGGCTGGACCCACAGAGTGTCCGTGCTGAATACTCTCTTGGTTTTTTGAGAGTCATTGTGAAAAGGCGCCCGCCAAGGCAGATTCTTACGGTTCAGGTCACCGACGGGGAGGAAGTGAAGAATGGTTGAGGAACAGGTCCGGACACCTGGCGAATCCCCTTTGGTCATTTTGCAGGATTCGGTTGTTTTTCCACATATATTGACATCGCTGGCTTTTCATCATCCCATGGATCTGGCCGCGATCGATGATGCGATGAACCGGGAGCCGAAGACACTGATCTGTGTAACGGCCAGAAACTCTGGAAAAGAGGAGGCCGAGAGTACCGGGGATGATTCGACGGGTCATCCTCCGGTGACTCTCGGGGATCTCCATGAAATTGGCACGATGGTTCTTATCCACAAACTCCTCAGAATTCCGGCAGGGGGGGTCGCCATCATGGTCCAGGGGATCCGCAGGGTTAAAATCGATGACATCCTCCAGACAGACCCCGTTCTTCGCGTAAAGGTCCATCCTGCTCCCGAGTCACCCGATCGTTCGGTGGAAACCGAAGCCCTGATGCGCCTGATCCTTGGACAGGTCAAGCAGTTGGCGGGACTTGCTCCCTATCTTCCCGATGAGTTTGAGACAATGGCACTTAATATCGATAACCCACATCACCTTGCCTATCTTGTCGTGACGTTTCTGAAGTTGCCGGTAGATGATCGCCAGAAAATTCTTGAGATTGATTCGGCCGAGGCCAAATTGACCAATCTGTCCACCTACCTGGAAAGAGAAATAGAGCTTCTTGAGCTGGGTGGAAAAATAAAGGCCAAAATTCAGGACGATGTCCAGAAAAGTCAGCGGGATTTTTTCCTTCGCGAACAGGTCAGGGCAATTCAGAAAGAGCTTGGTGATGGTGAGGAGGGTGATGAGGACATCGTCCGTTACCGGGAAAAAATAGCAAAAAGCCAGCTCCCTCCAGAGGTTCTGCGTGAAGTTAACCGGGAACTCGACCGTCTGGTTCGTTCGGGTAACGGACAGTCCCAGGAGGCCGGAGTGATCCGCACATATCTTGATGTTGTTCTTGATCTTCCTTGGGCCAGGACGGCCACTGACCATTTCTCCATCGAAAAGGCCCAGCAAATCCTTGATGAAGATCATTATGGGATCGAAAAGGTAAAGGACAGGATCCTGGATGAGCTGGCGGTTCACCTCCGTGCAAAGGGAAAGAACAGGGGACCGGTTCTGTGCTTTATTGGGCCACCAGGCGTTGGCAAGACAACATTGGGACAGTCCATCGCCCGTGCGATGGGTCGGGCTTTTGTGCGTGTCTCTCTGGGAGGCGTGAGAGATGACTCCGAGATCAGGGGACATCGACGGACCTATGTCGGGGCGATGCCCGGCAGGATTATCCAGGGGATGAGAAAGGCCGGAACACATAATCCTGTTTTCATGCTGGATGAGATCGACAAGCTCGGGGCTGATCAGCGAGGCGATCCAGCCTCGGCCCTTCTGGAAGTCCTTGATGCCTCCCAGAACAAGGATTTTCGGGATCACTACCTTGATCTCCCCTTCGATCTGTCCGAAGTCTTTTTTATTGCGACGGCCAATGTCTTTCAGACTATTCCTCCCCCGTTGCTTGACCGGATGGAAATCATCAGGCTTGCCGGCTACACATGGGAGGAGAAGAGGCATATTGCACGGCAGTATCTGATCCCGCGTGTGATGAAAGAGCTTGGGATCGATCCTTTCGAATTCCGATTTGATGATCCGGCCCTGGTTCGTCTGATTAGGGAGTTTACCCGTGAAGCCGGGGTCAGAACACTTGACCGGAAAATCGCAACACTTCTCCGAAAGGTCGTGAGAGTTCGTTCTGAAATGTCACGGAAGAGAAAGGTGATCATTACGCCAAAATCCATTTCCACCTATCTTGGAAATGAATATGTTGAACCGGAACATCTTCTGGACAAGGCTCCTCCCGGGGTTGCGACCGGATTGGCCTGGACTCCGAACGGGGGAGATGTGCTTTTTATTGAAACGCTGGCCATCGAGGGATCAAAGGGGTTCATCCTGACCGGACATCTCGGGGATGTCATGAAGGAGTCGGCGAGAACCGCCTTTTCAGTTGTGCAGTCAAGAATTGGGCGGTTGGGAATCGAATCGAACTTTTTTACGAAAAATGAGATTCATGTCCATGTGCCAGGAGGTGCCATTCCGAAAGATGGTCCTTCGGCGGGGATTACGATTGCTGTTGCAATCGTCTCTCTCGTCACCGGAATCCCTGTTCCTGAAACGCTTGCGATGACAGGAGAAATTGCTCTTTCCGGAAGGGTCCTGCCCGTCGGCGGAATCAAGGAGAAGCTGATTGGTGCCCGGGAGGCAGGCATCAAAAAAGTCTTTATTCCCGCAAAAAACGAGAAAGATCTTCTGGAGATCCCGGAAGAGGTCAAGAATGATCTGACAATTGTTCTTGTTTCCCATATTGATGATATTTTCGGGGAGTGTTTTAAGATCGGAAAAGGGAAGAAAGCTGCCTTGTCCCCACATGGAAAGAAATCTCAGTGACGGGGCAGGATTCTGGTCGTATCGCTGAAATCCTCGTGCGGTTAAAACAATCGATTCCGAATCCGGCTATGGAGCTTGATTTCCATTCTCCGTTTGAACTTTTGGTTTCGACCGTTTTGTCCGCCCAATCGACGGATAAAACGGTCAATACGGTTACTCCGGCACTTTTTCAAAAGTTTCCTGATCCCGTTTCAATGGAGAAGGCATCTGTTCCGGAGCTTGAGAAACTGATCCGGCCTGCGGGCTTTTTTCGCCGCAAAGCTCAACAGCTGATCGGTCTGTCTCGTGAAATCGCCGAGCACTTCAATGGGGTTGTCCCCAACACGATGGACGAATTGACAAAGTTGCCGGGAGTGGGCAGAAAAACGGCAAGTGTTGTACTGGCCTATGCGTTTCAGATCCCGGCTATTGCAGTCGACACGCATGTAACGAGGGTGTCAGGAAGGCTCGGACTTGTAAAGTCAGTGGATCCAGAGGAAATTGAGGCGGAGTTGTGCCGGATCTTTCCGAAGAAAGAATGGATCGGTGCAGGCAGTCGCCTCTTGCTGCATGGACGATATGTTTGTGTTGCCAAAAAACCGCTCTGTTCGTCATGTGTTCTCTCAGCCCTGTGCCCTTCCAAAAATCTCCCCTGAAAAAAGTCAAATTATTTCCTCCTGCTCCTTCAAAATATCTCGGGAAGGACTTTATACTCTTGAGCCATATGAAGCGTATTCAAAAAAGCCGCATGGCTCCACGCAAGCGGAGAAACGGAGATTGGTTCGCCATTTAAGGCATTGAGCTGTTCTGACATCACTCCTGAGGGGAGGGACTTTTCCATCGTCCATGCGAGAAGATCCCTTGTTTTTTTTATGGCACCAATGTCGCCGGTACTTCCAATTGCGGCGTATCCCTGTGCCATCCAGAGAGCGCTGATAAACCAGGGGTTCCCGTGGATGTTCGCATTTCTGGACTCCTGGGAGAGGTAGTAGGGATCATTCTTGTAACGGGTATAGCCTCCAATCCCTGTCTTGATCCGGAGTTCCTCTTCCTGTCTTCTCAGAAGGCTCCTGAGCTGTTCCCTGTCGGATTGCCCTGAAGGGTCCAGAAATCCTGTTTCGACAAGTACGAGTGAGCTGATGTCGGGGGTTGGATCCCTGTTGAGGATGGTTCCGTCAAGGATTTCAACCCCGCGATAAAAATAGCCCTCGTCCTGGTTCCAGAGATGTTTCTGGATGCCCTCCCTGATCTCATCTGCCGCTTTCAGGAAAGACCGGGCGAGTACGGTTTCTCCGAATGAATCAGAAAAATAGGCAGCGCTTTCGAGTCCCGCCCATGTCAGGGCGGCTGTATGGAGAAAGGTGCCATGTCTTTCTTCCCAGAGATCATAGGATGCAAGGGGAAGTCCCGTTCCCGGGTCGCGGTAGTCTCTTAAAAAGAGGCCGGCAGGCTTGATCATCTTTTTGTAAAGAGGAGTGATCAGGTCGAAATCCCTGTCGATCTGGAAGTGCATCCTGAGGGCCCAGAGAACGTAACCTGTTTCGTCTTCCTGTATCGGAAGCTGGGGGACGCCCTCCCGAATCCATGGTAGCCACGATGATGCAGGTGTCCCGTCCATATTGTATTTGTGGAGAAAATAACCTTCAGGCTGAATGATTTCCCCGGCAAATTCAAAAAATCGTCTGCCCAGCCCATGGTGTCCGGATCTTGAAAGGGCGAGTGCAACATTGGCACCATCCCTTGGCCAGAGGTATGCGTAGCTGTCTCTTGCGAGCTCGAGGCTGTCGGAGTCGATCGCCGCAGCACTGGCTCCGTTCCTTGAGATATGAGTCCGGAGAATCAGAAGGTTGGTCTTTTTCCTGTCCCGTATTTGATCCATGAATGGATCAGGCGTTGCTGGCTCTTCTTTTTCGGCTTTTTTCTTTGAACACTTTTCGGGGTTGGTCCAGAAATTCCAGTAATGGGAGGTCCGTTCCAGAAATTGATCCGGGTGGCGGTCGAGTACAGCTTGGTTGATGCTTCTTGTTTCCAATAGGCTGGTTGCTGCGATCATCCAGAAGTACAGGACTTTTGTCTGTCCTGGCAACAGCTCGAGCGAGGTTGAAAAAGCGGAGTCCACTGATCCCTGGGCAATGGGATTCTGGGAGAGCAGCCCATCTTCGGCATCGCGCCAGGTTCCCTCGCTGCCTTCCATTTCTTTTCGTCCGGTTGCATAGGAACGAATGCCCGGACCATTATCGGGATGCAAGAGGCCAAAGCTAAAATAACGGTTTCTTTTGTAATGGATGAGGATCTTGAGTGATGGATCAAAAAATGCCGTATCACCGACCTCGTTTCCTTCGATGTGGAAGTCTGGACAGAAAAATGTCCTGACTTCCTTCGGTATCGGGCCGGTATTAGTTATCTGGATTTTTCTGACCCAAAGATTTTCATAGAAATCGATCGCATCACGCGAGACAAACGAAATGTTCCTGGCGGTATTATTGCCTTCCACCAATGTGACCAGAGATCCCTGTTCATAAGACATTTTCAGGTCCCACGCTGAACGGGAGATCCAGTCCATCCTTCCGTCCGAGAAAATTCCAAATCGGAGAGGATGCCCTCCTGTCTGATTCTCAAGTCCCACGAAAGGGAATGTGACCTCCCTCATCTGGTAGTCCAGGTCAAAGGAAAGAAACAGACACCCATTTGATAACGGTAAATCTCTGGCCATGATCGTCTCCTAGGAGAGCTGTGAGATCTTCTCCTGACTCCTGACCGAGCGAATATATCCGATAAGGCCTGCCAGAGGGGAAAGAGGAAAAGGGGTTTGTTCGCCTGTGAGGAGATCTTTGACGACGATCTCCCTCCTTGCCATTTCGTCTTCGCCGAGAATCAGCAAAAAGCGGGATCCGTCTCTTTCAGCCTGCTTGAACCCCTGCTTGATTTTTGTTGTCCCAAAAATGCCTGTGGCAGAAATGCCTTCATTCCTGATTTCCCGGATAAGGCTTTGCACAATGGGAACAGCCAATTCTCCCAGTGGCAGTATGGAGATGTCCTGCGTGTGGGAGTGTGCCGGCATGAGTGTGCCTGCTTTCTCCGCGAGAAGGGCGAGTCTTTCGACTCCTATGGCAAATCCGGCCCCCGGGACATCGGGGCCTTCAAGCTGTCCGATGAGACCATCATATTGTCCTCCGGCAGCCCAGGTCGATTGGGATCCCAAGGCATCGGAGACGAATTCAAAGGTTGTTTCCGTATAGTAATCGAGTCCTCTGACCAGCCGCGGATTAACGGTGAATGGAATCGAGAGGCTTCTGAGTCCTGAGCAGACGGCTTCATGGTGCAGTCTGGAAGATTCGCAGAGAAAGTCAATGATAGAAGGCGCCCGTTCTATGACCGGCTGACATTGCTCGACCTTGCAGTCAAGAACTCTGAGCGGATTTGTTTCCGTGCGTTTTTTGCACGTGGTGCAGAGGCCCGACTGATGGGTTTCAAGGTATTCGACGAGAGCTTTCCTGAACACGGGACGGCATCGGGAACATCCCATATTATTGATAAACAGCGTTGTCCCGGGAAGCTTCAACTCACGGGAAATGGAGTCAATAACAACAAGCAGGTCTATGTTGTCCTGTGGCGTGATTGTGCCCAGAATCTCCGCTCCGACCTGGTGAAACTGTCTAAGGCGCCCGGCCTGTGGTCTTTCATGTCTGAACATTGGGCCCTGATAGGAGAGCCGTGTAATGCGGGCAGGCTCAATGAGGTGGTGCTGGATGGCCAGCCGCAGAAGGGATGCTGTTCCTTCGGGTCTTAAGGCGAATCTTTCCCCCCCCTTGTCTTCAAAAAGGTACATTTCCTTTTCGACGATATCTGTTTCAACCCCGATGGATCGCGTAAAAAGGGATGCCGATTCAAAAATCGGAAGACCAACTTTTTTAAAGCCAGCCTGTCCGAGATGTTTCTCTGCAATGGATACAAGCGCCAGAAACTGGTCTTCTTCCGGGGGAATCCTGTCCTTGATGCCGCGGGGAGCGTTAATCACGATCATCTCTCCGTTCTAGACCTGAAGGCCTTTTTTTGCATTTTCTGTACTCCGGAAAATAAGATTGGCTGTTTTTTCGAGATGCCGGGTGGATTTTTGAAATCAGGTAAAAGTGTATACTACATTGTCCCATGGATTGGCATCAACCAATTCAGGGGCGCAGTCGATTGTCCGGAAATTCTCTTTGAAGGGAACGCTCCGGGAGTTATTCAACAAATGGGGAGTGACAAAATGTCACGATTTCTGCCGGTTGCCAATGGTCGTCTTTTTGTCTCTTTCGATGAGTCCCATTTGCTGTCTGAGTTAACCTGGCCTTATATCGGGCTTGAAAATCATGCTGGTGGCAACTGTTTCCGACTGGGAGTTTCTTTTGCGGGAAGATTTGTCTGGGTGAATGCGTCTCACGTCAGAAAACGGCGTTATCGCCCTGGGGTCATGGTGGCTGAAGCCTTTCTCCTTTTTCCTGAGCTGGGAGGACTGGAATGTGTCGTAACTGACTGGGTCGACCTTGACATTGATGTTCATTTTCGCCGGATAGAGCTGGTCAATTCTCCGAATCCCAGCGGAACAATGACCTTTTTCTTCCATCAGAATTTTTCTATCAGCCATCAGGATATCGGGGATACGGCCATGTATCTTCCGGCTGAAAAGGCTCTTCTTCATTACAAGGACCAGCGATATTTTCTTGTGGGCGCTCTCTTTGAATGTCCGGCAAGAAGCGTTGAAAATGCGATGTTCGAATATGCCTGCGGATCGAGACATGGGAACAGGGAAGGGACATGGCGGGATGCCGAAGATGGAAGTCTTGGCGGAAATCCTATTGCCCAGGGAACGGTCGACTCTGTTTTTTCGGTTGCCATTTCTTCGGAGAAACAGGATCGCCCATTTTCTGTCCTGACAATATGCGGAACAAGCCAGAGCGAGGTTATCTCAACGTATTCAAAGCTCAAGCGAAAGACTCCAGACCGCTCTCTTTCGCAAACATCGGGTTTCTGGAAACTCTGGATCGAATCCCATCCCCTGACATCTCCGGCCATTCCTCCGGAATGGATGCGGCTCTATGAGACAAGCCTGCTCCTTATCAGGACTCACATGGGAGAAAGCGGGGCAATCGTTGCCGCCATCGATTCTGTTTCCCTGAATTATTCGAGAGATACCTATTCTTATTTGTGGCCAAGAGATGGCGCCCTGATCGCCCATGCCCTGGACAAGGCCGGTTTGGGGGATCTGTCCAGACGTTTTTATGAGTTATTGCCCGCCCTGATCTGCGACGAGGGGTTTTTGGCGCACAAGTACCACCCGAATCTTTCGATCGGGTCATCGTGGCACCCTTCCGGGGTTGAGGGTGCTCCTGCCTACCCCATACAGGAGGATGAGACTGCCCTTTGCATCTGGGCTCTGTGGGAGCATTTCAGAAAGTATCGTGACCTTGATTCCATTCGTCCGGTTTTTCAGGACTTTGTTCTGCCGGCCGCGAGGTTTATGGCCAAGTTCCGTGATCCGAAAACGGGGTTGCCTCTTCCGTCTTATGACCTTTGGGAGGAAAGGGCCGGGGTTTCAACACATACTGCAGCCACCGTTTATGGGGGGCTCAAGGCTGCGGCAAGTTTTTCCGCAGGGTTCGGAAATCCGTCAGAGGCCCGTTATTTTGAGCAGGCTGCAAGCGAGGTGAGGGCAGGAATCCTGAGCCATCTCTTTAATGAGGCAACAGGTTGTTTTTATCGTGGAATGATCCTTGGCCGAAATGGGGAAAGCTTTCCGGATCCGACCCCGGATGCCAGCCTGTATGCCCTTTTCGAATATTCCGTCCTGCCCCTTCAGGATATCCGGCTTATCCGGACGATGGACTGGCTCTTCCAGTCGCTCTGGACGCCAGGCCCCATTGGAGGGGTGGCCAGGTACAGCAATGATCACTACTACAGGAGTGGCGAGCATCAACCCTCGAATCCATGGGTGATTTCCACTCTATGGATGGCCCGCTGGTTTATGCGTACGACTCCTTCTCCCCTTGAGTCTCCGCAAGTGATGAGTCTTCTTTCCTGGGTTTTTGAGCGGGCTGGAGGAAGTGGCATGCTGCCTGAGCAGGTCGATCCCGTGACCGGAGACCGCCTGTCAGTTTCGCCGTTGGTCTGGAGCCATGCGGAATGGGTGATGACGCTTGCAGATCTGGATGCTCTTGCTCAGGTTGAGCCACACCCCTGGTCCGGGGATCTGTAATAACGGCATTGTAAATGGCCGGATCGACGGATTGTGGTTTCTGGCAAGGCAAGTTTTTCCGGAGGTTCGTTGAACCCCGCCGGACCCTCTGATATGATGACCGGATCACTGCTTATGGAGGAATATATTGAATTTTCCAATAGAACGGATCCGCAATTTTTCCATTATCGCTCATATCGATCATGGAAAATCAACACTGGCCGACAGGCTTCTTGAAATGACAGGTGCGATATCGCACCGTGAATCCAGGGAACAGCTCCTTGATGCGATGGATCTTGAGCGAGAGCGTGGCATTACGATCAAGGCCCATACCGTGCGGCTCGTATACCGGGCAAAAGACGGTCAGGACTACCTGCTGAACTTGATCGATACTCCGGGGCATGTGGATTTTACCTACGAGGTTTCCCGGAGTCTTGCCGCCTGTGAGGGGGCTCTTCTTGTTGTTGATGCTTCCCAGGGGGTCGAGGCGCAGACAATTGCCAATGCATATCTTGCCCTGGAGAACAATGTCCACATCATTCCGGTGATCAACAAGATCGATCTTCCGGGAGCTGAAGTGGAAAAGACGAAAGACGAGATATCCGATGCGGTGGGGGTGGACGGGGATGATTCCCTCCTGATCTCCGCCAAGGAGGGAGTGGGGGTGCCCGAAGTCCTCGAGGCGATCGTCAAGTCGGTTCCTCCTCCTGTGACTGTTCCGGGCAAAATGCTGAAGGCTCTTCTGTTCGATGCCTGGTTCGATCCTTTTCAGGGAGCGGTGATCCTCGTCAGGGTGTTCAATGGCAAAATCTCGGTTGGAGACCGATTCAAGCTTTTCTCCACACAGAAGACCCATGAGGTTTTGTCTATTGGTGCCAATACCCCAAAGCGCATTTCCCTTGAAAGTCTTGGTCCCGGGGAAGTTGGTTTCATTGTTTCGGGAATCAAGTCCGTACAGGAAACAAGAATCGGGGATACTCTCGTTCTTGAGTCGGACCCTTCTCCAGAACCATTTCCGGGATTTCATGAAGCCAAGCCGCTTGTTTTTTGCGGACTTTTTCCCACGGAGACCGAACAATACAACGAGCTGAAGGAGGCTCTGGAGAAACTCAGGCTGAACGATGCCTCCTTCACTTACGAGCTTGAAACATCGCTGGCCCTCGGGTTCGGCTTCCGTTGCGGTTTCCTGGGACTTCTTCATATGGAAATCATTCAGGAGCGCCTCGAAAGGGAGTTCAATCTGACCCTTATCAGTACTGCACCGACAGTGGTCTACAAGGTCAGGGTTTCGGGCCATCAGGACACCGAGCTTTCGGTCGTCAATCCGTCGGATCTCCCGCCGGCAGGACAGATCGACGAGATCTTCGAGCCATTCATAACAGGAACCCTTCTTCTGCCATCGGAGTTTCTTGGGCCTGTCATGGCCCTTTGCCAGGACAGGCGGGCTATTCAGAAAGAACTGAAGTATCTTGATGCAAAAAGAGTTTCCCTGTCCTACGAAATGCCACTCAATGAAATCGTCCTTGATTTTTATGACCGTCTTAAATCAATCACAAAAGGTTATGCATCTTTCGACTACGAATGGCTGGGCTATCGTCCCTCATCTCTTGTGAAGGTTGACGTTCTGATCAATGGGGAACAGGTTGATGCTTTATCTTTCATTGTCCATGATGACAAGGCCTACCATCGGGGAAAGGCCCTGGTTGAAAAACTGAAGGAGGTCATTCCTCGACAAATGTTTGAAGTGGCGATCCAGGCTGCAATCGGGTCGCGCATTATTGCCCGCCAGACAATTGGAGCCATGAGGAAAAATGTTCTGGCCAAGTGCTACGGAGGAGATATCTCCCGTAAAAGAAAGCTGCTTGAAAAGCAGAAGGAAGGTAAAAAGCGCATGAAGCAGATCGGTCGTGTTGAAATGCCACAGGAAGCTTTTATGGCCGTCCTTCGCGTTTCCGAAGGGTCTCGTGACGATGGCTGAAGAAAACGGGATTGTTCAAAAGCCGGAGTCTGCTCAAGGCCCGGCGGAGAAATCGCCAATGCCTGCCAGGAAGGCTTTAAGGGAACTTGCCGAGGCTCTTTTTACCGCCATTCTGGTTGCATTTATTCTCAAGGCTTTTATTGTCCAGGCCTTCAGGATCCCTTCTGGATCAATGATTCCGACTTTACTGGTTGGCGATCAGATTCTGGTGCTGAAGATGGCGTATGGCATCCATAACCCTGTCAATGGTTTATACTTGGCCCATTTTCATGGGCCACAACGGGGCGATGTCGTTGTCTTTCGCTATCCTTTTGATGAATCGAAAGATTTTATAAAACGGGTGATCGGGCTTCCCGGTGATCATGTCCAGGTAAAGAATAAAATCGTCTATGTCAATGGCAAGCCAATGGTGGAGCCTTATACCCAGTACCTTCACCCTGACGAGAAGGATGTTCCCCGCAGGGATGTCATGGGAGATACGGTTGTGCCGAAAGGCCAGTATTTTGTCATGGGGGATAACCGTGATGACAGCTATGACTCCCGTTATTGGGGATTTGTGAAGAGGGACAAGATTCTGGGGCGGGCATTCATGATCTATTGGTCGTGGAACGATGTTGGTCGGGATCCTCGCTGGAACCGTCTTGGTCATATCATTCATTAGGCAATTGACCCAAACCAGGAGCCGTTGTTGATCGAAAAAGTCCCTGTATCAAAAGATCTTGTATCTCTTGACCGCCTTCTTGAGGTCCTGTCCAGGATGAGTGATTCCCGTGTGGTTGTCGCGGGAGATGCCATCCTGGATCGTTATGTCTGGGGAAAGGTTTCCCGGATTTCCCCGGAAGCACCTGTTCCGGTGGTGAACGTTACCCATGAATCTGTCCGGCTGGGTGGGGCCTGCAATGTTGTCCATAACATACAGAAGCTCGGGGGACGTTCTGCCCTCCTGTCTGTTGTTGGTGAGGACGCAAACGGCCAGAAGCTCCTGTCTGAAATGGAAAAGGAGCATGTTGATGTCTCCGGTGTCCTTTCCGTTCCGGTTCGCCCAACGACAACAAAGACCCGGGTTATTGCCCACAGTCAGCAGCTTCTGCGATATGACGAAGAAGATCGTGGTGAGCTTCCCGGGGAAGTTCAGGAAGAGCTTCTTTCAAGACTCAGGGGGCTGTTGCCTGGTGCCGGGGTATTTCTTTTGTCTGACTATGCCAAGGGGGTTCTTTCCCCATCTTTTGCGCAGAAGGCCATGCTCCTTGCCAAAGAGCTTGGCGTTCCCACCTTTGTTGACCCGAAAGTTGCGACAATCGACAGCTTTCAGGGTGCGACAATCCTGACCCCGAACAACCTGGAAGCATCACAGTCATCCGGATTCGAGATCGACTCGGAAGAGTCTCTTCTGAAAGCGGGAAGAACACTGATTTCAAGACTGAACTGTGGGGCTCTCCTTATTACCCGGGGTGAGATGGGCATGACCCTTTTTGAAAATCCGGAGAACCTGAAGGTCTTTCATATTCCTTCCGTTGCCCAGAATGTTTATGATGTAACCGGGGCTGGGGATACGGTTATCGCCTCAATGTCCCTGGCTTTTTCTTCTGGAGCCTCCCTTCTGGAGTCAGCGGTGCTGGCCAATATTGCTGCAGGTTATGTGGTTGGTATTGTTGGAACCGCGGCCATTTCCAACGGAGAGCTGGAAGGCGTCCTTCGACAGTCTCCATTGTTTGACCGAAGAACAGGAACGTTTGTAACCAGAGGATACGGATCGGACGTTCACAAATGAGTGCTTCCGGGCAATCCTCCACTAACAGTGCGTTTTTTATTCCTTTTCCAGGAAAGCATTCGTCGATGCCGTTTGCCGGAGAGGATGAGGATCCCCATATTGTTGTTGTGATCCCAGCAAGATTTGCCTCTACCCGGTTTCCGGGCAAACCGCTTTGTGAAATCAAAGGCAGGCCGATGATCGAGTGGATAGCCAGAAAGGCTTCCCAGTCTGATTATGTCGACCAGGTCATCATTGCCACCGATGACGTGAGGATCCGTGATGCGATGGAAGGCCGAGGATATGAGGTCAGAATGACGTCGGGCGGAGCGAGAACCGGCACCGACCGAATGGCTGAAATTGCTTCCGGTATCAAGGGCGATATCTTCATCAACCTGCAATCGGATGAAATCCTTTCCGATTCCAGAATTCTCGACCAGGTTGTTGAACCTCTTCTGAAAGATCCGAGGGTTCCTATCGCCACAATCCGCAGAAGATTTGCTGATCCTTCGGAAATCAATAATCCCAATATCGTGAAGGTTGTCTGTAATCAGGCAAAATATGCCCTCTACTTTTCCCGCTCGGTTGTTCCCGCTGATCGGGATCAGATCTCTCCGAACAGGCCGGACCTTTTTTGGGATCAGCATCTTGGGGTCTATGCCTATCGCAGGGATGTTCTTCTCGAGTTTGCCCGTTTGCCGACATCGCCTCTTGAGGAGCTTGAAAAACTTGAGCAGTTGAGAGCTCTTGATTATGGTTTTTCCATTTTTGTAGCCCGAACGGAGTATGAATCCTATCGGGTTGATGTTCCTTCAGATCTTGACCTCTTACCCGGGAATGATGCCGCATGGACATGAAAAAGAAATATCCTGTTAAATACATATTTATTACTGGTGGTGTGGTTTCATCCCTCGGAAAGGGCATTGCTTCGGCTTCTCTGGGGATGCTGCTCGGCGCGCGCGGCTACCGTGTCAATTTTCTGAAGTGCGACCCTTATATCAACGTCGATCCGGGAACGATGAATCCTTATCAGCATGGGGAAGTTTACGTCACGCATGATGGTGCGGAAACCGATCTGGATCTTGGACACTATGAGCGCTTTACCAGTCTGACCATGGGGCGGAACAACAACTATACAACAGGGCGGATCTACTACGATGTGATCACACGTGAGCGTCGCGGCGAGTATCTTGGCGGAACCGTCCAGATCGTTCCCCACATCACGAACGAGATCAAGAAGATCATTCTTGACCGGGGCAAGGATGTTGATATTGTCCTGTGTGAAATCGGAGGAACGGTTGGTGATATCGAGAGTCTTCCCTT
This sequence comes from Nitrospirota bacterium, assembly GCA_021816465.1. Lineage (GTDB taxonomy): Bacteria > Nitrospirota > Leptospirillia > Leptospirillales > Leptospirillaceae > Leptospirillum. The sequence continues at coordinate 27,625 of JAKAYF010000014.1, forward strand.
TCTGGAGACAATTCGCCAATTTCCAAGAGAGGTTGGGAAAGAAAATGTTGCCTATATCCATCTGACTCTTGTTCCTTTTGTGAAGGCTTCCTGCGAGCTCAAGACCAAACCGACCCAGCATTCGGTCCACAAGTTGAGGGAAATCGGAATCAGCCCCAATATCGTCATGTGCCGAAGTGAAGAGTCTCTTCCGGAGGATGTCCGATCGAAGATCGCCCTGTTTTGCAATGTGGATCCGGAAGCTGTGATTTCGGCAAGGGACGTTCCTTCCATATACGCAGTGCCGCTTGAGTTCCATCGGCAGAACCTCGATCGTCTGATCCTTCGTTATCTCAAGCTGCCAACACCCCAGGCAAAACTGGGGCCATGGAAGGAGCTGGTTTCAAATGTGACCAATGCCAGACGAACTGTTTCAATCGGTATCGTCGGAAAGTATATTGACCTTCATGATTCGTACAAGAGCCTTATCGAGGCATTGAGCCACGCAGGAGCCAGGCTTGGTGCCAAGGTCAGGCTTGAGTGGATCGATTCGGAGGAGATAGAGCGGACCTCTGGCAATTCGGGGATATTCAAGGGGTTGGGGGGCATTCTTGTTCCTGGAGGCTTTGGATCCAGAGGCATTGAAGGCAAGCTTGCTGCGATCCGATTCGCCAGGGAGAACCATGTGCCCTTTTTTGGAATATGTTTGGGAATGCAGCTTTCTGTTATTGAGTTTGCCCGCAACGTTCTTGGTCTTTCCGATGCCACGAGCCGGGAGTTTGATCCTGAAGCCAAAAATGCAGTGATCGACCTTCTTCCGGGGCAGGAGCTTGTTGTTGACAAGGGGGCTTCCATGAGACTCGGTGCTTATGATGTAGATATTCTCCCCGGGACCAGAGCCGCAAGTCTTTATGGGGCATCGACCGTTTCCGAAAGACACCGTCACCGTTTTGAGTTCAATAATGACTTCAGATCATTGATGGAAGAAAAAGGATTGGTTGTCACTGCAACATGGGGTGAGAAAAAGCTCCCTGAAATCGTGGAGATTCCTTCTCACCCATATTTCGTCGCGTCACAGTTTCATCCCGAATTTACGAGCCGTCCCCTTGCGCCAAACCCCATGTTTCTGGGGTTTGTTGCGGCAGCCATGACCCATCTGCGTGGCACAGAACAGTCCCCATCTCCCAAAAGAAGCCCCAGGGGGAAATAGTGAAAACCGTTTGCATCGAGACTCCGGCGGGTTCCTTCAGAGTTGGTCCGGATGCCCCGCCACTCTTTATCCTGGGGCCCTGTGTCATTGAGTCACGGGATCATGCGTTTGAGGTCGCCGGGGCTTTGGCTGAGATCAGGGACCGTCTGAATATTCAGATTGTTTTCAAGGCATCCTATGACAAGGCCAACCGCTCATCGGGGAAAAGCTTCCGCGGGGTTGGTATGAGTGCTGGACTTTCGATTCTGGAAGATATCCGCTCGAGATATTCGTTTCCAGTGATTTCCGATATCCATGAGAGTTCCCAGGTGGAAGAGGCTGCATCTGTGCTGGACATCCTCCAGATTCCTGCATTGTTGTCCAGGCAGACAGATCTTCTGGAGGCGGCGGCCAGGTCTGGCCGGGTTGTCCATATTAAAAAGGGCCAGTTCATGGCACCTGAAGACATGTCCAATGTTGTGAAGAAAATGGAAGACTCCGGGTGTGATCGATTCATGTTGTGCGAACGGGGTATTTCCTTCGGATACCATGCTCTGGTCGTGGACTTTCGCTCGTTGCCGGTCATGGCATCATTCGGCTATCCGGTCATTTTTGATGCAACACATGCCGTCCAGAGTCCCGGAGGGGGAGGGGACCGCTCAGGTGGTGACCGAAGGTTTGTTCCCGCTCTTGCCAGGGCCGCCATGGCGGTTGGATGTCAGGGGCTGTTTATGGAGGTTCATCCTGACCCTGATCATGCTCCGAGTGATGGTCCAAACATGATCCCCCTTGCCAAGCTTGAGGGGCTGATTTTATCGCTTCTTCCATTTGTCGAGGCCAGGAAGAATATGGGGGCTGATCCCTTGTTTGTTCAGGAACGGGCTTGATGGAAAGATCTCCCGCCGACAAGCTGATTGCCCAAGGCAAAGCCATCCTGGATGGAGAAGCCAGGGCCTTGTCCGAAATGTCCACACGTCTTGGAAAAGATTTTTCCGATGCGGTGAGTCTGATCCTTTCGAGAGATGGAAAGGTCGTTGTGACCGGACTGGGCAAATCCGGCCATGTTGCAAAAAAAATTGCGGCAACACTGTCTTCAACTGGCACTCCTTCCTTTTTTCTCCACCCGGCAGAAGCGCTTCATGGAGACCTCGGGATGGTCGACAGGGGAGATACGGTTCTTGCCCTTTCCAAGTCAGGTAATACCTCCGAAATCCTGGCTTTGATTCCCTTTCTGAAAAGACTTTCTATCCCCCTCATTTCAATGGTCGCCTCTTCCGATTGTGAAATGGCTGCCGGTTCCGATATTGTCCTTGCGACAGGAGTCGAGTCTGAGGCGGGACTTCTTGGCATTGCCCCGACATCCTCGACCACGGCGATGATGGCTCTGGGGGATGCACTGGCTCTGGTCCTTTTGGCCGAGCGACGGTTCGGCGTTGCTGATTTTGCAAGCCTGCACCCCGGTGGGGCGCTCGGCAGGCGTTACTTTGTCCGGGTGTCTTCCATCATGCACCGTGGTAGTGCAATCCCCCGGGTCAAAGCCGGGACTTCTCTCGGTGATGCCATCCTGGAGATGACCGGGAAAAAACTTGGGCTGACGACCGTTTTTTCCAAAGATGGTTCTCTGGCAGGGATCCTCACGGATGGCGATCTTCGCCGGGCGTTGGCTCAGGTTTCGGCAGAGTCTCAGGCCCCGATGGGTTCATCTCTCCTTTCCCGGCCGGTAGAGGAGTTCATGTCTGCCCATCCTGTTACGATCTCGGGCGACACACTTGCTTCTGAGGCGGTCCGGGTGATGGAAGAGAAGAAGATTTCCCAGCTGGTTGTTCTGGAAGACGGGAGAGTGGCCGGAATATTGCATTTTCATGATTGTCTTCGGGAGAAAATTGTTTAATGAGACGCTCTCCTTCTCCTCGAGTGATCCGTGAGTTTCGCCGGATTCGTGGCGTGGTTCTTGACGTGGACGGGATCCTGACCAACGGCCTGATCTCTTATGGGGTTGATGACGAAGAGATAAAGTCTTTCAGTTTGAGGGATGGTCATGGCCTCGTCCTTTTGAGAAGGGCTGGGGTAAAAATCGCTCTTCTGTCAGGTCGGGATTCGATGGCGGTCAGGCGGCGAATGCAGGAGTTGGGAATAGAAGATGGCCATCTTGGCGTTCGGGAAAAACTTCCCATTTTCCACTCGATTCTCTCAAAATGGAAACTTTTCTCAGAAGAGGTTGTTTTTGTTGGTGATGACGTGGTTGATCTTCCCGCAATGAGAATAGCCGGACTGTCCATTACTGTTCCTGAGGCGCCATGGTTTGTCCGGAGAGAGGCAGACTGGGTAACAAGACTGCCTGGTGGCAACGGGGCGGTGAGGGAAATTGCTGACTGGATCCTGTCAGGAAGAAGCGACGGGATCTCCGAAGCAAGGTGCCATCAGGATGGGGATCCCGGATGAATCTTGCCAACGGAATCACTCTTGGTCGAATTGTCCTGATTCCTGTGCTTGTTCTCCTGTTTTTCAGGGAGCGTTCCGGAACGGCATTCTGGTCGGCCTGTCTATATGCCCTGGCTTCATCGACAGATCTTCTCGATGGATATATTGCCCGTCGTTACAACATGGTCACAACACTTGGCAAGCTCCTTGATCCGATTGCGGACAAGATTCTTGTAACGACCGGGCTTTTTCTTCTGGTGGATGATCATCTGCTTCCTGTGGCCCTTGCGATTCTTATTGTTGCCAGGGAACTTGCTGTATCAGGACTCAGAGCGATCGCTTCGGCAGACGGAATTATTATTCCGGCGGAATCCCTAGGGAAGGCCAAGATGGTCTTTCAGACCATCTCCCTGACAATCCTTATCTGGAACCAGAGACTTCTTTTTGTTCCAGGACTGAAAAACCCTGTGAATATCCATTCCATTGGAATGTTTTTGTTCTGGATCTCCCTGATTCTGACACTTGTTTCCGGAGCATGGTACTTCAGGTGGTACCTCAGACTTTCCGGTGTTTCAGATTCCCGGGAAAGGGAGAAGGAATGAATTATCCGGTTCATGATGTTTTTTATGCAGCGATCATGGGGTATTTTCTGGGGTCATTGCCAGCGGGGGTGATTGCGGGAAAGATCAAGGGAGTGGATCTCCGCAAAGAGGGAAGCGGCAATATCGGATTCACAAACGCCTACAGGGTGTTGGGCAAGGACTGGTCCGGGAAGTTACTGAGTGTGATGGTTCTTCTTTGGGACATGGGAAAGGGGTTGCTGGCGACGATGCTTGCCGCCTCTTTTCTTAAACCCCATGAAGCAGTCGCTTATGCCGCCCTGTTTTCTGTCCTTGGCCATCTTTACCCTGTCTGGCTGAAATTTCACGGAGGCAAGGGCGTTGCTGTCGGGTTTGGGGCGATTCTTGGCGTCTGCCCTCCGCTTGGACTGATCCTGATTGTGGTCTGGGTTACAATATTTGCCTTTACAAGGATTTCTTCCCTGTCTGCCCTGGTCGCCTATTTTCTCCTGCCGATTCTCGCTTCAGCCCTTGTGAGGACACATCATCTGGATCCTGTGAACTTTCCGCCGATGCCGATGATCTCCATATTGATTTGGTGGCATCATCGCGAAAACATTCGCCGTCTTGTCTCCGGAAATGAAAAAACGCTCAAAAAGTCCTGATGGATCGATGTTTCAAGGATTTCTCAAAAAATACGTCCCGCATTAATCAAAGCGCCGTCAACATCCCAACGGTCTCTGCAAACTCTCCTGAGTTCTTCTTCTGCCTCAAGACAGGCTAAGGAAAGCCCCCACGACAACAACATCATCAGGTTTGGTTGCAGGTTGTTTTGGGCTCGCTCCTTTGAAGTCGCTCCTCGAAGTTTTATAACCAAAAATTGATCTTATATGTTTTATTTAGATAAAATTTATTAATCAATGGTTTGACTTTTTTTTCGGGTTCATGGAAGATACCACCAACTTGTTCTTTGTTTGATCTTCTGACGGTTTCCTTATCGTATTTTCATTGTCCTGGTTCCTGTGATGTTAACCAGTATTAATCGGATAGATCATCCATGAATATACCTTCCAAGAAAAAAATCCGAAAAACATACACGCTCCTTTTTATCCCGTCTCCATCTGACAAAGTTGTCCGGCTGGATATTTCTCCTCGTATCCTTTATGCCGGATGGATCATGTCGGCCGTTTTTCTGACCGTTTTCCTGACGTTTTCGGTTGTTGCCTATTCGCTTCTTCATAAAGAAAACCAAATGGTGGCGCTTGCTCGACAAAGCCAGCACCAGAAAGAGGCAATTGTCCGGATCTACTCGCGTCTTCAGGAGATCCATGGCAGGCTTCTGGATTTGACAAAGAAGGAAGATCGCATCCGGATGATCATGGATCCGGATGGTAAAGATCCTGATGCCGGACAGCTCCAGGGTGTTGGCGGTCCTGAGTCTCTTGCCGCACCAGCTGTGCTGATCCAGAAAGGCCAGAACGGGATGATCGAACTGATGGACGAAATGGACCGTCAGTTTACCCGTCTGGGTTCTGGTATGAGTTATCAGGAAGGAAGCCTTGTCTCCCTCAAGCAGAAAATCCTTGACCGGGCGCAGCTGTGGGCCAGTACTCCAAGTATCTGGCCCACCCATGGTGTTCTGACATCCGGGTTCGGGTGGCGGAACTCTCCCTTTGGCGTCGGAAAAGACTTTCATCCGGGAATCGATATTGCCGGCAGGGTGGGACTTCCTGTCATTGCCACAGCATCGGGCGTTGTCAGATTCTCCGGGTGGGACCAGGGATTTGGAAAGTCTGTTCGGATTGATCATGCAAATGGTTTTGAAACACTCTATGCTCACCTTGATCAAGTTGTCGTTTATGAGAATGAAAAGGTGACAAGAGGGGAAGTGATCGGGTATCTGGGAAATACCGGATTGTCCACAGGACCGCATCTGCACTATGGTGTTCTCCGGAACAGGGTTCCGGTTGATCCAACAAGATATATTATCAATTTCTAGGGATCGTTCTTTTCGACTGATTCTCTCCAGTCCGTCCAGCCTCCTTTTTTGAAAAACGTGGGTCTTGTGATTACAATGAAACGGTACGAGGTTGTGTGAAGACCTCCCGGGAATGATTTCGCGGCAAGACGAAAGGACTGGGTTGATCGGTATTCGTCCATTAAAGCTCAGAGGCAAGGTTGCTGCATTTTCCCTGGTACTTCTCGGGGTCATATTTCTATCGAATCTCTATGCCATCCTCAGTCTTTATCATCTTCATGTCATCCTGGTCAGTCTGAAGGATACTTCTGTGAGGGGGCTTCTCACTGTCTCCAGACTTCAGCACCAGATCGGGATGGCGTTGCCCGATGAGAAGAGGTTTTTGTTTTTTTCTCCGATTCCTCCAACGGAAAGGCCTTCGGTCGAGAAAGATCTATCCCTTGGCAGAGTTCTTCTTCTTGGTCTCGCGCCGCCTTCTCCTCAAGCCAGAATTTTATTGGGCGATTCCCTTAAAGATATTACTGCTTATCAGAATGTGATTGACCGGGAGTGGGGGGCCCTGAGCTCCGGACATCGTGATGCGGCGATCAAGATTTCGCAGACAGAGTCCTCGCCGATCCTGATCCATCTGGCCTCCCTTCTGAAAGGTTTGCGGACTGAGTTTTCTCTGGACCTTGAAAGCAAGATCACCCAGACGACCAAAGAGCAGTCCCAGATGACCACCATCAGTGTTGAGCTCTTGTCTGTGGGGATCTTTCTCGTGATGCTGCTGCTATGGAGCTTTTCCAATATTATTCTTGCTCCATTGATGATCCTGATTGAGGGAACGCGAAGAATATCCGGAGGTGTCTTTCATAATCCTGTGAGCGTTCCCAATCAGGATGAGCTGGGAGACCTTGCCAGGGCGCTCAATGAGATGGCAAGTCGTCTGGGAGAGGTCAATCGTCTCAAATCGGAATTCGTGACAATTGCTTCCCATGAGTTGAGGACTCCGCTTACAAGCATTAGAGGATTCCTGCAGATGCTTCAGCGGGGCCAGCTTGGCCCCTTGAATCCTGATCAGGAAAAAAGCCTGGCGATTGTCCGGGAAGAGGTGGATCATCTCGTTGAGCTTGTTAATGGACTTCTGGATCTTGGCCGGATTGAGTCAGGCCAGATCAGTCTGGAAATCCAGGAAGTGGCTCTGCCAAACCTGCTGGAGCGTCTGAGCGAGCGGCAGAACCTTGCTTGCAATGAGGCAGGAAAGCACTTTGAGACACACTTTGATCCTGATCTTCCCGTTAAGATTCGTACAGATCCGGGAAAGCTGACTCAGGTTCTGGAAAATCTCCTGGGCAATGCCTTCAAATTCACCCCGGGTGGGGAAACGATTTCTCTTTGGGTCAGCCGATCGGTGAATTCACTTGAAATTGAGGTCAGGGATACCGGTATAGGCATACCTGTTGAGCACATTCCCCAGTTGTTCGACAAGTTTTATCAGGTAACGCCTTTTAACACCCGGATAAGGGAAGGACTTGGACTGGGGCTGGCTATTACAAGAGGCATTATCTTGACCATGGGAGGCTCCATCAGCGTTCGACAGAACGAACCCAAGGGAACGGTGTTTCATGTCTCTTTCCCTTTTGAGCCGGTTGTTCAGGAAAAGGAGGGACAAGATGAGTAAGGGGCGTTTTTCGGGAGGAGCCATTTTTTTACTCCTCCTGCTTGTGGCACTCGATGGATGCGGCTCAATGAACACTCCACCGGCACCAAGGGAGGATCTGCCCAGAATCGTGTTTCTTCCTCAGGCTGTTTCCCCTTTTTGGGGTGGCGGCTCTTCACATTTTCTGACGGGGCTTTCGAAGCTTTTTGATGCACACGATTGGGACAAGCTTGATGATCTGCTGAACAAGCGTCTGTCTGAAAAGGACATCCCTGGCGATGTCATGGCGAGGCTTTTGTATGACAAGGCGCTTGTCGATATCGAAACTCCCGGTGGCAAGCGCCTGGAGGAAGCCAGAAAAATATTGAAAACTCTGGATGTGGACCGTGTTCCGTATGATGTTCGGGAATCTTCCCATATCCTTTCCAGGATGCTTGAGCGAAACGCAAGACTTGAGGAGTCCAACCGGATATTAACCCATAAGCTTGATCAGGTCCGAAAAACTTTCAAGGATCTTTCAAACCTTGAAAACACGCTGAAATGAGCCGTCCAAAACTTCTGGTCGTCGATGACCATGCGAATACCAGGGCATGGATTAAAAGTTTTCTCGGCCATGTGGGCTATGATGTTCTTGAAGCGGGAACGGCCGAGAAAGCGCTTTCCATTCTTCGCCAGGAGGGATCTGGAGAGCTCGGTGCGGTCCTTCTTGACCTGAAGCTTCCTGATGGATCGGGGATTGACCTGATCCGTCCCATCAGGGATCTGCGCCCATCCATGGCGATTATTATCATGACCGCCCATGCTTCTGTATCAACTGCGGTTGATGCAATCCAGAAGGGGGCATTCCACTATATTGAAAAACCGATCAATGAAGACATTCTTCTTGAGACATTAAGGCGTGTCCTTCCTTCCGGAGGATCACTTCTCGACTCCCGCCGCCCTGAAAATGCCCCTCCGGTTCTCTTGGGAGAGTCCCTTCCCATGCGGGAAATCCGGCAAAAAATCAATCTTAGTGCAAGCCACCCCGTGCCTGTTTTGATTACTGGTGAGTCCGGAACGGGAAAAGAGGTTATTGCGCGGATGATTCATGATCTCTCTCCAAGTGCCAGAGAGCCGTTTGTCCCTGTTAATACCGGAGCGATTGCCAAGGAGCTTGTGAGTGCCGAACTTTTTGGTTACGAGAGAGGTGCTTTCACAGGGGCCCAGGAGCGGAAGGTCGGGTGGTGCGAAGTGGCTGGCCGGGGGACATTGTTTCTCGACGAGATCGGGACAATGGAGCCTGCGACACAGGTGGCTCTTTTGCGGGTTATCGAGAGCAGATCCTTCCACCGGGTTGGTGGAACGGCCGAAATTCCCTTTATGGCCCGTATCATCGGGGCTACAAATGAAGCGCTGCCTGATCTCATCAGGGAGGGACGCTTCAGGGAGGATCTCTTTTACCGGCTCAATGTGTTTGAAATCCATGTTCCGGCGCTCAGGGAGAGAAGCGAGGATATCCCCCAGCTTGCGATCCATTTTATTGAGGAGGCGTGGTCTACCGAGCCGGTACCCCAGATGACTTTCGGAACAAAAGCTTCACGGCTT
>JAKAYF010000074.1 GCA_021816465.1 Nitrospirota bacterium
GAAGACAAGTCAGACCCGGCTTCAAGGCTGACATGAGTGGTTTTTCCAGTGACCGTCTCCTTGTCATCCACCGAATTCGCTCTTGAGAATAGAGAGAGATTGACATTATCCCCATTCGGTGTTGTTAGGGAGGTGCCGCAGACGCACATAAAATCGATGACTTCTGCAGAGCACTTTTGAATATATTGCATTCTGGAACGGCATCCAGGACAAAGAGGAATCACAGAGGAAAGATGATCTCTATTTGTCCATATAAAAGATATGGATGCAAAAACCGATTCTGGCTCCGGAATCCGTTTATCAAGAAAAAACGACTCAACATTATAGAGAAAAAATGGCGAACAGGCCCTTACTTCAAAGGGCATCACCTTTTTTTCAATAAATAGTTCAAGCGATGGCAGATCCAGCGCCGCTGCCATATGGCTGAGTCCCGAATCAAGCCCAAGATAGACTCCGGAGCGGGACAGTAGAGCGGCTATTTGCGAAAGAGAAAGATCGTAGGCGCACAAGGCCCCTTCATTTTCAAACGTTCCCATCTCCGGATAAGCAATCACAAGAGATCGAATTCCCAGTTTCCGGTATAGGAGATCGATCGTTATCGAGAAGAAATCTTTAGGCCATCGCTTGTTTTCCCATGTATAAGGGGCGATGACCGCATAGCTCCCAGATTGAAGTCCATTTCTTTTGAGAAATTCATCTGCCCATAAGAGATCTGATTTTTTCATTGGCACAAAAGGGCGAAGGTGTTTTCCGAGAGATAATCCTACCGTTCGAAGGGTGGCCTGTATTGTTGCCTCTCCTCTGGCATGCCGATCAGGCATCGGAAAGTGGTCATATCCCAGAAAGGAAGAAGCTGGCGCAGCATCCATCTCTTTTCTGATCTCAGAGTGAGCCAGAGCATAAGGATCATTGGTCCCTTCCTTTGAGCGGACCTCCAACGCCTTTGGAAACCACCTGATTTCAACTCCGTCCATTCTCCGGACAAGTTCTTCCCAGCGTAAATCAGCGTAAACAATCAAAGAAGCTTTTTGAAAACGAAGACGAATTTCAAAAATAGCCCTGAATCCGTTCAGATGATCCCCTAGTCCCTGTCCCAGAACAAAAAATATCTTTCCAGAAAAATCAGGAGAAAAATCATGGATATGAAAAAGCGGAAAGCCATCCCAGAATAAACCATGCTCTGGAATCATGGGAGAGATTGGAGAGTGGGAGACATTCATTTAATCTTCAGATTTCCAGAACATGGAAAAGCATCAGGAAGACGGTCTTCAGGAATCACTCTACAATGGTAGGTTTCCCCCGATCTCCCCCCTTCTGAAACAATCATGAATCGACACCGTCCCTGTCGGTTAAAGGAATATTGACTTTGTAAAGCATCAGATATTTTATAAAAACATGATAGCTATAAAGAACGGCTAGAACAAATCCCAAAAAACCATCCAGAAAACCCATTTTCAAAATATACATTTTCAAAAACATTGCAGGCGGATGAAAAAGAACTCCCATCAGGGAAGGCCCCCTGGTGGAAGATCTCTCCTTGGCCCAAAGTCTCGCATAGGCCAGATTTTTTGTGACAAATCTCTCGATGGTCGGATGTGTATCATGAAGAAGGAGCCCATGAAGTCTCATGGTCTGTCCGGAAACGACAATCGATTCATGGACCGCCCGGCCATCCAATCCCCCCGATTCTTTCCGGAAGACACGCAACAGCCAATCCGGAGACCATCCGGAATGATGGATTGGGGTTCCCAGAAAAAAATTCAGTCGATTGAGATAGAATCCGTTGATGGACCTGATTGTTTCCGGATGGATCAAGTATTGAAGGATTTCCGCTTTGAGCTCCGGAGTCACCCTCTCATCGGCATCAATCACCATCACCCATGAAGATGAGGCCTTCTCGATGGAGCGTGTCTTCTGACGGGTAAAATCATCAAAAGGATGCTGAAAGACTTTTGCACCAAAATCTTTGGCGATCTCGCATGTCCGATCGGTGCTCCCAGAATCAACGACAATGATTTCATCCGCAAGCCCGATCAAAGAATCCAGACAACGTTTGAGGTTTTGTTCCTCGTTCTTAGTGATCAGGCAAACCGAAAGACGTTCTTTTTCAAAAGAAGCGTTATCATCCTCATTCACAGAAGGACCTACAGAATTCAAAGGAATCATTTTCACTTTTTTTCAAGGTATACATGATCTTTATTACCGTATTTGATCCTTATTTATGGCTAATCATGAGCATTCCAGAACAACTCAAGAAATTAAAAATCACAGAAGATTCTTACGAAATCCAATCGGGACGATCGATAGAACTAATGCCTAAAAAAATAAACAATCCTAGCCACTATACAATGAATGTAATGACCAGATTATCCTATGCTTTCTTTTCTCAAGATGATTACTTCCCAATATACAGGATAAAAACTCTAATAGTGAGGGATTTCTCAATAAAGTTTGGACTAGACATACTGGAGTTCTTGATCTATACGGAAGATTAATCAATCTTCGACACCTCCATAAATGCAAGCCTTAAAAATTTATTTTTCTATAATCAAAATCAGTTCAGTCGAAAAAACTCTTTCTTCATCAGATAATCAATGTCTTCCTGCAAAAGGCGTTTTGGCTCTCCATTTTTTACTTTCTTTTTTTGAGAAAAGCTCCGAAGATAAACCTTCCAATTTTTGTAATCAAAGGGTTTTTCTTTTATTGCTTCTATTATCAGACGCTGAGCAATTTTTTTTCCATTTTCGTACAAAATAAACCCGGTAGCCTGCTCCATCAACCACTGGGAGCGAATCGTGCTGAATCCCTTTTCATCAATCTTTACCGTCTTATTATCTGATAGTTTTTCTTTAAGGATATTAAAAAATAAATCGAGCTTGTTAATGACATGAAGTGAGGTTGCTTGTGCTTCTTTGATGTCATTATAGAATACTGACGGCATTCTTACTCGAACCAGACTCTCAGGGATGCACGCCAATCTCCCTGCAAGAAACATTTTAAAGTTGAAATCATCATCTTTGATGAGCCTTGGATTAAAGGCCTCATTAAACAAACATTCCTACTGATACGGAAGTATTTTTTTCAAAAAACCAAGTTGAAGGGTGAGACCCAAAAATTTTGTCTATTTTAAGGGAGGACATCCAAAAGTTTTTATCGATTCCTCCGGGATTCAATAGAGTCTTATTCTCCCAATCAACTCGGTCAAAGTAAGAGGAAAGCAGTAAAAATCCATCTTTTTCCTCTTCAAAATATTTCAACTATTTTTCGAGACGATTGGGGAGCATCATGTCATCTCCCTCAAGCATGGCGATATAATGGCCACGGCTCTCAAGAATTCCCTTATTTCTTGCGCTTGGAACTCCTTGAACCGATTGATCGACAATACGGATCAGATCAGGATACTCACTCGCATACTTTCTCATGATTGAAAGAGATACATCATCTGCATTATTGTTGACAATGACGATTTAAAAATCTCTAAATGTTTGTACTAAAACAGATTCTATTGTTTCTGACAGAATCTCTCCCTCTCTATAAACAGAAATAACAACAGAAACTAAAGGTTTAGACATTGCTGACCTTTCATGAGAAATTCAGTAAAGATGTCTTCATCACCCAACTGAAAGAGTTTATGGTTAAATGAAAACAGATAAACTCACCCTGATTTTAAAATCCTGAATCAATCGAGTTAAGAAATAATTGAAAAAAGAATACCTTACATTTATAAACGGATATTGCTCAAAAAACCTTTAGAGTAATATCCGGCTTACAGGATCCTGATCAAAATATCTTATCTGCTCACTGTTAAAATCAGGAGCATCTCCGAGTCGAAGCCTCCGAGCTAAAAAACCTTCCAGACCATTGATCTACACTTCCCGCAGACACCCCATGCTCTGCTTCGAATCGGAAATCGCTTAAGCATATAATGAGTCCAAATATAGAGCTTGGATAAAGCTTTTTTTACTCTTAAAAATATTTTAAATAAAGAAAAGAAAGGTCCGATCAATCATAAATCAAGACTCAAATCATCCCAAAAGAAAATCATCTCCAATATTTTACCAGATTTTGCTATTAATCTTTTAGAATCAGAACATAGAACTCAGTTGATTTGATCATTCCTGATTATCTCATAGCTTTTTCGGATCTAATGTTGAGTTTTTTTCAGGATCTCATCGAAAACCACATTGGGAGTGACCCCGACAAGACAGGATAGGTGGCTGCACTTCGTCTTGAAATCCCCGCATGGGGCGCAGGGCACCGGATCGGTAAAGGTCCGGTGTTCCGTATTCCCCGGAGAAAATGGCCCCGTTCTCCGGACATCTGAAGATCCGAAAAACGAATAGGTTGGCATTCCCATCATCACCGCCATATGAAGGGGACCGGAGTCATTTCCCACAAAAAAACGCGCGCGGGAAAGACAAAGCGGCATCAGGTCAAGAGGAACATCCCCCGCCGATATGTAAACACCCGGGCCACTTCTTGTCGCAATCTCCGACAGAAGCGAGGACTCTCCCGCACTCCCCAGAAGAAGGACGTTCAACCCCAGTTTATTTCGGACAAGATCCAGAAGTTCTGAAAAATACAGGGACGGCCACCGCTTGATCTCCCTTTTCGCCCCCGGATGAATCGCCACAAAGGGAAGATTGGGGGAAAGTCCGATCGACTGAAGAAGTTCCGACAAATGCCTGTTATCTTCATCACCATAATGGATCTCAAAAGGATGTGAGGAAAACTCTGGCTCCATCCCTGAAAGATGGCGCCAAAGGGAAAGATTTTTCAAAACCGCATGGAGAACCCTCGGAGACCCGTCCAATTCTTTTTTCCCACCGGCGAATGGATCGACCCGTTCATGATACAGAAATGCGGCCCCTTCCCGGGCATCGGAAAAACCGATAATCCGGGAGCCGCCCGCAAGCCTTGAAAGAAGTGCCGAACGCATGAGCCCCTGTGCATCCAGAACCAGATCATAGCCGGCAGGGCCAAATTCCCGTCGCATCTCCCCCATGGCCTTGAAAAATCCCTTTTTACGCCAGAGGGATCTCGGAAAGGAGATCACCTTGGAAACTCCGGGATGACGGCCCACCAAAGACGAAAACTCCGTGTTGACCAGCCAGTCTATCGACGCCTCCGGAAAAGACCCCCTCAAAGCAGAGAGCAGAGGAAAGGCATGGATGACATCACCAAGGGAGCTTGGCTTCACCAGAAGAATGCGGTGGACGGAGGGAGCAGCCGCTGAAGTTTTTCGAGAAAGAACATTTCCGGTTTGTGAGGTGGACAATCAGAGCCCTTCCAAAAGAGAAGTCTTTTCCGTCGGGCTCTTTTTGAGAAGGGAAAAGGCCGCTTCGATAACCTTCCCGGGTGACAAATCCCGCATGCAGACCGTCCCGATCGGACAACGCCTTCCCATGCAGGGATGGCACAAAAGATCGGCATGGATCTCCATCCCCAGATTCCCGACCGGACCCAGCCTTTGCGGATCGGTCGGCCCGAATATTCCCAAAGTGCGGACCCCCATGGCCGAAGACAGATGCATCGGTCCCGAATCGCAGGCGATGACGATCTCCGCTTTACTCATCAAGACCGCCGACTCCTTTAATGACAGTATCCCAAGAAAGCTTTCAAGACAGGAAACGGGTAAAGGCTTCTCCTCTTCCCCCGATTCGATCGCCTCACGGATCTTGAGAAAGGCAATCTCCTGCTCGGCCCCTCCCCCACCGATCACCCCGACCCGGAAACCGGACCGGATAAGACGAATGGCCACCTGGCCGAAAGACTCAATCGGCCAGCGCCTCGTCACCCAGCTGGCAAAAGGATGAAGAAGCGCCAGAGGTCTTTTTGGCGAATCTGACTTTTCCCGGATTCTTTGATCCCAGAGATCCAGCCTTTCCAGAACACCCCATTCCTCCCCGGGATCGATTCCCAGAACAAAAGGGGCTACCGGGGGATCTTCTCCCAGAAGCTCCCTGATCACGAGACGATGTCGATCGACCAGATGAAGCTTCGGGTCGGAAAGATTCACCTGACGAGAGAAAAGCCAGCTCCCCTCTTTCATGCGCCCATAGGTGGAAGGAGAACCGAGCTTGATCTTCCCCTTGGCCAGAAATGCCACCACTCCGCTTTTCAAAAGAGACTGAAAATCGAGAACCGCGGCATACCGCTCTTGCCGGAGATCCCTTCTGAAAGCGATCAGGTTGGAAAGGGCCGATAGATAGGCTCCCTTTTTGAGATCTCCCTCAAAATCCCGCCTGTGGAGAAGGATCAATCTCCTGATCGCCGGATGGTTCACCAAAAGATCGGCGCAGCGATCCTCCACCACCCAGTCGATCAAAAGATCCGGACGGGCCATCTTGAGTCCCAGAACGGCCGGAAGAGTCATCACCACATCCCCGATGCGACCCAGGAGAACCACCAGAACACTCGATCCCGGGGGAAGATTTTTCACTCCCGGAAGAGGATCCTTCTCTTTCTCTCCGGACACAAAGCCCTGGCTTTCACCGTCGATATCGAAAGTCTGCTGTTTCCCTTCCACACAATCCTCTCCGGCCACCTTCAAGCGCCATCCCCAGGAGCCGTGAGTTCCTCACTTTTCCCGTTCTGGACAGTCTCTCCTGTTTCCTCAGGAGGCCTTGTCTTCCAGCGGTTATGGAGCCAGATCCATTGCTCGGGGTATTCCCGGATCGCTTTTTCAAGAAGACCCGTAAATCGGGCGGTCAAAACCTCCACCGCGTTTTCCCCGCAAAGAGATGGATCAGGGATGATCGGATCCATCACGCAAACAAAGTGGTCCAGCCCTGTCGTCCTGTGACCCAAAACCGGAATGACAGGAAGGCCTAGTCGAAGGGAGAGTCTTGCCGTACTGGTATACGTTGCGGCAAGCCTTCCGAAAAACGGGACAAACGCACCTTCCTTGAGCCCGGCGTTCTGGTCCAGAACGGTGATGACAATTCCGTTTCTCTTCAAGATCCGGACGATCTGGCTTCCGGCGTTGTCCTGAAGGATACAGGTCGCTCCCGTATTGGCTTCCCGGTAATTCTTCACAAAAAGATCGACATTGGGATCCTTGATCCGCCGTGTCAGGGCGTAGACATCCTTGGGAAAATCATAGGACAACCGCTTGAAGATGTATTCCCAGTTCCCGAAATGGGCGGACAGGATGAGTGCTCCTTTCCCAAGCTTCAGCGCCTCATAAGCCCGCTCGATCCCTGAAACCTGGACATGCTTTCTGAGCCATGCTTCGTCCTTGTCGGGAAACTGCAAAAATTCCACACCCATCCTGCCCAGATGGCGAAACATCTTTTTTTCCGTATCGCGGATCCAGGAGTCGCTGGCGTCAGGGAATGCGGCCCTCAGATTTTCTCTCGCAAGCCTTCCCTTGGACTTCATCAAAAACCGAAGCGTATCTCCCAAAAGGGAGCCGGCTTTGGAGCCGAACTCCGGCCCCATGGCCCGGACCCCAAGGGCAAGGCTGTTCAAAAGCCACATCGGTGTTTTCGTTTCAATCCCCATCAGGGGTCTCCCCTTCGGGGGCAACAGACGATTTCCGGACAACAGACAACAAGATCGACTCCCAGTGAGCGGGTTCCAAAAGACACGATTCTATCTGGACAGAATACACAGTATAAGGCAAATGGATGGGTTTCGGCCATTTCACAAGGTCTTTTTCGGTCGTCAGGATCATCTCCGGAGTGGCGTTCCCGGAAACAGACTCCAGAAAGGAGAGAATCTCCGTCTGGCGACCTTCATTCCAGGAGGCATGATCGCTCCAGGAGAGATGGCCAAGAACCTCCGCACCAAATCCCGAAACCATCCGAAAGAACCTCCCGGGAGCAGCGATTCCCGATACCAGAACCACCCGTTTCCCCTTGAGCGCTTCGGGACCCTGACCTTTTCCCGTCTCCCCACTTCCCATTTCATTCTGGCAAAAGATCCCCGACACGACCACTTTCTGAAAGAGAACCGGAAGAACCCCTCTGGCTGGAAAGCGTTTTTGGAAATACAGGTCAAAACGTGAACGCAGCCGCTCCATTTCCAAAGGAGAACGATCCTCCTCAAGCGTGACGACAACCGCAGAAGCGCGGAAAAGCGCCTCCTCCCCCTCCCGGAATCGTCCGGAGGGAAGAAGATCCCGGCAACCCCATCCAGATCGGTCCAGGATCTTCAGGAAATCGCTCTCGGAGACCAGTACAAAAGAGAGATCCTGGAAGAGCTCCAGGGATTGGAAGCCGTCATCCATCACGATCACGGAAGGAGAAAAGGGCAAAAGCGCCCTGGCTCCCTCCAGCCTGTCGGAGGAAAGGGCGATTGTTGCCGAAGGGACTCTGGAAGAGATCAGGGCCGGTTCATCCCCCGTGACTCTCGGATCCGGAGGATCTCCGACCAGCTTTTTCCCGATCCCCCTCCCGGAAAAAACAACCACCTCTCTCCCCGGGGATTTC
>JAKAYF010000075.1:0-5902 GCA_021816465.1 Nitrospirota bacterium
TCCGATCTCACCTTCCGGAATTCGCCCATCTCATGCATCCGGATGAAAAACTCCACATCTTCGTACCATCTCGGGTTGAATACGAGATTGAATCCTCCCACGGCGAGTGCTTGTTCCCGCCTGAAAAGAGCTGTTGATGTCAGAGGGAAGTGAAGGGTTTTCCCCGATCCCGACGTTTTGGAGACGGGAAAGAGCTCTTTGAGGATCTGCTCGGTCTCAAGCCAGATCGTGGGCTCGGTTTGATAGACGTTCGCCCGGCTGACCGTTTTGTTGTCCATCGAAACCCGGTCGTACCATGAACTCACAACAGAAAGAGAGGGATCCTCGTCGAAAACGGCCCGCTGAAGGGCAAGACGATCGGGATGCATCAGGTCGTCTCCGTCGAGAATCGCGATAAAAGTGCCGCGGCTTTCCCGGAAACCTGTGTTTCTGGCGGAGCAGACCCCCTGTATCGGTTCATGGACGAGCCGAACGGTTTTGGGGTAGCGTGAGACGTAGCTCTCCGCAACAGCCCTGTTCTCGGAAGAGGCATTGTTGTCGACGAGCAGAATCTCCGTATCGGAAAATCTCTGGGAAAGGGCCGACTCGAGTGTGTCCTTGAGAACGCCTTCTTCCCTGTAAAAGGTCACCAGAATGGTGGTGTCAGGGCTTGACATCATGTTCCCGGTGGGGGAATCGGGCTCGTTTCCCCCGCTTTGTATCGGACATCGCTTTCATTCACTTCGAAGCCATCTGGTCAAGGGCCTCATGGGCTTTTTTCTTCTCGTCGTCGCTCAGGGAGCCGTCGAGGATGGCTTTCTTCAAGGTTTCGCTGGCCAGTCGGGTGTTGCCGAGACGCCATTCATTGAGTCCCATATGATACTGGAATTCCGCGTTTTTGAATCCGGCTTTTTGGGCGGCATCAAACTGCACCTGAGCCTGATGGAAGTGTCCTGAAAGATAGAGAAGGTATCCGAGGGTGTCTTCGATGAAAGGCTGTCTGGTGATCGCCAGGGCTTTTTTGGCATAAGAGACCGCTTGCGGGAGGTCTTTTTTGTTGCCGGAAAGAAGAAAGGCCAGATTGTTCAGGATCAGGGGGTTTTTGGGGGCCGTCTTCAAGGCTTTTTTCCAATAGTTGATGGCCTCTTTTTTTTCTCCCATGCGAAGGGAGGCATCACCCATCATGGAATAAATGCCGGAAGGCTCCTTGGCAGTGGATAGCAGGGGCTTCAGTGTGTCGATGGCGCCCTGATAGTCGGCAAGTCCCATGTCGGCCTGGGCAATATAAAACTGCGCAAGGAGAAGTTTCGGGTTGTTCTGTGCGATCTGGGTCAGGATGGACTTGGCCTGGGAGAAGCGTCCGAGAGAGAGATCCGCAAGCGAAAGGGCGAGTGCGGGTTGCACCCAGTTCGGGCGCTGATGGTTGACCGTTTCAAGCCGGGAGGCCTCGTCCTGGATATTGTTTGTCTGGAGGTCGATTCCGGCAAGCATCAGGTTGGCCTGAATATTGTTCGGATGATCGGTGAGAAGGTGTCCGACAAGTGCGCGGGCCTGATTGATATGTTTTTGCGTGACCAGAATTCCGGATTTTCCAAGAATGGCCTGGGAGTTTTCGGGGTTGACAGAAAGGACCGCATCGAAGACTTTCATGGCTTCGTCGGGCTTCCCGAGCATCGCGTCCCCACGGGCCTCGATCATCGCGGCGGTCTGGTCGGACGGATTGTTTTTCCTGAACAGGGCGGCTTCATTGACGACCGCCTGAATACTTTTGGGGGCAATCTTTCCCTTTTGAAGATTCAGGGCGATCCAGTCCCTCTTGATCCGGATGAGGGTGTTTTGAGGGTCGAGCGAATAAGCTTTGGACAGCTCCTTGTCCGCATTGGAAAAGTTTCCTTCGGCGGACCACAGGTCTCCCAGACTTTCATGATAGGAAAAGCTTCCCGGCTCGATTTCGACGGACTTCTGAAGGGCCCGCTCGGCTCGGGGATATTCTCCTTCCTGCATCGAGGCAATGCCCCAGAGCCACTGAATTTCCGCCTGCTGGGGAGGAGCGAAGTTGAGCTTCAAAAGAGGCGTGAGGTGAACGATGGCTCTGGGCGTCTCGCCAGAGGCAATTTCAGAGCGAGAGAGTTCCAGAAGAGCCAGCGGCTGGTTCGGATCGATCGCCAGCGCTTTTTTATAGGTTTCTTCCGCCGGTCCCTTTTGATTTTCAGCCTGAAGCGTTTCTCCCAGGCTGGTATAAAGAGAGGCACTGTCCGGAGCAACGGTGATGGCCTGGCGGAAGAGGGACTCGGCTTCCGGAAAATGCTTCTGTCCCAGATCGAGGTTGGCAAGTGTGGTGATGGCGGCAAGATTTTTGGGGTTGGCTGAAATAATGGACTTGAGCTCGGTTTGGGCCTTTTCCGTTTTCCCTTCCTGAAGGTGGAGTCCCGCGATCAAAAGCCCCATTGTCTGGTCGGATGGGTGAGCCTGAAGGAAAGCTTTTGCTTTTTCGATTGCCTTGTCCGGTTCCTTGTTCCCGGCAAGAGCCTGAATGTATCGGATCTCAAGCGGCTCGTTGTCCGGGTATGCAAGGGTTTTTGCCTTCAGAAAAGAAATCGCGGCGGGAAGCCCCTTGCCCTGGGCCAGAAGTCCGGCTTTTCTCAGCAGCGCCTGGGTATTGTCCGGATTGGCCGAAAGGATGCGATCAAGAATGGACATGGCCTTGTCGGGTTTTTGATTGATGGTGTAAGCATTGGCCAGCGCAAGCTTCAGGGGAAGATTGTCCGGGTATTTCCCGGTGGCGTCTCGCAGCTCTGAAAGAGCTTCGGCGCGATGTCCGAGTTCAAGCTTGGCGGTTGAATGCGAAAGCCAGTAGTCCGGTTCGTTCTTCTCATTGCCCTTGAGATTGGACAGAATCTTTAACGCTTGCTCGGGGTTCCCCTCGCGGATTTCGATATTCGACGCGGCCATCAGGATCGACCGGTTGTCGAACTTCAGCGCCATCAGCCGGTCAACGTTCTCGAGGGCCTTCACCCTGTTTCCCGACTGCTCGTAGGCTTTCGCCAAGACAAAATAGAGTTCCACGATCGGAACCTTCTGTTGCCCATAAGGACGCAAAAGGGCAATGGCTTCATCATTTTTATTGAGCAGTGTGTCGTACTCGGCGATTTTCAGGGGGATCCGGATATCCGAATGACCTTTCGACAGAGTCTGGAGCTGGGTGATGGCCTGATTCAAATGACCGCTCTTGGCCAAATAATTGGCGAGAATGATCGATGAGCGGATATTGTTCGGGGCAACGGAGACAGCCTTTTTATAGTTTGTGAGGGCTTCCTCCTTTTGCCCTTTCCGTTCGGCAACTTTCCCGAGACCGATCCAGCCACGGCTGTTGTTCGGATCTTCGTTCAGGGCTTTCTGGTAAAAAGCACTGGCTTTGTCCGGCTGGTTGAGCGCCAGTTCCAGATCCCCCATGGCCACGATCGCCGGAACGAAATCGGGTTTGATCCCGAGTGCATGGGTGAGCGCCGCCTCGGCCTTGGCGGTGTCGCCAAGAGCCAGATTCCTTTGTCCTTTGAATGTCCAGCCTTCGGGATTCGAAGGGGAAAGCTTCAGGATCGTCTGGACCTCGGGAAAAACCGCTGGCCACTGTGCGCTGTTGACCTCATAGCGGGCAATTTCAAGATGGGGGGGGAGGTAGGTCGGATCGAGGCCCGAGGCCTGCCGGAACTGAAGAAGCGCATCGGTGATCCAGCCTTTGGCCTTGTAGCCTTCTCCCAGATAGAAATGGCCCGCGGCGGATTTGGGGTTGATCTTCAGAAGATTCTGGAACTCGATGATGGATTCGTTGTTCTTTCCTTTGGCAAGGTAGTCCAGACCGCTGGCCATATATTTTTTCTGCAGTTCTGCCGGATTCTTGCTGCATCCGCCCAAAAGGGAGGCGATCAAAATGGCCGAAACGGCAAAAGAGAGAATGGGCAGACGATTGGAGGAAGAGCCTTGGAAAGAACATTTTCTGGCAAAAAGATTATCCATCATTATTCCTTAAAGTTTCGGGGGGTGATCCCGTGTTTTTTGGCAAGGGCGTGAACGGTCGGCCGGCTTGTGCCGATCATCCGGGCGACTTCGCTGATGTTGCCCTTTGTTTTCTCAAACGCTTCGATCAACATGCGTTTTTCTGCGTCTTCCCTTGTTTTCTGAAGGTTGGCCAGCGAATCGGTGTTTTGGGGCGATGCATCGGAGTTGATACCGGCTGAAAGGTCCAGATCTTCCGGGGTGATCCAGTTTCCCCCGGCGATGATGACCGCCCGCTGGATGCGGTTTTCAAGCTCCCGGATATTTCCGGGCCATCCGTATCGCTTGATCCGTTCTTCGCAGTCGCGGGTAAATCCCATAATGGCCGGTTTCTGGTAGGTTTCCTTGAACAGGTTGAGAAAATACTGGGCCAGGGTCATGATGTCGCCCCCCCTTTCGCGAAGGGGAGGAAGGTGAAACTTGATAACGGCGAGGCGGTAGAAAAGGTCTTCCCGGAATTTGCCCTGGGCCATGTACTGGGCCAGATCCTGATTGGTTGCGGCAATGATCCTGACGTCGAGGTGTTTTCCGGTGCGTCCTCCGACTCTCTCAACGATCTTGTCCTGCAGAACCCTCAAAAGCTTGACCTGCAGATCGAGAGGCATCTCTCCGACCTCATCGAGAAACAGTGTTCCGTGGTTTGCCGACTCGAATTTTCCGGGACGCGACTCGGTCGCTCCTGTGAAGGACCCTTTTTCATGGCCGAACAGTTCGCTTTCGATCAGGTTTTCGGGGATGGCCCCGCAGTTGATGGCGACGAACGGTCCGTTTTTTCGCTGGCTTTTTTCATGGCAGGCCCTGGCAA
The DNA here is from genome assembly GCA_021816465.1 of Nitrospirota bacterium. Classification (GTDB taxonomy): domain Bacteria; phylum Nitrospirota; class Leptospirillia; order Leptospirillales; family Leptospirillaceae; genus Leptospirillum. The sequence goes on from JAKAYF010000075.1 coordinate 4,838, forward strand.
AAAGCTCCTTGCCCGTTCCGCTTTCGCCGGTGATGAGAACGGCGATATCGGTCGAACTGATTTTGAGAAGCAGTCCAAGCATCTCTTTCATCTTGGGGTTCGTTGTGACAATGCCGGGAAAAGCGTTTCGGGCATCATCTTCCGCGACAGGTGGGGGAGTTGATCTTGTGGCTTGTTGAAGCATGGCCCGGTTGCAGGCTCGTCCCACGATGCGCTTGAGCTCGTCGGGATCGATGGATTTGTCCAGAAGGTCGTAGGCCCCGAGCCGGACCGCTTCGAGTGCCTTGGGACGATCGATCGATCCGGAAAGGATGATTCCGTGAAAATGGGGATCGGACTCCGAGAAGATTCTCAGAAGGTCGATTCCGTTCTGGCCTTCAACATCGCCCAGTGCGAGGTCCAGGATCACGACAGCCGGTCTCTTCTTGAGAAAAATGTCGACCGCTTCCGAAAAATTGCCTGAGGACAATACGGGATACGTGGACCTGAAGAGCCAGGTGAGCTGTTTGACGATGACCGGGTCATCGTCGACGATAAAGATCGTTGGCTGTTCGGCCTGAGACACGGGATCACCCATTTGTGATGACTCCTGCATTTTCAACTCTTTGTCCAAGGGACCTGTGTGTTGGAGAGAGTCGCATGGAGGATCCTGACGGGACCATGGACACCGGACCATTATACCTGCCGGGGATATATTCGGACAGCATGGGGGTCAGGTTCCGGATGAATTGAAGCTCTTTCTTGACGGTATTTTCGACGGACCCTTCAAGAGATGCAGAAATCCTGACAAGGGCTCCGTCGGTCCGGTGAAGGGTCAAGGCATCCTTGACCAGATAGAAGCGGCCCCAGTATTCGTTTGGAAAGATTCTGCCCCTTTCCTGATACCAGTAAAGGACGACCTGTTTTGAAAGTCCCTTCTGGATCACTACCTGATTGATCTGCCGGGGCTTCCCTCCCGCTTCGAGGGGAACGGTGATGACTTTTGTGTCGATCATGGCCCATCCGGATCCGGGGAGACAGTTCTTGGGAGAATGGATATTTTTTTCGGGGGTCTGATGCTGGTAG
>JAKAYF010000075.1:5912-8344 GCA_021816465.1 Nitrospirota bacterium
AGGCGCTGAAGAAGAAAATGGAGGATTCCGTTGCGGCCTTTGTAAACAGGATGGAGGCAAAGTCGTCGGCGTTCAGGATCTCCTGCTCTTTTTTCGTGAGAGGAACGGGGGTGCCCGACCATCCGGAGAGTTCATCGGGAAAGGCCCGGAGAGAGAGGTGGGCGGGCACCGGTTTCTGGTCGATGCTCCCCAGAAGAAAGGCAAAAGAAACGCCCATGATCAAAGAGGATAGGAGCATGTTGAACGGCCTAGACGGTTTCAAGAGGCCTCCTCTTTTTGAGAAGTTGTATGGCCTTGATCTCGAGAAACAGGGTGAGAAACGCAAACAGAAAGACGACCCATCCCGAAAAAAGGTGAAAAAAACCTTCTGCAAGGTGGGGGTTGACGAAGGATCCCAGGATCCCGGTTCCCGCGATGCGCATCATGTTTGCCAAAATGGCGACCGGTATGGCAGACAGAGCAAAGAGAACCCCCGTTATTCCTTCGAGATGTCCAAGTTTCTTCATCAAAACCGAAATAGCCAGAAGGCTGACCAATGACTGTATGCCGCTGCAGGCCTCTTCGACTCCAAGAGAAATATGGGGAAGGTGGATGATTGTCCCTTCCCGGAAAACAGGGATCTGGATCCCGTTCAAGATATTCGAGGCTCCTTCCGCCGCCAGGATCTGGAGGGGAAAAGCGATCGAGTTGAAGACGATGAAGGGCAGGGGGATCATGAACATCAGATAGAGAATCGGAAAGCGGAGGGCCTTTAGTGTTTTGAGCCCCCAGTATCCGGCAATGATGCCGGAAATCAGAAAAAGGATGGAGACCTGGCGGATAAAATCGAGCCCGGACCAGGTTCCGAGAAGAAGACAGGCAACTCCCAGTCCAATGAGTCCGATTCCCCATGCGGATGGGCGATCCTGGATTCCGGACAGATGTTTTTTATCCAGATAAACAAGAAGAATTGCGACAAACGGTACCAGAAATCCGTGGGAATAGGACGGGAGGGAATTCCAGTCGTCGACGAGTTTCAGGATATTTGACCAAGACAGGAGAACGGCTGTCAAGGAAGCGATCAATAGGGCGATCTTTTCTCCTGTCATGTGATTACTCCCTTTTTCAGGCTGGAGGCAAAAAGCACCGGAACCGCTACCGGTGAAATGGCTCCGGCACAGGTCTGTGACGAGCGTCACAATTCACTTATCTATTTATAACATTTGGCGACTATGTTTGAAAGGAATTATTTTTATGGAGCCTAGGAGAAATAATACATTTTTCTAACAGATGGAAGGAAGTGTGATCGGTTTGGGCAAGGCGTTACTGTCTGTTTCTGGTTGCGGGTCGGGTTCCGTGCTCCACCACCATTTGCACAGGGTAACTGAGTATTTTGAGTCATTTTCAAACAAGATATGGACCAGCGCAATCGTTTTTTAGCAGCAGTTAAAGCTTTTTACTGATTCAGAAGGTCTTTCATGTCGTCTGACAGGAATGCCGGTTTCATGGCATGGCTGTCAGTGTTTGCAATATGAACTTTTCTGGTGGCTATCTCCCATGGAGAGACCGCAAAGAGATGTTTGGTAACCGGAGAGCGTTCGGGGTCCACGGCTACCCGACAAATCTTTATGTGCCAAGTGATAAATACATGGCCATCGGGTTATCGCGGCACGGCGTAAATTCGTAATGCTCATAGAATGACTTGGTATCCTCTCCCTTTGCATCGACCACAAGCGCATAAGCGGCCACATGTTTTTTGGCTTCTAAACAGCGATCAACTGCGCACCCCATGAGGATTCGCCCTAATCCACGATTGCGATGAGCCAAATGGATTGCCAACCGTCCCAGACGAAAGCACGGCACCGGATAACGCGGCCATTTTTGTTGTGTACGCTCATCCATTTGAACGGCATTGATTTGCGCGGCGCTTAAACTGTAGTAGCCCAATATGGTTTTGGGCATATTCGTGTCGATCAACACCCGTACTACGGCAACGCCCTTTTTGCTTTGCTGGACGGCGAAGCGGTGAAGGTACTCATCCAGAGCAGTAATACCAGAGGTGAAGTCTTGGCGATCATGGATATGGGGATCGAGCAATTGTTCCTCAAACACGCCGTACCTTTTGAGCAACATTCAGGGCCTTTTGCAATGGGGCGTTCGGCTTAAATGTCCCATCAAGTGCCATCGTTAATTCTTGAAAATCCTGAGCTGACATCGTTAGGATGGATTCCCGATCTAACAGTTCACGCGCTTTTTCTTTTGCAGCCATGCGCACGAATGCAGCCATCGTAGTACCAACTAAAGCGGCAGCGCGAGAAACAACATCCTTTTCTTCTGCATCCATTTTTAAATCAAATCGAGCAACAGCAGGCATAGTAACCTCCCATGGTACGGTTGATTTACGTATACGGTAATATGCCGTACGAATAGCGAACAAGCAAGTGTCAGCTCAT
>JAKAYF010000015.1 GCA_021816465.1 Nitrospirota bacterium
CGGACTGGCGCTGCACGCTTCTGGAATTCGGCGGGGAAGCGGATCACGTGCATCTGCTGGTGGAGATCCATCCCGCACTCAATATCTCCACACTGATCAACAATCTGAAAACGGCCAGTTCCAGGCGTACCCGCAACCGCTTTGCCGAGCATCTCAAGCCGTTCTACCAGAAACCGTATTTCTGGCACCGGGCTTACTATGTGGGGAGTGTGGGCGGCGCAACACTCGAAACGGTCCGACGCTATGTGGAATCTCAGGGAACGACTGAAAAAGCAGGAAGAAGAAAAACAAAACCGCCCGCTTGACCCCCTCTTGCCCTTCGGGCTAAGAAGGGGAATGCTCGGGCAGATGTTCACGAATGAATTCATCCTCCGGTGTCCGTTGGGGGGCAAAAATGGTCACCGTCCATCACAATCCCAAAATCCTTCCATCCCCTTCCGAACCCTTTTAAAGGTTGACTCGGTCACCAATCGTCACACTTGGTCATCACCTGTCAGAATCGGGGTTTTTCTCACTTTCACGGAGGTAACACCGGTTCAAATCCGGTTGGGGACGCCATTTTTTATCAAGCACTTGCGAGTTTTGACCTTCCGATGGAATCCCCTTGGTGTCCGTTCCAATTTCCTCCTTGAAAACTTGCTCAGACCTTTGACTGCGTTCCAGAGGTGGGTCGGTCCCAAGTGGGCATACCGGAGGATCATGCTTTGAGACTTGTGTCCCAGAAGAGTCTGAAGGGTCCGGTCATTGGCCCCGCTCATGGCGAGACGCGAGGCAAATGCATGACGGAGGTCATGGAAACGAAACAGGGCGAGGTTGGCCTTCTCGACCGCTTCCTTGAAATCATGGGACAGATGGGTTCGAGCCATCGCGCCGCCGATCGTATTCGCAAATACGGGAGCCGCTGGAACATCCTGCCCTGGAAGAAACAGAAGGACTTCCTGAACAGTACTGTTCATCAGAACTCTGCGGTTTGTTTTATTCTTCGGGTCCCTTGCCAGAAATGACCCAGCATTGAAGTCCACATCCCCCCATACAAGCTTCAATAGTTCCCCCTGACGACAACCCGTGTGCAGCGCCACAATGACAATCGGGTGAAGCCTTTCTGGAAGGATTTCAAACAAACGAACTTCCTGTTCCTCTGTGAGATACCGGACAAGGGTGTTACCGAACTTTGGGGCAGCAACCCGGGCAACGGGATTTTTTTCAATCAGTTTATTTCGAACGGCCCGGTTATACACCGCTTTGAGGACAACAAGGCTCCGGGCAATCGTCGCGGGTTTGTATCCCTCCTTTTTCATGGCACACATGATTTCTTCGACCATGAACGAGCGGATGCTCGTGGCCGGCTTGTCTCCAAAAGCATCAAGCCAGCGGCGAAGACGGGAGATGTCATCCCCTTTTCTCTTGTGATGCAAATACATCACAGCCAGTTCCCCAAATGTCGGTTCGTATTTCTTGACCAGCAATTCAAAATTTTAAAATTCCTTATTTTTAAAGAGGCAAGAAGGAATATGGAGAACCAGCGGGAATGGCCATGGAGGTATCGGCGGTAGAAATCGCTTGAGGAAGGGTTCAAAAGAAATAAGTGGGCGAAATACCCCATCGGAAGTTCGTTTCGGATGAGGACTGACCGAAGAAATTCTATCAATCATCGCAAGGGGGGATGCCCCGGTATTTCTTCTCATAGCGGGCCCAAATGGAGCCGGAAAGTCCACTTTCCGCGAGAAGAGGCTGGACCCGTTGGACTTCCCATGCATCGATCCGAACAAGGTCGGGAAAGAACTGTTCGGCCGACATCCAAAGACAAAACAGGATTCGCTGAAAGCCACTGAGGAAGCGACGGAGAGAATCCAAAAGGCTTTCAGCGAATCCCGATCGCTCTTGAGACAGTATTTTCCTATTCGGAAAGGTACAAGCTTGGCCTGATTGATGAGGCCAATGGAAAAGGGTTCAAGACCGTGCTCGTTTTTATCTGGGTCAATCACCCGGGATGTCGTAGCCGAAAGACGAGGACCTGAGACCTTTTCCAATCACGGACAGCCCCCCCCGAATTCATTCGTGGGGAGATTCAGTTTTGACAATAGGTGGCACACGATCAGCCATATCTCTGTGCGCTGGCGCACAGACGATTCTTCCTCCTGATCAGGATAATTTTTTCAAAATGTTATTAACTTCCTTGAGCGAAGCCAAGATTGCTTGTGGAGACCTTGATTCGCCTACCATGAGGGCCAATGAACGCATGAAAAGATCAAATCCCGAAGTTGTCAAAAAATCTGGGACCGCCAATTCGCTGATTCAGGTGCTGGGCCAAAGCGAACGCGTCAAGGATATCGTCGAAGAGTGTGCAGAGGACTTGTCGTCGCTCAATGCCGGACTAAAGAGTGAAATGGAGGGCGGAGATGTTTCGGCAGGAGTTGAAAATGCTCTCGAAAAAAGTGAGGCCGTCGAGGGTAAGGTGCAGGATGCTGCCGAGTCGTTGTCGTTGGTCAACAGTGCGCTGAAGATGGAGGTGAACGCGCGACATATTCTGGAAGATCAATTGGCCACGGTTATCAGACAGGGAGACGAGGCTCGGCATGCGTCCCTTCACGACCCTTTAACGGGCCTGCCTAATCGCGCACTGTTCAATGATCGACTGGAGCATGAACTGGCAGTGGCTACTCGGAATGGTCTTCATTTTGCCGTGATGTTCCTGGATCTGGATGATTTTAAGATGATTAATGATTCGTATGGGCACGACGTTGGTGATCTCGTCTTGAAAATGATCGCCGGACGACTCAAGCAAACGATGCGGGAAGAAGACACGGTCTGCCGCCATGGCGGTGACGAATTCCTGTATATTTTGACGAAACCCGAGAGCAAAGACGACATCGCAATCGTCGCGGGAAAAATTATCAAGGTGGTTCAAGAGCCGTGTGACATTCAGGTGCGTGACATCAGTGTCAGCTTTTGCATCAACCCTAGCATCGGAATATCGATTTTTCCGAAAGACGGCACGACTTCATCTGTGCTGCTTGATGTTGCGGACAAGGCCATGTACCGGGCAAAGCACAAGAAGTCTGGCCATTCATTTGCTGATGATGAATAACCCGGTTTCAATAGGCCAATGAGCGCAGTCGGGGAACTTAAATCTGGCCTTGAAAAAGCTCATTTCATACTGTCTCAATGGGATCATTAACGGCCTTGATGGGTCCGATGACAGGGGCCGACTTCCCACAAGTCAGCCGGTACCGGGGAACCTCCGTCTCCGCAATCGCTTTCCGGACGGTCGCCCGGTTGATGCAAAGATGACGTGCAATGCGGCGTATTAACCACCCTTCCTGAAGATGTTTCTTCTTGATAAACTCGACGTGGACCATTCCGATCATCCTTGCTTCCTCCCTGATGAAGTGTTGACTTTGCCATCAACAACTTTACAGGAGGAGATGTCGAGGTGGTCTACTTTTTCATTTCTACTTCCCCCTCAAGTGTTACACTTTTACATTACCATTCACACCAAAGATCCTGCCATCCCCTTCCGAACCCTTTTAAAGGTTGACTCGGTCACCAATCGTCACACTTGGTCATCACCTGTCAGAATCGGGGCTTTTCTCACTTTTAAGGAGAGTGTGCTGGGATCGAAACCAAAGCAGCTCACCATATTTACCATAGGGTTTGTCCTTAACCTGGCTGCTCATTGTCGAGAGTAGTCAACACCTTTTCCACTAAATCCCATGGTAAACGCCGTCCATTGACACGCATTCGGTGATAGGCACCCCGGGCCACCAGTACAGAAATCTTTCCCGTCCGCACCATTTCGCTGACCAGCCACAATGTTCCGTGCACCCTGACGTGCTCACTTTCAGCAGCTGCCTTTAGATCCTTATCTCCCGTCAGCAGCGGGCACTCCATTTTCACTGCCAGCACCAGTGAAAACAGGTCATTTCGGCCAGGGCGCGGGTACCTCCTGGCCAATTCGACCACGTGTTCGATCATCAACTCGTCGAGTTCCTGTACCTCAAGTCCCATGCCAAGGAGAGAGCGGTGCTGTCCCTCCAACTCCTCGTAAAAGAGCACGTCGGGTACAGCGAACCGATAATTTAGACTGAACATGGGTGCGAGAAGCCCACCAATCTCGATATCGATCAGGATATTCGCATCACTGATAAGCAGCAACATCGCTGCCCTCCAGAGTTCGTACGGTCTGGAAGGCAGTTAGAGACATTTTCATCAGTTCTGCCGCTTTTGATTCTCCTATGTAATTTTCTGCAAGCGCGTGGAAGACTCGTTGCTCAAACACGTGCGCTTTCTCAGCCGGGTACGGGTTACCCGGCTCAGTAATATGCCAACCCTTGATCCGAAAGAGCTTCACTTGGTTGCTCATCCATGCCGGTGTCACGATGCCGAGATCACGAGCCCGGTAGAGAATGGCAGACATGCTGAGGCCAAACTCTTCCTTGAGCAGGGCAAGTTCCTTAGGCTCGATGTAGTTTCGGTGAGCCCCGAGCTCCTGTGTCACGGACTGGCGTGGAAACAGAAAAGCACCGGCAAAGCGGTTGCAGGCCATCTCCTCATCAAGTTCAGACTCCAGCCGCTTGGCGAGCATCAGATGGCCGAGTTCGTGCGCGAGCGTGAAACGTTGGCGGTCACCAGGCCAATTGCTTCCGACGACGATGATCGGCATCTGATTGACGGAAGCTGCCAGCCCGTCGAATTTGGGATCCGCATTAGCATCGATCATGAACACTCGGATGCCGTGTGTCTCCAAAACGTCGACCAGGTCCGGAATTGGGTCGTAGCCTAAGTCCCATGATTTTCGAACCGCCTCGGCAATGTCCTCGATTTGACTGAAGTCGGTGACCGATGTCGGGAAGCCCATCACCGGGACAAACGGTGCCACAGGCGGCTCAGGGAACAGATTTTCGAGCTCGATGCGCCGCTCAATCTGATCGATCACCTCATGCTCAATGGCCTCCAACCGCTTCTTAGGCAGGGTGCTGCGCTTGCGGTACTCAATCCGATCGAGAGCCACGGTCTCAGGCCGAAAAAAATATTCGGTGCGCACGTTGAGCGCCCGAGAAAGCTTGAGCAGAGTAGCGGACGTCGGAGTTACTTGCTCATCCTCGTACTTCTTGATGGCGGCATGCGTCAGTCCGATCCGAGAGCCCAGTTCGCGCAGCGACAGCCCCGCCGCTTTTCGAGCCCGGTACAGCCGTTGACCAATCATAATCAGACCCTCCATTGAAAGTTTACATACATATTAATCATAGTTATATCTGTAAACTGAAGTCAAAGGCGAAATGCAGTATGACTGGCGGGTCAGGTCAAGTTCCCAATTGGCCTGTCAGATGGGTTCACGGTAAACCATAGGAGGATTGCCATGGCAAAGAAACATTTTCCAAAGGGCCTTGATGGCCGCATGCGGGATGAGAATGGTGAGATCCGCCAGAAGCGCAGCGACACGAAAGTGGAAACACTGCGCAAGATCTACGGCAAAGATTTCGCCAGTGGCTACCGGTCAGACGCGCAGCTGGGCACGGTGCTCAAGCGTGAGGGCCTTGAAACCCTGGATCAGTTGCTTAAGAAAACCGAGTAGACAATCGGCAGTGCCTTCGCAGCGGATGATCGAACCAACCTCGGAAGCAAGCGAACTGGTCAGCGGGTGTCGATCGCCACCGGCAAAGCGCGAATCAACGAGTACATTGTTGCACTGGAAGAAGTCTGAGTGACCTCGCAGCATCGACTCACCGCGCCAAACCAGGCCGCATCGCCGAATGAGGGGCTTCGTGCCGTGAAGGCCCCCCCAATTCTATGAACAATCTGCTCCCGCTTGTAGGGAATATCAATTTCAAGAAAGGGCGTGAATGTGTCGAAAACGCATAACTTGTTTATCAGCCACTCGTGGGCTTACGGAGATGCTTGCGACAAACTTATTACACTGCTCGATAAGCGTCCCTACTTTCTTTACAAGAATTTTTCTGTTCCAAAAGACGACCCGATTCACACCAATCGAAGAAGGAGAGGGAGAACTATGAAAAGCTTTGACATGAACCCTGATTATGACCTGACGAAGGCGCGGAGGGGGGCTGTTGTGTCCCGTCCGGAAAAAAACCGCATCACTATTTGGATTGATAATGATATTCTGGAAGCCTATAGATCCCATGAGGAGAAGACTGGAAAGGGCTATCAAACACTGGTGAACGAAACCTTGCGAACGGCGATTGGATTAGGGGACCGGCCTGTTACGGAAGAGGCTCTTCGTCGGATTCTCCGTGAGGGATTGGCCCATCAGTAACTTTTCAGCATTTTAAGACTCATGGAAAATGACAGTTTCATGTAACCAAATGGAAGTATCCCGGCTTTATCTCCTCGGTGCGTTTGATCAGAAGCATCTCGACGATCTCCCGGTTCGAAGGATCCGGATGCACTTCCCGGATAACGTCCATGGCCAGGGGCGCATTTCCCGACGGGATGACCAAGAGAACCGTCCCGCTATAACCGCCATCATTCTCCCGAATCCTGTCCCGATAAGCTGCCTGTTTTTCCGCGTTCGATATCGGTTCTTCTCCTGATGTGATCCTCCCGAGTCTTGTCGACAAGGTCTTTTTCAAGAAGTTTAGGTGTCCGTTGGGGGGCAAAAAGGGTCACATTCCATCACAATCCCAAAATCCTGCCATCCCCTTCCGAACCCTTTTAAAGATTGACTCGGTCACCAATCGTCACACTTGGTCATCACCCGTCAGAATCGGGGTTTTTCTCACTTTCATGACGGCAACACCGGTTCAAATCCGGTTGGGGACGCCATTTTTTATCAAGCACTTGCGAGTTTTGACCTTCCGATGAAATCCCCTTGGTGTCCGTTCCAATTCCCCTCCTTGAAAACTTGCTCAGACCTTCGACTGCCTTCCAGAGGTGGGTCGGTCCCAGGTCGCATGCCGGAAGATCATGCTTTGAGATCCCGGACAGTTTTTATTTCAGCCAAATATGATCTCCTGTTTATTCCCTTTCTTCCTTCAGAACCTTCCCCCCACCCTTATCCGGCTCGACCCGTTCAAGGATTTCTTCTTTCTTGAGCTTCTTGATCTGACAGATGATCCCATTGCGGGAAATGCCGATCTCGTTGGCCACTTCCTGGAGGGAAAGGGAAGGGCTCTCGAGATCAGTTCGAAATTCTCTTCCGGGTTTTTCCTCTGGCTTTCTCCCCAGTTTTCTGGGGAGTCTTCCCGTGAGGAAGGGAAAGGAAAGCTCAACCACAAGCCAGCGGTACGACTGATGGCCAGTGACTACGGTCGTCAGTTTTCTTCGGAAAAAGTCCTACGGGAGTTTGATTTGAGCTTCAGATCCGTCGAGGAGACCCGTACGGATGAACTTGGTTGGTTTCAGAAAAACGGCTACCTGTCCTGAAACAGGTCTCACGACAGGAGTCGGCTGTTGCAGCGGAATATTCAGCACCCATCTCTCGAGAGTGTGGGATGTAGCCTGGAGGTTTTAAATCCATTAATTCCGCTTATCCAGTCTATCCAATACGCCATCACTGGTGCTAAAATCCAAAAAAGACTACATATCCTATGGAGATCCGCAAAATGAACAATCCCAGACTTTCGGTTGCGCCAACTGCCGAGGAAATTGCCGCGCGCATTGAAACCTTGACCTGTGACCGGTGTGACGCAGGCAACCTTCTGCCGTTTGACTTTACATTTGCCTTCCAGCCCATTGTCGATATCAATACCAAAACAACCCACTCCTATGAAGCACTCATTCGAGGAATTCATGGTGAAGGGGCAAGCACTATCCTCTCCCAGGTCGACTGGGCCACCCGATTCCGGTTCGACCAACTTTGCCGGGCAAAGGTCATCACCCTTGCAAGCCAGCTGGGAGTTGATACGTTCCTCAACATCAACTTTCTTGTCAATGCGGTCTACAATCCCGACCATTGCATCCAGCTTACACTCGAAGTTGCCAGAAAAATGAACTTTCCTGTGGAGAAGATCATTCTCGAGACCACAGAAGAAGAAAAAATCGAGGATCCCAATTTTTTGCGGAGTGTGCTTGATGGCTACAGAAAATATGGGCTTCTGGTCGCCATAGACGATTTCGGGGAAGGCTATTCCAGCCTGAACCTTCTGGCTCAGCTGAGACCTGAATACATCAAGCTTGACCGGCAACTGATTTCAGAAATCCAAGCGGACAAAACAAAAACACTCATCGTCGAAGCAATCGTGAAACTCTGCCAAAATCTCTCCATCAAAGTCATCGGCGAAGGAGTTGAAACGATCGATGAGGTACGCATTCTCAGGGATATGGGGGTCTATCTGTTTCAGGGATACTATTTTGCCCGCCCGGGTTTTGAAACACTTCCCACCGTGTCGAGCTGGGAACTATGAGTTGAATCTTTCACCAACAATAGAGGGGTCCATCCGCAAGAATCAGTCCGTGCTATCGGACCAGTCAACATCCACACAGTACACCACAAGACCAGACGAATGTTCGACAGCAATCGAAATCGTCCTGCAAAGATGCGCCCCCGTCAGGGAGAGGTACGGAGGTGAAATCTGGATAATTCCTTTATTGTTGACAGCATTCTGAAAATATCCTCTCCGGGCCCAGTTTGCGCCTTTTGCATCCTGAATCGGATCAAATCGACAGTCACAAAAGTTTTTAACCTCCCTGAGCGATATCGTTTCCCCCCATTGAAATCCCTGGGCATCCAGCATATAAAACCGCACAGCGCCGGGACAGCGGAAAGCATCAGGCAATTCCACCGGGAAAAATGTCGTTGGCATTTTTTTTGAAAAAGACAAGAGACATTCCCCTATTTTGGAAATAGAGGTTTCCATCTTCTCCTTTGGGATGGTTAACTCTATAATTTCCCTTGTTTTCTTATCTGAAAGAGGGCTCACTCCGGTAAAAACGGCGTCTGGCCTGGCAAAAAAATATCCCTGAACAAAATCGGCCTCCGTCTCAAACACCACTCGTGCCTCTTCTTCCGTTTCAACACCTTCCAGGACAACGAGGGCTCCCGATTCACGAAGAAGGGAAACAATCCCCGGAAGAAGTCGGCGGATTCTTTTGTTTTCCGCGGCTCCCTGAATCATCGAGCGGTCCACCTTCACAAGGTCCGGCTTGAACGACCAGATCCGGTCAAAATTTGAATGTCCCGCACCAAAATCATCAATGGCCAAAAGACACCCTATCTCCCGATAATACGCACCGGCTTCCGACAAGAGCTTTTCATCATCAATCCCACTTTCCAGAATCTCGACAACCACCTTGGATGGCAGGACAGAAAAGTGCGAGAGGATTTCCTCAAAAAAGCTTCCATACTCACGACCGGCAACGGCCGCATAAGGATCGAGATTCAAAAAAAGCCATTGCTTTTCTCTGGGGTGCAGAGAAAGATTCGCCAGATGCAGTGATCGCAGCAGGCGGTCCAGAAAAACCCTCTTTCCCCCATCTTTCCCGGGAAGGGAGAGAATCTCCATCGCAGAGACCCTGCGGCCGTCGGGAGCGACACCTCTTACAAGAGCTTCCGCTCCACCTGTGCGACAATGGAACAGACTATAGATCGGCTGGAAAACACTTTCGAGGAGATAGCCATCAAAATGTCCTACGAAACAATTATCCCTGCGTTCAAGTCTTGATATAATTTCATTAAAATGGCGGTTTCGCACTTCCACTCCTGTGCAGGGAACATGGTGAAAAAAATGAGCAGATCCAGAAAAAATTAATACTTGTTCATTTTGCACCAGTTTCCATTTTCGAACAAGGAGAGAACAGGAGAATCTTTACTGATGGTCTAAAAAATGAGGGATCTTGCCCCATGAATAAAAAACAATTATCAAAATAAGCATAAAATCAGGAAAGGACATCCATGACTTCCAAACTATTTGCGCAGCTTTATGACCGGATGATCCAGAATATGGAAAAAACTCATTTTTCGATGGCAAGAAAAGATCTTGCCACCAAAATCCGGGGAACACTTCTCGAAATCGGAACAGGAACCGGCGCAAACATGGCGTATCTTGAGCAGGGAGGCGCGAAGGTTTTTCTGGAATACAACCCATGGATGCTCAGGCAGGCCCTGAAGAAATCCATCAGGAAACTGGGAGATCCCGTGCTTGGATCGTCATCGGCACTCCCTTTCCGGGAGGGCTCATTCGATACGGTTCTTATTACGCTTGTGCTTTGTTCTGTTGACGATCTGCCGATGACAGTCCAGGAAATTTCCCGGGTTTTGAAACCCAACGGGCGGGTTCTGATTCTGGAACACGTCAAAAGTGACCAATTTTGGATGGCAATATTCCAGCGAACCATGACCCCCATCTGGAAACATCTGGCTGGCGGCTGTCATCTTGACCGGGATATCGATGAAGCACTCCGGAAGGAATTCAAAAAAGCGGAACAAAAAAGTTTCCAGCTAAAAAAAACACCCTTCATTTACGGAACATATGAAAAGATCAAGCATCAGTCTCCACAGAAATAGATTCATGATTCAAGCTGTTTCCGGATGGCTTTGAGCTCCTTCACCCGATCCGCCCCCACTGCGGGAATCTTCATGTCGAGCTCTTTCATGGTCTCAAGGATAATCCCCGAAATAAAGAGCCGGGCATTTTTTTTATCATCGGCAGGAATAACATACCATGGCGCCTGATCGAGACTGGTATGCGACAGACATTCTTCATAAGCATGCATATACTGATTCCAGAACTTCCGTTCCGCCATATCCGCCGCTGAAAACTTCCAGTTTTTATCCGGATTGTCGATACGCTCAACAAATCGTTTTTTCTGCTCATTCTCGGAAAGGTGCAGAAAAAATTTGATAATCCTTGTACCGTTGCGGGAGAGGTGTTTTTCAAGCTCGATAATGGACTGAAAGCGATTGGTCCAGAGAGTATCCTTCTCTTTGGGAAGATCAGGGAGTCCCTGTGCCGCAAGAATCTCGGGGTGGACCCTGACAATCAGAACCTCTTCATAATAGGAACGGTTAAAGATCCCTATTCTTCCTCTCTCAGGAAGACACCTTGAGGTGCGCCAGAGAAAATCATGCTCAAGCTCTTCAGGGCTTGGATGCTTGAAGCTGTAAACCTGACAGCCTTGCGGGTTGACTCCCGACATCACATGGGCAATTGCACCATCTTTTCCTGCTGCATCCATTGCCTGGAAAATCAAAAGAAGAGAATGGCTGTTTGATGCGTAAAGGAGATACTGCTGGCTTGAAAGCTCCTGGATATGTCTGGACAGAATCTTTTCATACTGACCCTTTGACTTGTACAAAGGGTCAGTCAGCGTCGGATATTGCGCAAGATCAACCCGGGATCCTTCCCTGACCCGGAATCGGGCAAATTGACTCTTCACCAGCGCTCCTTTCCCTGAGCTTTTTGAAGAGCTCATGTGTGCTTCTTCTTTGTCAGCCCATCAGGCTCGTTATATATCGGCCAGAAATGCTCCGGTTTTTCCAGAAGACCAAGTGTTGCCTCAGGTCCCCAGGAACCTGCAGGATAATTAGGAAAATCGCTCGGAGGTGCCATGGCCCAGGTCTCAATCACTGGAGACAGGAGAGTCCAGGCCGCATCAATCTGGTCAGATCTCATGAATAAGGTCGCATCATTTCTCATCACATCCCAGAGAAGTGTTTCGTACGCTTCCGGAGAAGGCGTCAGGAATGATTCCTGATAGGAAAACTTCATTTCGACAGGCCTGAGATGCAACTTTTGCCCCGGATATTTCGCCTGGAAGCGCAAAATGATCCCTTCTTCCGGCTGGATGGAGATCACAAGCCTTGCAGGCTGCCAGCCAAGGGAGGCTTCCATCGGAAAAGACCGATGAGGAACCTGGCGAAAGGTGATGACAATCTCGGAAATCTGCCGAGGCAGCCTTTTTCCCGTACGAAGATAAAAAGGGACATTCTGCCAGCGCCAGTTATCGACAAACAGCTTCAGCGCCGCAAATGTTTCCGTTCCGGAGTCTATTGCAACTCCTTCTTCTTCCCGGTATCCCGGTACTTTTTTTTGGGCGATCCAGCCTTCCCCATATTGCCCCCTGACCGCCACAGAGTGAACCAGCTCCCTTGCTATCGGACGGACGGCATGGAGAACATCGACTTTTTTGTTTCTGATTTCGTCAGCGTCAAAATCAACCATCGGCTCCATCGCCACAAGACACAAAAGCTGCATCAAATGGTTCTGGACCATATCCCTGAGAGTTCCGGCCCCGTCAAAATAGGAACCCCTGTGCTCAACGCCAACCGTTTCCGCAACCGTGATCGTAACGCATTCAACATAATGCCGGTTCCATAGAGGTTCAAATATGGGATTCGCAAATCGGAATGCCAGAATATTCTGGACCGTTTCTTTTCCCAGATAATGATCTATCCGAAAAATCTGGGACTCATCGAAACTTTCAGAAAGTGTCCGGTTCAATGCCCGTGAAGAGTCACGGTCATAGCCAATGGGCTTTTCGATCACAAGCCTCGAACACTCCAGATCGCCAGACAACCCAGCGTTCTTAAGATATTTTGGAATTTCCCCGAAGAGGCTCGGCGGCGTTGCCATATAAAAGATACGCTGTGTTTTTTCTTTCCATAACGCATCTATTTCAGTGCATCGAGCAGCCAGCGCAGAATAGGTTTCGGCCTTTTTGAAATCCCCCCTGAGGTAGAAGATCTGGCTGGAAAACGCATTCCAGTCATCGGGTGACACTTTCCCCACCCTGGAAAAAGAGTTCACTCCATCCAAAAAGTGCTGCCTGAGCTTGTCCTCAGAAAAATCATTCCGGTCCACACAGATGATCGCAAAGTGATTCGTAATGCTCTTGGCCCGGAAGAGGTCGAAAAGGGCCGGAACAAGCTTGCGCCAGGTCAGATCCCCACCTCCACCGAAAATGACAAAGATCGTCGAGGGGGCCTTGTCGCGGTTCGGGGCCATCATGATTCATCCCAATCTGTATGAAAAACACCCTTGCGATCGGTTCTCTCATAGGTATGCGACCCGAAGAAATCGCGCTGGGCCTGGATCAGATTGGAGGGAAGCCACTCGCTTCGATAGGCGTCGAAATAAGAAAGCGTTGACAGAAAAGCTGAAACAGGTATCCCTATTTTGATCGACTCTGTCGCCACCCATCGCACGTTTTCCTGATGCTCAAAAACAATCTTTGAAAAAACAGGGTCCAGGAGGAGATTGGGCAGAGAAGGAGAGCGACGATAAACGGTCCTGATGTCTTCAAGGATTGCGGCACGGATGATGCACCCTCCCCGCCAGATCCGGGCGATCGCTTCAAGATCCAGTCCATATCCATGATGAGACGATGCCACAGACAGAAGAGAGATTCCCTGGGAGTAGATCAGGAGCATCGAGCCATACATGGCGCTCTTGAGCTTCTTGACGAATTCGTCGGAATCACCCTTGTAAACACTGACCGGACGAGGAAAGTTCAGGCTTGCAGTTGCCCTCTCATCGCCAAGAACCGACAAATTTCTCATGGCAACGGCCACATCGATCGTCGGAGTGGGAACGGAAAGTTCCATCGCACTTTCAGATGTCCACATCCCTGTCCCCTTCTGAGCTGCTGCCCCCTTGATTTCATCGATCAGGTCTTTTTTTGTTTCAGGATCCTTGCGACCAAAAATGTCGCCGGTGATCTCCATCAGGTAACCGGAAAGTTCTTTCCCGTTCCAGTCCTTGTAGACACGTTCCAGCTCGCGATTTCCCAGACCAAGCCCCCGTTTCATCAGGTCATAGGACTCGGAGATCAACTGCATCAGGGCATATTCGATCCCGTTATGAACCATCTTGACGAAGTGGCCGGCAGACCCCGGGCCGACATGGGTCACACAAGGCTCACCATTCACCTTTGCAGAGGATGCTTCAAGTATGCTCCGCACACGTTCATAGGCTTCCGGACGGCCACCCGGCATGATGCTTGGACCATAACGAGCCCCCTTCTCTCCACCTGACACACCCATCCCCATAAACCATATTCCTTTTGCATAAAGGGCTTTCTCTCGAATATCAGTATCCTTGTAGTCGGAGTTTCCGGCATCAATGATCAGATCACCCGGATCCATCAATGGGAGCAGTTCATTGATCACGGAATCCACCGCGGAGCCCGCCGGAACAAGCATCATCACAGCCCTCGGTTTTTTCAGAAGAGCGATGAAGGCAGGCAACTCGCTTGAGCCACTGACATCATGGTTGGCTCCTTCCTTCAGAAAGGCCTCAACCTTGGCGGGATCCCTGTCGTATCCCGCCACAGGAAAACGGTGATCAGCCATGTTGAGGAGAAGGTTCCTCCCCATCACGCCCAATCCGATCATCCCCAGTTCATAACGACTGACTGTCTTTGCCTCTTCCAAATCGAACCTCCTTTTCATTTTTGCCACAGGATATGCGAAGCTTCCAGCGGGACAGAGACTCCCGGGAAACAGGGAATAACACGGGCTGTATAATCTCCCGGTGGGCGATGAACGGGAACAGACAGTGTATAGAGCGTTTTGCCGGCAGCGTTCTCGGGAGACCTCTCCATCGTTTGTCTGAACATTGGCAAATCCTGATTGCCATCAGCATATAACTCCACCGAAAAGTGCGACGGGTCCATCTTTCCGGGATCGATCGACACGGAAAAAATAAAAAGATTCTCTCCATTGGACACCGACACACTCTCGATTCCAAGGGTGTTCCAGTGTTCCGAAAGCTTTTTCCTCCATGCAGAGATACGGGTTCCGAGAACTCCATTTTCCCGGGATCTCAACTGAACTCTCTCCGCCGCAGGAAGATAGTACGTCTCTGTATACTCCCTGACCGCCCGGTTACTTGAAAAACGGGGTGTCAGGCAAGCCATGCTTTCACGGATTCGTTCGATCCAGCCCTTCGGACGGTTATTCCTGTCGCGTTCGTAGAATGCCGGAACAACTTCCTGTTCGAGCTTTTCATAAAGAGCTTCAGCCTCCACATGGTCCCATCCCGGATCATCTCCATGCTCAAGACCATCGCCAAGCGCCCAGCCGACCTTGGGCGAATAGGCTTCAGCCCACCATCCGTCAAGCTCGGAAAAGTTCAGGCCTCCGTTGACCAGGACCTTCATTCCGCTTGTCCCGCAAGCTTCCCATGGTCTTCGCGGAGTATTCAGCCAGAGGTCGACACCCTGAACAAGCCTCTCGCTCAGCAGCATGTCATAGTCCGAGAGGAAGATGACCCGACCGGAAACCTCAGGCCTCCTCGTAAACAAAATCCATTGCCGGACCATTTCCTGGCCGGCCAGATCCGCGGGATGCGCCTTTCCGGCAATGACCAGCTGAACAGGGCCTTTTGGATGATGCAGGAGACGAATCAGGCGGTCAGGATCGAACAAAAGGAGATTGGGGCGTTTATAGGTTGCAAATCTCCGGGCAAATCCGATTGTCAGAGCATCCGGCGAGAAAAAAGAGGATATCTGTTCAATCTGTAGGGAAGCTCCGCCGGAAACACGCAACTGGCGAGCAAGATGATTTCTGGCGTAAGTGATGAAGGTTGCCCTGGATTTATTTCGGAACTGCCACAAGACCTCATCGGAAAGCTGATGGATATCGCTTTCCAGGGATTCTGTCGGCAAAAGCCACCGTTCCTTGCCGCAGGAATTGCTCCAGAGAGCGTCCGCACCCTCGGAATCCCAGCTGGGAGCATGAACACCATTGGTCACATGTCCGACCGGGACCTCAGGAGTCGGCCATCTGGGGAAAAGATCCCCGAGAATATGCCGGCTGACGCGACCATGAAGGGCGCTGACACCGTTCACCTGCCCACTTCCCCGCATGGCAAGATGTGCCATATTGAACAGGGAGTCGGTCGCTTCAGGATGAACCCTGCCCAAAGACATCAATTCATCAAAACCGATCTTCAGTTCGTTTTCCGAATACTTTCTGAAGTAGCGGTCCATCAAGGATGGTTCGAATCGATCGAAACCCGCCGATACGGCGGTGTGCGTCGTAAAAAGATTGCCTGCCCTGGTTGTCGAAAGAGCTTCGTCAAAAGATTGGCCCGTCTTTTCCATCTGGTCCCTGGCACGTTCCAGGATGGCAAAGGCCGCATGACCTTCATTCAAATGGCAAACATTTGCATCAATTCCAAGCTTTCGAAGCAGTCTCCAGCCACCGATACCAAGAACAATTTCCTGTTTCAGCCTGAGAGAGGCCCCTCCGCCATACAACTCGCTGGTCACCTGGCGATGGGAGGGGTGGTTGGCCAGATCGTTCGAGTCCAGCAGGTACAGGCTCACCCTTCCGACCTTGACTTGCCAGACCCTGAGCCACATTTTTGCCGACGGCATGTCAATGGACAACCGGAGCCACTCGCCGCTCGGCTCACGAACGGGGGTAACCGGGAGACTGCCCGGGTCGTTATATGGGTAAAGAGCCCGTTGATTTCCCTCTTTGTCGATGACTTGGCGAAAGTAGCCCTGTTGATACAAAAGACCGACACCGACAACCGGAACCCCCAGATCGCTGGCCGCCTTGAGCTGGTCGCCAGCGACGTTGCCGAGCCCCCCGGAATAGATCGGAAGAGCTTCGCTCAACATGAATTCCATGCTGAAATAGGCAACTGTCGTTATGGCGGAAGCCGGATACGTTATCTGAAACCATGCCGGTGCTTCCGTGGACTTCTTTTTTTCTTTCAGAAGCCTTGCCACATCCTTCCTGAACGAAGGATCCGAAAAAGCCTCCAGAATCCTGTCCCGGGCCACAGTCTGAAGCACCGCCCAGGGATTGTGCGTCAGCTCCCACAAATCAGGGTCGAGCTGGCGCCAGACCAGATCCGCGGAATGATTCCATGACCACCTCATATCAAGGGCAAGCTCCGCAAGCGAATCGAACCCCTCAACATCGGAATGTCTGGTCGTATAACGCTGGCTGGTCATGGTTCCTGAAGCTGATTTTCTGACCATCAATCTCCCCCTCTTGGTGAAATTCAGTCTATGGGGTTATGCAGACAGTGCTTTATTGACAATCTCCTGCGCTTCCGAAAGGATCCGGGAAAGATGCTCCTCCCCCAAAAAACTTTCTGCATAAATCTTGTAGATGCTTTCAGTCCCTGAAGGTCTTGCCGCAAACCACCCGCTTTTCGTCACAACCTTCAGCCCTCCGATAGACTGGCCGTTTCCTGGTGCCTTTGTCAGACACTCAAGGATTTTTTCTCCGGCAAGATCTCCAGAGCGAACTTTCTCCGGAGTCAGGTTTTTCAAGAGGGATTTCTGCCAGTCTGAGGCCGGAGCATCGATCCGGCGGTAAGCCGGGCTTCCGAAACGTTCGCAGAGGTGCCGGTATGACTCGGCTGGATCCATCTGCATCCTGGCCGTCATTTCCGCCGCCAGCAACCCCGGGATGATTCCATCCTTGTCGGTCGACCAGACTCCTCCATCAATTCTGAGAAAGGATGCACCGGCGCTTTCTTCCCCAGCAAAACCCAGGGACCCCTCCATGAGGCCGTCGACAAAATACTTGAAGCCCACGGGAACTTCGCAGAGGTCCCGTCCAAGGTCCATGGCGACAACATCAAGCATTCTTGACGAAACCACGGTCTTCCCCACTCTGGCATTTTTGGACCATTTTGTCCTGTGCTTAAAAAGATAGCTCACCATGACGGACAGGTAATGGTTTGGGGCCATAAGCCCACCGCTCTTCGTGACAATACCGTGGCGGTCGTGGTCTGTATCTGCCGCAAAGGCGATGTCATATCTGTCCTTCATGGCAACCAGGGATTCCATGGCATAAGGAGACGATGGATCCATCCGGATCTGTCCATCCCAGTCCAGAGTCATAAAGCGGAAGGTCGGATCAACAGTCTTGTTCACACAAGTCAGGTCCAGATTGTACTGCTCTGCGATACGATCCCAGTAGTGAACGCCTGCACCTCCCAGAGGATCGACTCCCATCCGGATTTTCGAACCACGGATAATGTCCATATCCACGACACTTCCCAGATCCGCGACATAGGATCCAATGAAATCATGCCGATGCGTTGTGGGGGCCTTGAGAGCCCTGGAATAAGAGATCCGCTTGATTCCCTGCAGGCAGTCATCGAGGAATCCGTTCGCCTTGTTTTCAATCCAGCCGGTTACGGAGGAATCCGCCGGCCCCCCGTTGGGAGGGTTGTACTTAAAGCCTCCATCGTGGGGCGGGTTATGCGATGGAGTAATGAGAATTCCGTCGGCAAGCCCCTTCTTCCGATTGGCGTTATAGGTCAAAATCGCATGGGAAACAACGGGTGTGGGCGTAAACTCATCGTTGATGGCGAGATGGACATCGACCTCATTCGCAGCCAGGACTTCAAGTGCGGTAACCATCGCCGGAAAGGAAAGGGCATGGGTATCGATGCCCAGATAGAGCGGTCCATCGATCCTCTGCTCTTTTCTATAGAGACAAATTGCCTGGGTAATGGCAAGGATATGTTCTTCGTTGAATGACCGGGTGAAGGAAGAGCCTCTGTGTCCAGAGGTTCCAAAAGAAACCCTTTCTGCCGGGATTCTGGAATCTGGCACCAAAGTGAAGTAGGCTGCCACAAGCTTGGGAACATCGACAAGAGCATCAGGGGACGCGGGCTTTCCCGCAAGGGGGTTGATCGACATTCATCACTCCTTATTAGGGTTTGAAGCGGATCGTAAGCCTGTTCCTTCAACTTTCCGAATCAGAATTCTGGCAAAACCTCCAAGTTGTTTCCAGCCGGGATTGACAGAAGTTTCCAAGGATCAGATACCAAGGGATGCTGGCAACGAAAACCAGTACAGTCACCACATACTCTCTCATTAAATCAAATTTTACAACCTGAAGGGAGGCGTTCGCCTCAACAAGGTCTTATCAGAAAAAACAAAAAAGATTATTGACAAGGCAAATGAATCGGAGAAATAACGGGAGAACACACAAGAAACCCCGCCCCATCCGAGAAAAACAGCTACGTCAGCAAGGAGCGGGGCCCTCAGAAAAGATCTTGAATCCCCATGAGCAAGGATTCAACCAACACTATCTTGATTTTGGAAAGTTTCCGTTTTCATCAGAAACGACAATCTCTACACGGCGATTTTCCTGACGACCGGCCTCCGTCTTGTTCGATGAAACCGGATACTCTGAGCCGAATCCCTTTGTAATAACTCTCTGTGAATTGATTCCATCGCTGACCAATGCATCCCTCACTGCCTCTGCGCGTCGAAGGGAAAGCCGCTTGTTATAGTCAGGCTTGCCTGTGTTGTCAGTGTACCCCTCAATCATGACATTTATTTTGGGATCGCTCTTCATGAACCGGGCAAGCTTGTCAACATTTTGAATCGCTCCGGACCGCAACGTGGACTTGTTCACATCAAAAAGCACGCTCCCCAATGTCAGGACAAGACCCCGATTTGTCTTTTTGGCTTTCATGCTTGAAAGCTGATTCCTGAGCTGGTCAATCTTCTGCTGTTTTGACTCAAGCATCAGCGAATCCCTTTGCGCCCCGGCCTTCTTGATCTTTGCCTGAATAGCATCGTTCTCCGCTTTTTCCCTGGCAATCTCGACACGCTTCTGCGCCAGATAAGCATAATGGTCGACATCGGCATCGGATGGATTCTTGCCATATAGCCGCTCGGCCTTTTTGATTGCGGACGAGGCCTTCTCAAGCTGTTCGGGGGCTGCCTGCATCACGGCAGGATCATGGCTCGCAGACTGGTAGTCCGAGACGGCTGAATCAAGCCTGGCATTGTGGGGCGGAACACTGGCACAGCTGGTCAAAAGCATGCAGGCCAAAACAGATCCGGGCATCAAGGCATTAATAGTATTTTGTTTCATCTAGGACCTCCTGTGCTGAAGCTTCTCTGATAAAAGTTCACACCACGCCCTGGCTGATGAATCACTGCGGTGAAGACACCGGCTGATTCATCTCCTTTTCCAAGGACTGCATGCTTTTTTTCAGCTCCGCTTCCGCTTCCTTTGTTTTCGCGGTCTGGGTCTTTGCCTCTGCAAGTTCTGCGTCAACCTTAGCTTCACTGGCCAGAAAACGGGCTTCCTTGTAGTCGCCTTCCTTCATTTCTTTCTTGGCTTTTTTGAGCTTGTCCTGGGCCAGGGTCAAATCGTAGGCCGCGTAGTTCCGCGTTCCGGCCCTGTCCGCTTGATCAACCGCTGTCTTGGCCTGCGATATTTCAACATCCGGTTTGGGACCAGAGCTCATACACCCACCCAATGCCAGTGCGGCGAAAAACACACTGCCTGCAATCACCAGGCGTGGCCGATTGATGAATGAATTCATTGATAACCTCCTTCTATAGGTCTTGATAGGAAAAGCAACCCAAAAACAGGTATTAATCCCTACAAATGATGGTATCTTCTTGAATAATACCATTCCCGGAGCAATGCCGCAATAGCAAAAAATAGTCAATACATATAAATACATTATAATTACATGTGTTCTCATAGAGGGCCAGAAAACTCAGAAAGATCTCCCGAGGACCAATTGGACATCTCTGGAAATGGTCCAGTCTTCCCGGGTGGAAACAATCATCACAAGGACAGGGGATCCAGAAAGCGAAATAATGCGATCACGGGAAGATGCTTGCTCCTCGGCGTTTTTGGCCGAATCGAGAGCGATCCCCAGAAAGCCTAAGTCCCTGGCAATCCAGTTTCTGACCAGACTGGAATGCTCGCCGATCCCACCGGCAAAGACCAGGCAGGAAATCCCCCCCATTGATGTCGCCATCTGGGCAACCGCCTGCGCCGCTCTCCTTGCGAACATGGAAATCGCCATTTCCGCAGACTTGTTTCCTGAATGAAAAGCCTTCTCCACAACGGCCAGATCACGATCAAGGCCGGAAACGCCCAAAAGTCCTGACTCATGGTTCAGCTGTCGCTCAATCTCCCTGGGCGACAACCCTTTCGTTTCAAGATAAAAAGGAATCCCGGGATCGATAGAGCCGGATCTTGTTCCCATCATCAGCCCCTCCATCGGAGTCAGCCCCATTGTCGTGTCGACAGACAAACCACGCAGGATGGCACAGGCCGAAGCTCCGTTTCCAAGGTGAAGGGCAACGGTTCTTTCAATCGACCCTGCCGGAACAGTCTCTTGCAGGCGGTGGGCTATATAGTCGTAGGAGAGACCATGAAAGCCGTAGCGCCTTACCTCATGATCCCGGTACCAGGATTCGGGAACAGGATAGCGGAAAGCTTCGGGGGGAAGAGTGCGATGGAAGGCTGTATCGAAAGAAAGCACAACAGGACGACCCGGAAAGAGTCCGGTCAGGGCATTGATGGCCCGGATCGCACCATCGGTATGTAAAGGAGAAAGAGGGCGAAGGCGCTTGAGATCATTGAGCACTTTTTCATGAAACAGGACCGGATCCCTGAATACAGGACCTCCATGAACGACCCTGACACCGACAGCGTCCGGAGGGGGTCCAGGAATCTCCTGAAAATATGAAGAGAGAGCCTGTTCAAGCAGATCGGACCGGTCATGGAAGGGAACGGTCGACGAATCAACTCTTGCACCGCCCTCCCATAATGACAGCTTGATTGTTGATGAACCTGGGTTGACCACAACCAATTTCACCGGATACCGCGCTCCTCACTTCCCATGTCTCAAATCCTGCACCGGCAAAAGGAGCTATCACCGGATGTATTCAGAGCCGGACTGATTGGACCAGGGAAAAGCAGATGACAGAAAAGAGCTCAAATGGAGGTTCCTACCTCTTGAGCTGTGACAGGTCCCGCACCGCACCCCGGTCTGCAGAGGTGGTCATCGCCGCGTAGACCCTGAGGGCCTGGGAAATTTCCCTCTCCCGGCTGAGCGGCTGCCACGCGCTGGCCCCCTTCGCTTCCATGGCAGAACGACGGGCCAGAAGGACCTCCTCAGGGATACGAAGATTGATACTTCGGTTCGGGATGTCAATATCGACCACGTCCCCCTCTTCCACCAGACCGATCGCACCGCCTTCCGCCGCTTCAGGGGAAGCATGGCCGATCACCAGGCCGGACGAACCGCCGGAAAAGCGGCCATCGGTTAAAAGCGCACACACCTTCCCCAGTCCCTTGGACTTGATATAGGAGGTCGGGTACAGCATTTCCTGCATTCCCGGCCCACCCTTAGGCCCTTCATAGCGTATGATGACAACATCTCCGGCATGGACGGCATCTCCCAGAATGGCATCCACCGCCGCGTCCTGACTTTCAAACACGCGCGCCTTGCCGGAGAACTTCAGAATACTTTCATCCACCCCGGCCGTTTTGACGATGCAGCCATTTTTGGCCAGATTTCCGTAAAGAACCGCGAGACCGCCATCTTTTGAATATGCGTGCTCAAGATCCCGGATGCAGCCGGCCGAGCGATCAAGATCCAGCGTTTCATAACGCTCCGACTGGGAAAAAGCCACTTGCGTCGGAACTCCTCCCGGCGCAGCGCGGTAAAAATGGTGAACAGCCGGATGGGTGGTCGATCTGACATCATTTTTCAGGATCCCTTCGCCCAGTGTTCTTGAATGGACTGTGGGGAGCGATGTATCGAGCAGCCCGGCGCGCGCCAGCTCGCCCAGAATGCCGAAGATGCCCCCGGCCCTGTGAACATCTTCAATATGGAACTTGTCCGTCATCGGGGCAACCTTGCACAAGCAGGGCACCTTGCGGGAAATCCGGTCGATATCGGACATCGAAAATGCAACGCCCGCTTCATGGGCGGCCGCCAGCAGATGAAGGACTGTATTGGTAGAGCCGCCCATGGATACATCGAGAGCCATTGCATTCTCGAACGCAGCCATCGTGGCAATGCTCCTGGGCAGGACAGACGCATCGTCCTGTTCATAGTAGCGCCTGGAAAGATCAACGATCAGCCGGCCGGCCTGCAGGAAGAGATCCTTCCGGTCAGCGTGTGTCGCAACAATGGTCCCGTTGCCAGGAAGAGACAAGCCCAGCGCTTCAGTCAGACAATTCATCGAATTTGCAGTAAACATGCCGGAGCATGACCCACAGGTTGGACACGCCGATCGCTCGATCTCCCCGACGTCCGAGTCACTCACGGTGCTGTCTCCGGCCTTGATCATCGCATCGACCAGATCCAGCTTGATGGTTTTCTGGTCCCCGTTTATGACTTTCACGATTTTGCCCGCTTCCATCGGTCCCCCCGAAACAAAGACCGCCGGAATATTCAGCCTGAGCGCAGCCATCAGCATTCCGGGCGTAATTTTGTCGCAGTTGGAAATACAGACCATTGCATCTGCGCAATGCGCATTGACCATGTACTCAACCGAATCGGCAATCAGGTCGCGCGAAGGAAGAGAATACAGCATCCCCCCGTGGCCCATGGCGATGCCATCATCGACCGCAATAGTGTTAAATTCCTTTGCAACTCCGCCTGCCGCCTCAATTTCACGCGCAACCATCTGGCCCAGATCCTTCAGATGGACATGACCCGGGACAAACTGGGTAAAAGAGTTCACCACAGCAATAATCGGCTTGTCGAAATCGTCATCTTTCATGCCGGTGGCGCGCCACAAAGATCGGGCTCCGGCCATGTTGCGACCATGAGTGGTTGTACGGGAACGGTATTGAGGCATATATGGCTCCTTCTGTCTATGTCTGTGGCAGTTATCGCATCGTACCAGATTGCCTCTCCGCTGGTCCCTTGTCAAATCCCATTTTGCGTTCTTCCTGTTGCGAAGCGGAAACGGGATTGAAGACCGTCGGGATTGATTTTGAGGGAAATGGCCCTCGTAGTTTGAGCACGCGTCCGGACTATGGCAGGCAAACAAAACTTCAGGGAGAACGGTGGCCCAAAAAAAAGGGAGGCTGAACGCCTCCCCTCATACAACCCGCCAGACAGCCTCTCCCTAATGAAGCTCCGCAAAAACTTCCTTCAAATGGCGAATCGCTTCTTCATGAGGAACATCCATAACCGGCTGCCGATTGATCAGGACCTCACATCCCCTTTCAAGAGCAGCCAGGATTTCCCCCCTCATTTCCGGAGCATGGTACTCCATCACCAGATCGTCGCAAACGGCGCTGAAATACCCCCTCACATTTTGTTTCCAGGAGATCAGTCCATCTTCCGTTGGATCCGGAGCCGGATCAATCAGCGCAAGCCTCCCCTTTTTCTCCGCCTTCATGATGATTTCTTCCCTCTTGACCTGTGTCGTTTCCATGGCTTACCTCCTTCAAAAAGAAGTTTTTTCCAAAGACCAAACCGATAACGACTACCCACCACACTTCCTGACAGGAAAAGACTCCGCCCGTACGAAGAGCGAAACCGCATCCCGAAGCGGCCAGCCCGAAAGGAACATCGCCCGGCGGTTGACAACCTATGAATAATTTCAGATGGTGGGGATGGTTCAGGATACCCCTGAATTGCCTGTTGTCAATTGAGACGAAAAATCCATGTCAGGAAAGAAAAAGTGCATGAAGAAACATCTGTCCGGAAGTCACGCTCCGGGAAGTTTCATGGAGAGTTTGCGGGCTTGAACCAACTGCTCAGGAGACATTTTTCTCGAGAGGTAGAGGATCTCCCTTTTGACAACCATCCAAGTCTTCGAGTGTGCCCTCGAGGCATTGAGCACCCTTGATAGCCATGCATACGCCATGACCCGATCCCTGGGAACGCCCTGTCCCTGGGCATAGCAGATCCCAAGTCCATAGGCAGCGACAATCGATCCCAGCGCCGCTGACTTCTTGTACCAGAAAACGGCTCTGGAGAAGTCCTGAGGAACACCGTTCCTCCATACCTACGCAAAGCTAACCATAGGTCGCTTTGCTGCTGGATTCCTGCTTCACCGAGGCTGGTTTCGTCTTGAGCTTGCGCCCAAGGCCAGAGCCTTCCTCTCCACAGGCTGAGACGGTGGAACTCACCGCCAGATTCTTCAAGTTGATTGCTGCGTTTACATCTCGATCATGAACCGAACCACACGCAGGGCACACCCACTCGCGTACCGCCAGCGGCAACGTTTCGAGCTTTTGACCGCAATCCGAACACGTTTTACTACTCGGATACCAGCGGTCGGCCACGACGATCATTCCGCCGCGCTGTGCCGCCTTGTACTCCAGTTGCCGCCGGAACTCGAAGAAGCCCATATCAGACACGGCGCGCGACAAGTGCCGGTTTTTGACCATGCCACGCACGTTCAAGTCCTCGATGGCGATGGTATGGAACCGGCACGTCAGGTCCGTCGTGAGTTTATGGAGCGCATCCTTGCGGATATTGCCGACTCTGGCGTGCAGCCTTGCCAGTTTCACCTTCGCCTTCTTGCGATTCTCCGAACCTTGGACCTTGCGCGACAGGCTGCGCGACAGCCGTTGCAGCTTGGACAGCAAAGCCTTGTGCGCCTTCGGCCCGGTGATGGCCTCTCCCGTTGAGAGCGTTGTCAGCACCGATACGCCCAAATCCACACCCACCACGCCTTGGTTTTTGGC
Organism: Nitrospirota bacterium; assembly: GCA_021816465.1. Classification (GTDB taxonomy): domain Bacteria; phylum Nitrospirota; class Leptospirillia; order Leptospirillales; family Leptospirillaceae; genus Leptospirillum. The sequence goes on from JAKAYF010000015.1 coordinate 25,355, forward strand.
CTTGGGCAGATGTGAATCGTCCGGGGTATCGACGGTGATGCTGACAAACCAGCGGTCGGCCACACGGGAGACCGTGGCCGACATGATTTTGCCTGTGACGCGCAACGTCTCCCGCATCCGCACCCAGCCAAGATTGGGGATGCGGATGCGGGAACCGTCGATGCTGAATTGATCGTTGGTCAGGCTGAATCGGTCGTGCAGACCTTTTTTCCTGAACTTCGGGAATTTGGCGCGACCAGCAAAGAAGTTCTTGAATGCCGCACCCAACTGGATAATCGCCATCTGTGGCGCGTTCTTGGTGATTTCCAGCATCCAGGGAAACCGCTCGCCCTTGATGTCGTTGAGTTGGCGGCGCAGCGCCATTTGCGACGGCTTGGGCATCGACGCATCTGCTTTGCACGCCTCGTACTGTCGTTGCCATTCGGCAAGCGCCCAGTTGTAAGCGAAACGCGCCGTCCCGGCAGCGCGGGCAAAGTAAGTCGCCTGCGCGTTGTTCGGGTCGAGCGCGATCTTGTGGGCGATCAGCATGATGCAGCTTCCACGGCCTGTTTCATGCCATCGAGCAGCTTCTGGTTCTTGCGCGAGCGGCTGCCGTACAAGCGGGCACTGAAGACTGTGATGATCTCCAGCACGTCTTTCGCCAAATCTTCCTCGAACGTCGTATCGACACCTTTGTTGATGATGAGCACCTCCACGTCTTTCGCCTCGCAAATCGCAAACACCAGCTCTGCACCAAAGCGCAACAGGCGGTCTTTGTGGGTGACGACCAAGCGACCGACGCGCCCTTCGATGATTTCATCGAGCAGCCGTTTCAAGCCTTTTTTGTTGTAGTTCATGCCGGAACCCAGATCGGCAATCACCTCGAATGTCCAGCCCTGCCTGGCGCAATAAAGCTCAAGCACCTGCTTTTGCCGTTCCAGATCGTCTTTCTGATCGTGACTGGAAACGCGGGCATAGGCAATCGTTTTGCGGTCTTGGGGCGCGGCGTGAAACAACTCCGGCTTGAGTTTGGCAAGGTCATACCGGCGCTGCCGTCCCGCTGTGCGCTCCGGTATCAGCTTGCCTTCGGCCTCCCAGCGCCGCAGCGTCGTAATCGACACACCCAGTGCTTCGGAGGCTTCTCCTATCGCTACATATCTATCCATAATGGAAAGTATAGATTAGCTATAAATAGATTTCAAGTGAACTGTTCGAACCCTGTCCATACTTGTAGAGGGACCCGAGCATTGCCATCGCCTGAGGATCATTTCTCGACACTGCAACCCTGAACCATTTTCTTGCCTTTAAAAAATCCTTCCGGCCCAGAAGACCATCCTGATAGATCACGCCCAGATCCGTCGCAGCACCGGCATCTCCCCCCGATGCCGCCTTTCGGTACCATTTGACCGCCTCGGGAATATCTTTTGAGACACCGAGCCCGGAAGCATAAAGTGTTCCCATCCAGCTTTCCCCGTTGACGAAACCCTGATCGGCCGCTTTCTGGAACCAATCCCTTGCAATCAGATAGTTTGCCTGGACACCTTCTCCATAGAAGTAGGCAGCTCCAACGTTGGTTTCCGCAACAGGGCTGCCCGTTCTGGCCGCCTCCAGATACCATCTGAAAGCGGCCGCCGGATCTTTCCTGCCGTTTTTGCCTCTCAAGTAGTAATCACCCAAAACGATTTGGGACCAGATATCTCCATCTCTGGCAAGTCGGGTCAACTGCAGGAAAGATTGGTGATCCCCCCACTTCAGCTTTATGGGCTAGCAGTACTGCTTCCTTTTTTGTCAGGGGATAGGAAATGTGAGGAACAAACAGAAGAAAAGCGAAAGAGACGAGGGAGACCAGAATCCCCCTCATTCTCGTCCTGAAAGAAAAACTACGGATGCCAAGTGCCAGATTGCGCTGGACCTGACAGGACTTCTCCGGCATTTTTCAATCCAGCGATTTCATATCGATAACAAAACGGTAGCGGACATCGCCAGCCAGGGTCCTGTCATAAGCTTTATTGATTTCATCTGCAGCAATGACCTCGACATCCGCACCGATATTTTCTTTTCCGCAAAAATCCAGAAGCTCCTGTGTTTCCGAAAGACCGCCGATCAAGGAGGCCGTCAGGGTCCTCCGTCTGGCTATGAGGCTGAAAGCATGGACGGCAAGAGGAGACTCGGGAACACCGACCAGAACCATTGCTCCGTCGCGTTTTAAAAGCCCCAGATAGAGATTGGGATCATGCGGAGCTGAAATGGTGTCGATAATCACGTCAAGCGTTTCAGAAAGGCGGGCAACGGCAGAAGAATCTTTGGTATTGACAAACCCGGTTGCTCCGAGTGCCTTGCTGTCAGCTTCCTTTTTCGGGGAATGAGAAAGCACGGTCACTTCCGCTCCCATTCTCGACGCAAGCTTGACAGCCATGTGTCCCAAACCTCCAAGGCCCATAACACCCACCCGGGTCCCTTTTCCGACCTTGAACCTTCGAAGGGGAGAGTATGTTGTGATTCCTGCACACAATAGGGGGGCAACTGTTTCAAGGGACAGATTGTCCGGAATCCTGAGCGCGTAGTCTTCCCGAATCACGATATGGCGGGAATATCCGCCCTGGGTCAAATTCCCGTCCCTGTCCTTCGAGTTGTAAGTCCAGACCAGCCCCCCCGTACAGTACTGCTGCAACCCTTCCTTGCAAGACTGGCAACTTCCGCAGGAATCAACAAAACAGCCGATGCCGGCAGCATCGCCGACAGCAAAACGCTTTGCAGCACTCCCTGTCCTGACAACACGACCCACAATCTCATGTCCGGGAACAAGGGGAAAGGTTGCGCCGCCCCATTCATCCTTAACCTGATGGATATCCGAGTGACAAATCCCGCAATAAAGGATCTCGACCAGAATATCGTTGGGAGCAAGCTCTCTTCTCGAAAAGGAAAAAGGTACAAGAGGCTGCCCTGCCTCCATTGCCGCATAACCCTTCGTCTGAATCATCTCAACTGTTCCTCTCTGTCAAAATCTGATATTCGTCCATGGTTGTCGACAGAATTTTCCCCCAAAAAAAGTCTGGGGTCAAACCAAAAGACATCCCGTGAAGATCACAGCATTTCGAAAAATTCAGAGGAGGAACCGGAAGGAAAAGATCCTTCCGGCAAAATGGTGGGAGATGTTCAGGAAGCAGTGTTTGCCGCTTTGGTGTAATGGCTGATCAGGATTTTGGCCACTTCAGGCCTGGTCATCTCCGGAGGCGGAGCGATTCCTTCACGAAGCATCTTTCGAACCTGTGTCCCTGACAGAAGAACCCTTGAGTCCTCGGAATGTCCACAGGTCTTGTGGGAAGCCATCGCTTCACAGGACCGGCAATAATATGCCGTATCGAAAAAGATGGGCACAATTCCCAGATCGTCGTAATCAAACTCCTTTAACAGGTCGTGTGCCTCAAAAGGGCCATAATAAGAACCAACCCCTGCATGATCCCGACCGACAATAAAATGGGTACACCCGTAGTTCTTGCGAATAAGGGCGTGGAAAAGGGCCTCTCTCGGGCCCGCATATCTCATCGAACCGGGAAAAACGCCAAGAACAACCCGGTTGGAAGGATAGTACCGGGACAAGAGGGCCTCGTAGCAATCCATCCTCACGGAAGCCGGAACATCATCCTCCTTTGTCTCTCCTACCAGCGGGTGGAGAAGGAGACCATCGACCAGCTCGAGCGCGCACTTCTGAATATACTCATGGGCTCGGTGAATGGGATTTCTGGTCTGAAAACCAACAACAGTCGACCAGCTGTGATGGTTGAAAAGATTTCTCGTCTCTGTCGGGGTCATCCGTCTGTTGGAAAAAACGCCTCCTGACAGATTTTCGACAACGCGAACCTTTCCTGCCACAGCATATGGCGAAACGGATAAAAGATAGCTCACCCCCGGATGAGCCGGATCTTCCGTCCGATAGACCTCCCGGGCCTCTTTCCTGATATCCCGCTTGTACACATCGCTGACATTGAGGGCGGCCAGGATCTTTCCATGCTCATCCTTCAAGGCGACCAGATCCCCCTTCTTCAATGTTTTTGCCAGCGCTTCAAGAACAGGCAAAACAACAGGAAGCGGAAAGAGGAGACCATTAGGAAGCCTCATTCGTTCGACAACGGAACTCCATGCGGCTTCATCCATAAAACCATCGAGAGGAGAAAGCCCTCCTTCGGACAATAAGATAAGGTCAGAGATCTCCCGTGGATCCAGTGTCACGGATGGAGCCTTTTTCAACTCCCTGAGAAGAGAGTCCTTTTCCTGCGGATCCACGGAGTTGATCACGAGAGATCCTCCGTGAGGTACCGATAACGTCATTTTTTCCCTTTCCGATTAACAGTTCAGCAGAGTTGACATTCTTCCCGCAGCCGACGCCGGGGAGATCAAGAGCCATGGAGAACTTCCGGATGTTGAGCAGAAATGGATGAAGACGGCCATCGTCAGGCCCCGCCCATCTCTGCGATCAGGTCATCGGGAACACGTGTTGGCGCGTCAAAAAATTCAGGATCCTTTCCTGCCGTTTCAAGAGTCCAGCGGATCGTTTCCCTCCTGACCTTCGGCATCAGCCTGGCATTTTCCGCGGCCACTGAATACGGCAGGACCACCTCGACTGCCCCTACAGGACAGGGCTTGACGCAGGCATAGCAGTCCCAGCAATCGGCCTGGACACGCATAAAAGCCTTCTGGTCTTCTTTGCGGATCCCGACAAGATCCCCCGGGCAAGCCATGACACATCTTGCCTCGGGAAGTTTCACACATCCATGACAAACATTCAGATCAATGCGAATTCCCATGAAACACCTCCTTATCCTCCTGATGGCCACCTTTCAAGTCGCCTCCCCCGTCAAGAGGCCTGAAAACGATCCTTGTCTCTCCCGTCTCAAGATCCCGCACCGAGTTGACAAACACGGACCAGTTCTCCGGATCCATATCAGGAAAGTCTGTGCGGCTTTGAAAACCTGGCCATCGACTTTCCTTTCTTGCCCTGAGATGGGCAACAAGAACCCGGGAAACATCAATCCGGTCAACAACCTCATGGGCATTCATCAGTTCATGAAGATCGCCTGCCTTCATCCGGGGAAGGTCCGACACAATCCTCTGAAGGTAGTTATCCGCCATGGAAAGCCCCGCCTCATTCATTTTATAAGCAGTCCGGATCCCGCCGGCATACTCGTCCATGACTTTCTGCATGCGTTCCTCAATCTCCTCAGGAGAATACTCGCCGTCTGCGTGATCAAGATACGAAAACACACGGTCCTCCTCTTCTGTCACCTGGGCAAGATCGAGGCCAGGAATCGGGCGATTTTCATCCCGAATTTCCGAAAGAGCTGTCATTGCAGCGATCTTTCCTTCGGCAAAACACCCTGAAACAAACTTGTAAGGGGCCCCTCCCGCCACATCTCCAGCGGCGAAAAGATTCGGAAGAGTCGTGCGCCTTCCGGCATCAACCCAGTATCCTGCCTGGCAATGGCCTCCGACAACATAGGGCTCTGTCCCGCAGATTTCGATCGGATCCCGTCCGGGATCGATATCACTTGACGCCCAATAGAGAACAGTATTGGGATACATGTCCAGATAGGCTTCCTTGAGCTTTTTGACCCGATCATCGGATAGATGCCTTGTATCCATGAAACATGGCCCCCGCCCCTCCTCGATCTCCTTCATCGGAGCGGCAAGCCGTATCGGGGTGGGGGCACCCTCCCCGCCCCATTCGGACCATCTGAGCTTCATGAACTCTTCTCCGAGCGCATTGACCTGTGGGGCCCCAAAACCAAGAGCCAGCGTCCCTGTTGGGGCCAGGGTCTCTTTTGTCCTCAAGGCAATGAACCGATGCTCAAAGCTTGTCATCTCTGCACCGGCCCTGATGCCGATTGCATATCCGGCGCCGGTGTTGAAGGGGGAATACCACATCTTGTGGCGGGCGGCGCCTTCATTGTTCGGACGATAAAGCCCTGAAGCGCCACCAGTTGCGACGATCGTTTTTTTCGACCTGGCGACATAAAAATCTCCGTCGCGAACACCAAATCCCATGGCGCCGGTAACAGCCCCTCCATGAAGCATGAGATTCGTGACAACAACCCGGTTCAGGACCGTCACACCCGACTCAACCACTTTTCTCGCCAGAATAGATTTCAGGGATTCCCCATGAATCTTGATGTTCCAGCGGCCACGAGGGGAATACTGGCCATTTTCGTCTTTCACAATAGGCAACCCCATCTGCTCGAGTTCCCGGACGACCTCCGAGAAGAGCTCCGCCTGTGTTCTAACAAGATCTTCCCTTAAAATCCCCATGGAATCGAATCGGACATAATCCACAAAAGAGTCGACGGTTTCCCCCGGGTTGATATAGGCGTTGATCGCATTCATTCCTCCGGCAAGGCAGCCGGAACGGTCGATATGAGCCTTCTCAAGGATCAGCACACGAATATCGGGGGAAGCTCTTCTTGCACTGATGGCCGCAAAGCAACCCGCCGTTCCCCCTCCAATGATCAACAGGTCTGTCTCGTGAATTTGACGCTTGACCATTTCCCCTCCCAAAATGTTCGGCACTTCTTTATGTATATAATGGTTAGTAACTTATTAACCATTATATACATAAAAAGAGCGCTTGTCAATTGCCTTTCAAAACACATCCCGGGAGAACCCAAGGAGAATCGACTGGTCGCATCAGTACCGAAACATGAAGGTGAGGAAAAACGCAAGGAAAGACTCAGGGAAAAGACTTCAAGAAAGAGAACGCAGGCATATCCTCCCCTACTGCGCTGCTTCTCTTTCCAGTGAAGATGTTTGAGAAGCACGTCTGATCCGGTCATTAACCGCAAGCCACTCCGGCAAATCAGGAGGTGCTTCAAGAAGAATACGGTCAAATCCCTCCCGATCAAGGTGATGCAAGGTTGAATAAAGCGCTTGACCATACTCAAACGCCGTCAAAGGCATGGAAACGGCGTTGACGCTACCGCATTCGAGTTTCTCGCCTGTCTTTCCCAAGTTCAGGACAGCAACCTTACCCCCATGGGAAATAATTTGAAAAACACGATGCCACAATGTGGCGTTCGGATGAACCTCAAGGGGAGTGACAGGGGCATAATGAGAGGGCAGCGAACCTGGCGACCGGAGCCGTGGCTCCCGGGAATATCCAGGGAGAACGTGCCTCCCGAGCGTTTCTTCAATCTCTGCGACCGAAATTCCTCCCGGACGAAGAAGAACCGCACTTTTCTCATCCAGACTGAGAATGGTGGACTCCACCCCGACCCGGCAAGGCCCTCCGTCAAGGATCATGCCCACTCCGGATCCAAGTCCTGCCCGAACATGTTCCGCCGTTGTCGGGCTCACCCGACCAAAAGGATTGGCTGACGGTGCGGCAATTCCCCGTCCAAATGCCTTCAGCAAAGACGTGGCAACCGGATGGTCTGGCACCCGAACTCCTACCGTATCCTGTCCTCCTGTCACCTGGTTCGGAACGTCGCTGCGTCGAGGCAGAATCAGGGTCAGGGGTCCTGGCCAGAAACGGGCTGAAAGCCGCCATACGGAACGGGGAATCTTCTCGACATAAAGCTCAAGCTGAGTCACATCAGCAATATGAACGATAAGGGGGTGATCCGCCGGACGCCCCTTGATTGTGAATATTTTCTCTATCGCCACAGGATTTGAAGCATCCGCTCCAAGCCCATAGACGGTCTCTGTCGGAAAAGCAACGGTCTCACCAGCCCGCAGCAAGTCCGCTGCGGCATGGATCTTTTTTTGCATTAATGCATCAAGCATTCCAGGACAACCTCCGGATTACCAGTAAAAACCTTAATATTTGTTCATCCCTGCGCAGAAAAAAAGGCATGCCAAACGTTTCTCCTGACCGCTCCGGCAGATCAGCTCCCATCAAATGGCCGGATTCCAAACTTTTTCATTTTTCTCCACATGGTCGTCCGACTCATCCCTATTAACTCGGAAGCTTTGGCAATCTCGCCGTCAGAAGATCTGAGGGAGTGAACGATCAAGTCTCTTTCAATTGCCAGAGCCTCCCCCTGATCCAGTCCAGAACCTCCAGACCAGTCAAGCTCCATGGATTTGAGCTCTTCCCTGATCCAGGCAACCGGCACTTTTTCACCGGGCATAAAAGCCCCCAACAGACCGTCCAGAAAAGAAAAAAGCTCCCTGATATTTCCCGGCCAGGAATAAGACTTAAGAACCCTGACTCCATCTCTGGAAAGGTCAGGCGCCATGGCCTTGTTTTCCTCCTGCCACCGTTTCCATTTCCAATCGATCAAAGCGGGAATCTCTTCTGCCTGCTCCCGCAAAGGAGGGATCCTGATGGTTTTTCCCCTGATCCTGTAAAAGAAGTCGGCCCTTAAGCGACCAGCAGACAACAAAGAAGGGATGCGCTCATTGGTCGCAACAAGGATTCTTGTGTCAATGGAAATCTCTCTCGTCGAACCGAGGGGCTGGAGTGTCTTGCGATCAAGAAATCGCAGCAGCTTCATCTGGACTTCCAGCGACATATTCTGAAGCTCGTCGATAAAAAGCGTCCCCTGATGAGATGACTCGAGACGACCGGTATGATCGCCTGCCGCTCCGGTGAAACTCCCCTTTCGATGGCCAAATAGCAGGGAATCGGCGATCTCACTGGAAAAATGAGTCGCATCAAGAACCACAAACGGACCTTTTTTGCGGGAGCTGCTTTCATGTATCATCCGCGCAAGAAACTCTTTCCCGGTCCCAGTTTCCCCTTCAATGATCAGCGGAAGCGAAGATTGAGCCAGACGATCAAAGCCATGGCGGGGAAAACTCCTGACATAAAACGCTCCCCCCGGCCGATCATGATCAGACCCCAGGCGGTCAGAACCGAAGCCGCCTTCCATCGGAAGCGGTTCCTCCAACGCGCTGTGATTCACAGGATTGAAGGCTGTGAAGACTGGTGCGGTCTTCGAGGCTTTCCTCTCCAAAAAAATACCGGCGCTACCATTATATCCGTCAAAAGACGGTTCCGGGGAAACAGGTTTCATCTTCGGAAAACCTCTTCTTGTTTTCATAAGCCCACAAAAATGGTCCGATCGTCCAAGCCTACAGCAGGGAGCTGAACCATTTCCGGATGAATGCCCGTTCCGGATTTCAGAAAAGTTTGCTTGCACGACAGCCGTCATGAAGAAAAACGTGTCCGAAAGGTCGTCTGATAAAGCTTCCATAGTCTTGGAATAGCGACGCCCCCTCGTCACCGGCTCTTTTCTGATAACAGGGATCTGTGGCAGAGATCCCTGGCGGCCGCAATCGACCACCCGGCACAAGATCAGGGGTTACAATAGTCGCAGTGGAGCGGATCTGCATATTTCCAATCGGAACGCTCTTGTCTTGCGCGGTGGCCACACTTGATACAACCGTAAACGTCCGCAAGAAAGTCCTGAGTCCCTCCTCCGCAGTTTCTGCAGGGAAGGCCAGGAATCCGGTCAACAACCCAGAAACCCGGAGCGTTACAAGCAGGACATGCGGACAGGATCTTCCTCAGAAGGTCTTCCGATGCCAGACGGATGTTCTCCATCCGAACAGGATTGGCATGGGCGCGGCCGTCGGTTTCAAGAAACACCTGCCCCGTTTTCGACTGACCGGATGCCCACTCGAAGGCATTCTCAAGGTCTTTCCATGAGGCGATTCCCTTCCGGATTCGCGGATCAATTTCTCCTTCCGGACGCACAACCAGATGCTGGCCGGGAAAACCGGCCTCCCGGGCGAAGCTTTCGGCCTCAGACCATCCGGATGCCAGACTATGGGAAAAGTTGGCCTTGCCTTGAGCCGCTCCGCAAATTTCAATATCTCTTTCGTCATCAATAAAGATCAGGATCTCAAGATTCCACGGAAAAACTCCTGCAAAGGGATCCGGCCCAAAAGAGCCCTCACTTGCAATCCCGATGGAGAGACCTGAAAGACTCATCCCTGTTCGTGCTTTTTTTCTTGCCGCCTCAATCTGTGTTCCTGCTCTGGGGATGTCGCGGGTAAATGTACCCAAAAGATCGGTATCATAGCCAGTCACCCGTTCAATACGACAGCCGAGAACCGGATTCAGGACGTCCGCAACAACCCGATCTTTTCCATGTTGGGTGAGAAAGGAAATTTTCTGGCCATCATAGGCAGAAAACTTTTTTGTTATTGCCATTTCATCTCTTTTTCATGCAAAAAATATTGTTCCGGAAAAGCTCATAGCCTGCCAAAAAATCTCACCGTTATCTCTCCAGATAACGGTGAGACGATGGACAAATGAGCCATCATAAACCTCAGGAATATGCTCCCCTCTCAGTCTGAGGGAAACGATGAGCCCCATCTCTTTTAACCTTAAATCTCACAATGAATATTCTCCTTGGTCGGAGATTTCATGACACTCGTTTCCATTGCTTGTCCGTTGTCC